>NZ_AP025506.1:3029885-3332873 GCF_024347595.1 Vibrio pomeroyi | reverse complement strand
CATGTTGCATCAAATTAACCTGCTGCCTTGGCGCGATGAGATTCGGGCTCAACACAAAAAGCGTTTTGTTCATCTAGTCATTCTCGGTGTCATCATTGCGCTTGGTGGGCAATGGGCGGTCGGTAACTACTTTCACGACCAACAAGCCAAGCAGCAAGCGCGCCTTAATTATCTCAATCAATACATCGCTGAGCTTGATCGACAGATTCAGTCATTAAAAATCGCCGAGCAAGAGCACAAAGCCATTCTCACTCGACTGGATGTGGTGGAGTCTTTGCAGCTTGGGCGCAATAAGACCACCGATTTCATGAACCTGATGCCGGAGCTGATTCCTGAGGGCGTGTATGTCGACAAGATAAAGATGAATGGTCAGGAGATTGAGATGTCGGGCATCAGCGACAGTACGGCTCGTCTCGCCACTATGTTGGACAACCTAGAACGATCTGATTCTCTGGAAGGGGTTGAGATGCACTCTATCGTTCATAACCGTAAGCGCTTCAATAAAGAGTTCCAGACCTTCAAGGTCTCTTTTGTTTTCAGTCCCGTTTCTTTAGAAAGCACCACGGCGAACCGTAAAGGGAAGGAGGCGAATCATGGCTAACTTTCAAAATTGGATGAGTTTTCAGGATCTTGATGTTGATGAGATCACCGAGTGGCCGTTGCTACCCCAGCTCTTGGTCATTCTGGTGTTGATGATATTAATCCAAGGTGTCGGCACTTGGCTTTATGTATTGCCACTCGACGATGAACTGCAACAGATGAAGCAACAAGAACAAACCTTAAAGACGACCTTGCGAATAAAGGCCAACAAGGTTGCGGCCTTACCTAAATTGCAGAGCCAGTTGGATGAGCTAACCAGTCGCTACGATTATCTGTTGGAGCAGCTGCCCGTTCAAAAAGAGCTGGCCAGTATGTTGGCGTCTGTGAATGAACTCGGCTTGGATAATTCGTTGACCTTCACTCGAATCGATTGGGGGCAAAAACAGAACAAGGAGTTCCTCTATCGTTTACCGCTCAATATCGAACTGACGGGTGACTACCATGAGATTGGTGACTTCTCAGCGGCTATCGCCAAGCTGCCGCGCATCATTAGCTTTGATGATGTGAACTGGCAGCGAGTCAGTCAAGAAAGTAGCACGCTGCACTTTAGGGTTCGAGCTTATACCTACCAGTTTAAATCGGAGGTCAATGATGAAACCCAATAGCGCGTTTTACTCAATCGTGTTGCTGCTTGCGCTGTCAGGCTGTAAAGCCAATCAAGATTCACTTGAAGATTTTGTGGTGCAGGTTGAAGCCAAGGCGAGAAAAGACGTCGAGCAACTTGTCCCTGCGACTGAGTTCTTGGCCGCGACTTATCAGCGCCGAGCCTTTCGTCCTCCCTTTGAACTCCCTAAAGAAGCCATTGTGCAAAACCAGCCCTTGGTTAAGAAAGACTGCTGGCAACCTAGCGCTCGCTCTCGTAACGGAAAGTTAGAGAAGTACCCACTCAGCAAGTTGCGTTTGAGAGGCGTGATGGGCAGTGGGTCAAGTGTGTTTGGGCTAGTGCAAACACCGAAAGGCAACGTGGTAAACGTCAAGAAAGGCCAGTTTATCGGCCTAAACAATGGCCGAGTTACTAAGGTGACGAGCCAGTACGTTCAGATTAATGAAACTCTTCCAGATGGCTTAGGTTGTTGGCATAAGCGCAACGTTAGGCTGGCTCTGAAGTAAACCAATGTCACATGATGTGGATATGAGATGTAAATATGAATAAAGGAATAAGTGGGTTAATGAGTAAGGCTTTACAAGGTTTTGCTGTGTCTGTGATGTTGGTTTTTAGCGTGCCTAGCCACGCAGAGAGCTTGCCTAATAAATTAGAGAATATTGATTTTAGGGTTAATAAGGATAAAGAGGCCGTCATCATTATTGAGCTAGCCACCACCACTGCGGTGGTCGATGTGCAGCGTGCTCAGGAAGGCTTGAGTATAGAGTTACTTAATACTCAGGTTGATGACGACAAACTCTACCTTCTGGATGTGAAAGATTTCGCCACCTTAGTTGAAGGGATTGAAGTCTACAAAGAGACACCGAGCACTCGGCTTCTCGCGACCATCAATAATGACTACCAGTATGAATACAACCTAAAAGGTCGCTTCATTGAGGTGGTGATCAGTAAGCCGGTTATCGATGAAACGACCGCTGAGAAAAACATCCTAGAGAAAGAGGGTAAGCTGATCTCAATTAACTTCCAAGATATCCCAGTACGAAACGTCCTTCAGTTGATCGCTGACTACAACGACTTCAATCTTGTCGTGTCTGATTCGGTCGCGGGGAATCTGACTTTACGTTTAGATGGCGTACCTTGGCAGCAAGTTCTCGACATTATCTTACAAGTTAAAGGCTTGGATAAGCGTGTGGATGGCAATGTCATCTTGGTTGCTCCGAAAGCTGAGTTGGATCTTCGAGAGCAGCAAGCGCTCGAGAAATCTCGTTTGGAAGAGGAGTTGGGTGAGCTCAAGTCAGAAATCATCAAGATCAATTTTGCTAAAGCCACCGACATCGCTGACATGATTGGCGGTGAGGGGGCCGTGAGTATGTTGTCTGATCGCGGTTCGATTACCATTGATGAGCGCACTAACTCTTTATTGATTCGTGAGTTGGAAGAGAACATTGCGGTGATACAAGGCATCATTGAATCCTTGGATATCCCAGTAAAGCAGGTACAGATAGAGGCGCGTATCGTGACCGTCACCGAAGGTAATCTTGATGAGCTTGGCGTGCGCTGGGGTGTTTCCTCGACTAACGGAAGCTTCACCGTTGGCGGTTCAATTGAAGGTAATCATCCATCACAAATAACACCGTATGACGATGATGGCGGTAATAGTGCGATTGATGACTACCTCAACGTTAACTTGGGTGCGACATCGCCGAATGCATCGAGCATTGCCTTTCAGGTGGCCAAGCTTGGCTCGGATACGTTGCTCGACCTTGAACTGTCGGCACTGCAACAAGAGTCGAAAGCTGAGATTATTTCTAGCCCACGCTTAATCACCACCAATAAAAAGCCCGCTTATATTGAGCAAGGTACTGAAATTCCTTACTTAGAGTCCTCTTCAAGTGGTGCTACATCGGTCGCATTTAAGAAAGCAGTATTGAGTCTTAAAGTGACGCCGCAGATAACGCCCGACAATCGCTTGGTGTTGGATTTGAGTGTGACTCAAGATAGACCTGGCCAAGTGGTGAAAACCGGAACTGGGGAAGCGGTCGCGATAGACACCCAAAGAATAGGTACGCAAGTGCTTGTTAATAATGGTGAAACGGTCGTTCTTGGTGGGATATTTCAACACAGCGTGAGTAGCACAGTCGATAAAGTTCCTGTGTTAGGAGACCTGCCTTTGTTAGGTGCATTGTTCCGTCGCAGCTACGAAAATGTGGGCAAAAGTGAACTGCTTATTTTTGTCACGCCTAAAGTTGTGATTCAGTAATGAACAATTAGATTAAAAATAAAGTTGCATTAGTGGCACCTAACCTTGATAATTTCGGGTCTTATCACGAATTATCTGTGAGGAATCGGTGCCACGGGCCTTTTAATTTCAGTACTTGTACTGACCTACCTTGTGGCGATGTCATTGAATTAACGTTGTAAATTACTGCTAAAAACATGGCTGAGAAACGCAATATTTTTCTTGTTGGCCCAATGGGCGCCGGCAAAAGTACAATTGGTAGACACCTAGCTTCCCAACTTCATATGGAGTTTTTAGACTCTGACACTGTGATCGAAGAGCGCACTGGCGCAGACATCGCATGGGTTTTTGATGTTGAGGGCGAAGATGGTTTCCGTAAGCGCGAAGAATCTGTAATCAACGATCTGACAGAAGAACAAGGTATTGTTCTTGCGACAGGCGGTGGTTCAGTGCTGAGCAAAGAAAACCGTAACCGTCTATCTGCACGAGGCATTGTTGTATACCTAGAGACAACAATTGAAAAGCAACTTGCTCGCACTAACCGCGACAAGAAACGCCCTCTACTTCAAACAGACAACCCGCGTGATGTGCTAGAAGATCTAGCTGTATCTCGCAACGCACTATACGAAGAAGTGGCGGACTACACAGTTCGTACTGACGACCAAAGTGCAAAAGTGGTAGCCAACCAGATCGTAAAAATGCTAGAAGAACGTTAAGTTCATTTTTTCGGAGAGCAAACCCATGGAACGGATTACGGTCAATCTAGCTGAGCGTAGCTACCCAATCTCTATTGGCGCCGGGTTATTTGAAGACCCGGCGTACCTTTCTTTTTTATCAGGCAAACAGAAAGTTGTTGTTATCAGTAATGTGACAGTAGCGCCTCTTTATGCTGATAAAATTTTATCGCTATTGGATCAAGTTGGCTGTCAGACTTCTCTTTTAGAGTTGCCAGACGGTGAACAGTACAAAACCCTTGAAACGTTCAATTCAGTGATGAGCTACATGCTTGAAGGAAATTACAGCCGCGATGTGGTGGTGATTGCTTTAGGTGGTGGTGTTATCGGTGACTTGGTCGGTTTTGCTGCTTCTTGTTACCAGCGCGGTATTGATTTCATTCAAATCCCAACGACACTTCTTTCTCAAGTGGACTCTTCTGTAGGTGGTAAAACCGCAGTAAACCATCCCCTTGGTAAGAATATGATCGGCGCTTTTTACCAACCGAAATCTGTCATCATCGATACTAACTGTTTATCAACGCTTCCTGAGCGTGAGTTTGCAGCGGGTATTGCTGAGGTGATCAAATACGGCATCATTTACGATGAAGCCTTCTTTGATTGGTTGGAAAAAAATCTAGAGAAACTTTATCAACTTGATGAAGAGGCACTGATTACCGCAATTGCTCGTTGTTGTGCAATTAAGGCAGAAGTGGTGGCTCTAGATGAAAAAGAGTCAGGAATCAGAGCGTTATTGAACCTAGGTCATACATTTGGTCATGCGATCGAAGCAGAACTAGGCTATGGTAATTGGCTACATGGTGAAGCTGTGTCGTCAGGCACTGTAATGGCAGCGAAAACTGCTCAATTACAGGGACTGATCTCTCAGCAGCAACTTGAGCGAATTATTTCTATACTCAAGAATGCGAAACTGCCAATCCATACGCCAGAAAGCATGTCTTTTGAAGACTTTATGAAGCACATGATGCGTGATAAAAAAGTGCTGTCTGGTCAGTTACGTTTGGTATTGCCAACAAGTATTGGTACTGCTGAAGTGGTCGCTGATGTGCCTCAAGACATCATTAAACAAGCGATCGATTTCTGCCGTACTCTTTAAATTTGGTTGTGAGGTTGCCTAGTTAAACTCTAGGCAACTGAAGCGTTTTACTGATCGATCTTATCAGTAGGGATCCCCAATGAGTTTGGCTCATGAATTAAGAGTATTAGAGTTAGAATCTCAAGTTGAGCTGCTAGAGCGCTTACAGCTTTTGACTAACTTTGGTTCAAACCTAGTCACGGTTGCTGGTAAAACTGGCTCGGGCCGTTCTTGGTTAGCTCAGCGTTATCTTGAAGCGTGGTCGACAGAAAAAAATCAGTGCTTACTGCTTTGTCACCCAAGCCAAGACGATCAACAACGCCGTGCGCTTATTCTTAGCCAAATTGTTTCCGATCCACTCTTTAATCAACATGACTCTTTATCAGATAGCCTCACTCGGCTACTGGATGGGGATGCGTGTAATGTGGTTATCGTTGTTGATGATGCCCACCGACTCTCTGAGCTATTGGTATCCGAATTATGGATGTTGGTACTGGAAGCTCAATCAAACCCTCAATGGACGATCAATATCGTTCTCTTCTCGGATACGGGTCACTTAGACACGCTATTAACACGTCTGAGTTACGGCCAACCACTCAAGCCTATCGATCTCGAGATCGATGACCTTTCGCAACCAGAAGCTGAACATTTCTTTGAATCACTGGTGATTCGATATGTTGATGATGAGTCTGAAACTCGCGTGCGACGTGCGTTTAGTAAAGCGCAACCTCTGCCCGGCGAGTTAATGGCTTTAGGAGAATTGAAAGTGGAAAAAAGGATTATTATTCGCTCAATCATTGGCTCACCAATCAATATCGCGATTGTGGTGGCCTTGTTGCTGTTGTTAATTGGTGGTGGTTATTGGTGGATGTTCAGTCAACCAACACCAGACGATAAGGCGCAGTCGCTTATCGCACCGATTGAACAGACCGCTATTCCAACCTTTGAAGTGGAAAGCGGCACTGAACAAGCTGGCGTTGATGGATCTGTTGATTCTGAAGCTGAAACCGACATGAGTTACCAAGGTGCCGATGATGATAGCTCGTCTCTGCCACCAACTGTTGTTGAAGATACCGCGAGTGTTGGGGAAGTCGAACAAGATCAGCAACGCGTTGTGATCACCTCTGACGTGGTTGATGCTCTGCTTGATGATAAACCGGAGAGTGCTGATACTAGCGCGATTGACGCGGCTGTTGAGGAAAACACAGGGGCAGCGGTTAGCGCACAACCTGATGCAGCACAAGCCGAGCCACAACCAACAGTCGATGAAGAGTCAGACCTAACTGATTCAACGCCACCGACCAAAAAGATCACCTTCTCATTTGCTCGTGAAGAGTTACAAGCTATCTCGCCACGCGCGTATACCTTGCAGTTGAGTGCGATGACCTCACTGGAAGATGTGCAATCCTTCATTGAAGAGTATGACCTTGAGAACAAGGTTCGTATCTACCCAACACTTCGTAACGACATCAAGTGGTTTATTATCACTTATCAAGATTACCCAACGATTCAAGTGGCGAGAGACGCGGTAAGTGCGTTATCAAAACCCCTTCAACAGTTGGAACCTTGGGCAAAATCGATGAATCAAGTGCATCGAGAGATAGAACGTGCGAAATAACCCTGAGCTTAGCCTCAAAATATGTTACATTCCGCAGCCTTATTTTTGAGTTGATAGATAGAGCAGTAAATGAAAAAGCAGCGTGCCTTTCTAAAATGGGCTGGTGGTAAATATGGCCTAGTTGAAGACATCCAACGTCACCTGCCACCTGCTCGTAAATTGGTAGAACCGTTTGTCGGTGCCGGCTCAGTATTCCTGAATACTGACTTTGAGCAGTACCTGCTTGCAGACATCAATCCCGATCTTATCAACCTGTATAATTTACTTAAAACCGATCCTGAAACTTACATCACGGAAGCGAAGCGCTGGTTCTGCCCTGAGAACAATCGCAAAGAAGCCTTTCTAGATATTCGTGCCCAGTTCAACGATACCGACAACGTCATGTATCGTTCGCTTGCCTTCTTGTATATGAACCGCTTTGGCTTCAATGGTCTGTGTCGATACAACAAGAAGGGCGGTTTTAACGTTCCGTTTGGTTCTTACAAAAAACCTTACTTCCCAGAAGCCGAGTTAGAATTTTTTGCTGAGAAAGCGAAAAAAGCCACCTTCGTCTGTGAGGGATACCATGAAACCTTTAGCCGTGCTCGCAAAGGCTGCGTGGTTTACTGTGATCCTCCGTACGCACCGCTATCGAATACCGCTAACTTTACCTCTTATGCAGGTAATGGCTTCAGCTTAGATGATCAGGCAGCCTTGGCTGATGTCGCTGAAAAAGCCGCAATGGAACGTGGTATTCCCGTTTTGATTTCAAACCACGATACGACCCTAACTCGTCGCTTATATCATGGTGCGGAACTGAACGTGGTGAAGGTGAAGCGCACCATCAGCCGTAACGGCGCTGGGCGTAATAAAGTTGATGAGTTACTGGCGCTTTTCCATAAAGAGAAAAACCAGCAACACGTATCAGCGGAATAGGTCTGGTCAGAATCACCTCCAAACTCATTAAATTGAGTGACCAACGGATACTTTCTTAAACTAATCTTTCGAACTGCTAGGATCTGCTTAGGTGCTTAGGTAGAATTGCACACCAAATAGTCTTGGGCTTGAGTCTTATATTTGTGTATGAGAGAGCACCAAGGCGGTGACATTCGCAATTTACTCACTCTTAAGAGGTTTGGTATGAAAGATTTTTTAATCGCTCCATCGATTTTGTCTGCAGATTTTGCTCGTCTTGGTGAAGACGTAGAAAAAGTGTTGGCAGCTGGTGCTGATGTTGTGCACTTCGATGTGATGGACAACCACTACGTACCTAACCTGACTTTTGGCGCGCCTATCTGTAAAGCGCTGCGTGACTACGGCATTACTGCTCCTATCGATGTTCACCTAATGGTTAAGCCAGTCGACAGCATTGTGCCTGAGTTTGCAAAAGCGGGCGCATCAATGATTACCTTCCACGTTGAAGCATCAGAGCACATCGATCGCACCCTACAACTAATCAAAGAACACGGCTGTAAAGCGGGCGTGGTTCTTAACCCTGCAACACCACTATCTTGCCTAGATTACATCATGGACAAAGTAGACATGATTCTACTGATGTCTGTGAACCCAGGTTTCGGCGGTCAATCTTTCATTCCTCACACATTAGATAAGCTTCGTGCAGTTCGTAAGCTAATTGATGAATCAGGCCGTGATATTCGCCTTGAGATTGATGGCGGCGTGAAGGTTGATAACATCCGTGAAATCGCAGAAGCGGGCGCGGATATGTTCGTTGCAGGTTCAGCTATCTTCAATCAACCAGATTACAAAGAAGTGATTGATGAGATGCGTGCAGAACTTGCAAAAGTTAACGCATAAAAGTAGAACTAGGGTCAGTTGACCTAAAATCAAAAATTTAGATAAAGGGGCTCATTGGCCCCTTTTTTACGTCTTATCGCTCAACACATAAGACGAATATAATTAATAGGAAAGTAAGATGTCATTAAGCTCAATAAAACTGATCGCCTTTGATTTGGATGGAACCTTGTTAGACAGCGTGCCTGATTTGGCTGTCGCCGCTGACCAAGCTTGTCAGGAGTTGGGTTTCCCTTCAGTGAGCGAAGAACAAGTTCGTGACTATGTTGGCAATGGCGCTGACGTGCTTATCGGGCGTTCACTCAGCCGCAATCTAACCGTTGACCCAAGCCTAGAGCCTGAGTTGCTGAAGAAAGCGCGCATCCTGTTTGATGATTTTTACGAACAGGGCGGCCACAAGCTGAGCCACCTTTACCCATCAGTAAAAGAGACGCTGGCTGAACTACATAAAGCAGGTTTTACTATGGCGCTTGTGACGAACAAACCATCGAAGTTTGTACCCGACGTTCTGGCGCAACACGGTATCGATAAGTACTTTGTTGATGTCTTGGGCGGCGACTCTTTCCCAGAGAAAAAACCGAACCCAGTAGCGCTGAACTGGTTGCTAGAAAAGCACAACGTTAAAGCGGAAGAGATGTTGATGGTTGGTGATTCAAGCAACGACATCAAAGCGGCGAAGAATGCGGGTTGCCACTCGTTTGGTCTGACTTACGGCTACAATCACGGTGAGCCAATTTCAGCATCAAACCCTGACTATGTGGCGGATAACGTTGCTCAATTACTAGATGTCGTTCTAGTTTCAGCATAAAGCGTACAAAAGTTAGCTAACCCACTAGCAAAATACTTATCAATGAGTACACTGGATGAGCCGCGCAGAAAGAGCTGTGCGGCTTTTCTATATTTAAGTTAAGAAGCTAAGCGTTCAATAAACTTAGCGAATAAGCAAAGGAATTAAAACCATGAGCAAGCCCATCGTATTGAGTGGTGTTCAACCATCTGGTGAACTAAGTATCGGTAACTACTTGGGTGCTCTACGTCAATGGCAACAGATGCAAGATGATTACGATTGCCAATACTGTGTTGTAGACCTTCACGCAATTACGGTTCGCCAAGACCCGAAAGCACTGCATGAAGCGACTCTAGACGCACTAGCAATCTGTCTTGCTGTCGGTGTTGATCCAAAGAAGAGCACGCTATTTGTTCAGTCACACGTACCAGAGCATGCTCAACTTGGTTGGCTTCTTAACTGTTACACGCAAATGGGTGAACTGAGCCGTATGACCCAGTTTAAAGATAAGTCTGCACGTCACTCAAACGACGTAAACGTAGGCCTATACGACTACCCCGTGTTGATGGCTGCAGACATCCTGCTTTACGGCGCTCACCAAGTGCCAGTAGGTAGCGACCAGAAACAACACCTAGAGCTAGCGCGTGATATCGCCACTCGTTTCAACAACATCTACGGTCCTGAAACGCCTATCTTCCAAGTGCCAGAACCTTACATTCCAACAGTGAATGCTCGTGTAATGAGCCTGCAAGACGCGACTAAGAAAATGTCTAAGTCGGATGACAACCGTAAGAACGTAATTACTCTGCTAGAAGAGCCTAAGTCGATCATCAAGAAGATCAACAAAGCGCAAACTGATGCAGAAACGCCACCACGCATTGCTCACGATTGGGAAAACAAGGCGGGTATCTCTAACCTGATGGGTCTTTACTCAGCAGCGACGGGTAAAACGTTTGAAGAGATCGAAGCGCAATACCAAGGCGTTGAGATGTACGGTCCATTCAAGAAAGATGTAGGCGCAGCATTGGTTGAGATGCTTGAGCCGATTCAAGCTGAATACCACCGTATCCGTGCTGACCGTGCTTACATGGACGCAGTAATGAAAGCGGGTGCTGAAAAAGCGTCTGAGCGTGCTGCAGTAACACTGAAAAAAGCATACGAAGCAGTAGGTTTTGTTACTCGCCCATAGGGTGAACTAACACAACTCGCTTGAGAATTTGAGCCCAAAGTAGCTTCTGTTTACTTTGGGCTTTTTAATGCCCATTCCATTTGCCTTCCTCGAAAACCCCTTGTTTGAATTGATAATTTACGCAGTATCTGACTAGCATATCCATCATGTTAATGCTGTGCCGATGATCTTGTTCAGTACTTCTGGACTTTATAAATTCGCACTCATTTCTATATATGTTGGAAATATATAACGTGCCAAACAATTGATGATTCCAAAGTGATAAGTTCCTCATTTTCTTGCCAACTGACTTATTCCTTTCATAAATAAACCTGATAGTTACCTCAAAATACATGACTGCCCATAGAGGGCAGTGACTATAAATCAATGAACTCAGGTGAAACGGATGGCTCTTTTACACAAACCTTCATTGCTAGCAGTGGCAATTGGTAGCTTGTTAACCACAAGCGCACACGCTGATTTGTTTATTTCACAGTATGTGGAAGGCGGCAGCTACAACAAAGCGGTTGAGATCGCCAATAACGGCGATAGCAGCATTAACTTAGATGGTTACTCACTGGCTAAGTCAGCCAATGGCAACGGATCATGGGGCGCCACTTTACCTTTAGATGGCCAAGTTTTAGCGCCCGGAGAGGTACTTGTTGTTGCTCATACCAGTGCCAGTGATGAGATTAAGGCGGTCGCTGACATTCTCAATGCTTCATTGGCTAATCATAATGGCGACGATCCACTGGCTATCCTGAATTCAGACTCAAGCGTGCTGGATATGATTGGTGTGATGGGTGATGTGGACTGGGGCAAAGATGTTACCTTGGTTCGTGCTGAGCAAACACCTTCGGCGACGTTTGACGCTTCACAGTGGGTATCGCTACCAAAAGACAGCATTGAAGGGCTAGGTTCACTAGACAATGTTGAGCTGCCAGAAGCCTTCGCTTGTACGCAAGATGGCTCTGCACCAGTATTCACCACCATTCAAGAAATCCAAGGTGAGGGCGCAACATCGCCATTCATTGATGGCTACCCGTATATCACCGACGATGAGTATTTCGTAAAAGGTGTGGTTAGCGCAGTGACAACGGGCCTAACCAAAGGCTTTTATCTGCAAGCGCTTGAGGATGACTTCAATTCAAGCACTTCTGAAGGTCTGTTTATTCACACTAACCAATCAAGCTCAGACTTAGCTGCAGGCGATGTGGTGTGTGTGAAAGGTAAGGTTCAAGAATACTACAGCCACACTCAGCTTAAAGTTGAAAACAACCAATGGCTAAAGCAGGGCGAACAACAAGCCCCTGAAGCGACGGCGATTGAAGCGCTAGACAGTGATGAGAACTTCGCTGCAACGCTTGAACGCTACGAAGGCATGTTGGTGAAAACAACCGAAGCGCTTGATATGCGTGTGACGCGTACCTTTGGTTATGACTACGCAGGTCGTCGTAATAACATGGTATTGGCGCATGAGCGTATCAACATGCAACCGAACCAGCTTTTCGCCGCAGGTTCTGATGAAGCGAAACAGCAAACAGAAGACAACGCTGATCGTCGTCTTTTCGTAGAAACGGATCAAAAAGCGGGTGATGGCCAAGTTCCTTTCTACCCAGATTTTGGCCGTACCGACATCGACCAAGATGGTTCGACCGAAGACTACATCCGTATCGATGACACGATTGTCGGCCTAGAAGGTGTGTTGACTTACAGCTACGGTGAGTACCGTTTAATTACGACTAACCAGATCTCGGCTGAAAACTTCGTTCGTAACGACCCACGTACCGACAAGCCAGACATGGATGAAGGTGACCTACGTATCGCGACCTTCAATGTACTGAACTACTTCAACTCTCCATTTGGCGGTGATGCGAACCAACACGGCAACAACCGTGGCGCGAACACCATCACTGAGTTTGAAATGCAGCAAGAAAAGATTGTGAACGCGATTCTTCGTCTAGACGCTGACATCATTGGTTTGATGGAAATTGAGAACAACGGCTTTGGTGAAGGTTCTGCTATTCAACAGCTTGTTAACCAGCTGAATGATCGCATTGAACGTAAGAAAGACCGTTATACGTTTGTCGCTGTTGATTCAAATGAAGATGGCATAACCGACGAGATGGACTCGATTGGTACTGACGTAATCACAACGGGTGTTATCTACCGCAAGAAGGTAGTTAAGCTTAAAGACAGCCGCGTTATCGCGATGCCAAGCCAACAAGCACCAGAGGTGTTAGACGATTCAGGCAAGGTGATTGAGGACGGTAAGAACTACCAGCGTGACTCATTAGCGCCAACCTTCAAGGTCAAAGGTACCAAAGAGAAACTGACCGTAGCGATTAACCACTTTAAATCGAAAGGCTCTAAGTGTTGGGAAGATGCAGCACCGGTTGAGCAGGGCGGTCAAGGTGGTGTTGATGCCGATAAGCAAGGTTCATGTGAGAACTTCCGCGTAGCTGCGGCGGTTGCACTGGGTGAAGCGCTCGATGGCATCAAAGGTCACAAAGTGATTCTGGGTGATATGAACTCGTACGGCATGGAAGATCCAATGCTGGTGCTAACGGATTACTCTGAAGAGAAATACGGTAAGCAAATCAAAGCGGCTCGTAACACTTACATTGATGGTGTTGAGCAGTTTGGTGATAACGGTGCGGTGATTACGAAGAACTACGGCTACATTAATGCTGTCGCTCAAAAGCACCCAGACAGCTGGAGCTATTCATACAATGACGAAGTGGGCGCACTGGATCACCTGTTGATCAGCGATAGCCTGAAAGACATGGTGGTGGATGCAACGGACTGGCACATTAACGGTGGCGAATCGACGTTGTTTGACTACAACGAAGAGTACAAAGGCGATCTGCCTAAGTACCAAGATCACTTCCGTTCATCGGATCATGATCCTGCGGTTCTTGAGCTAAGAGTCGGCGGTTCATTCGGCTTGGGTGCATTGATGTCATTGTTTGGCGTAGCAATGTGGCGTCGTCGCAAGTAGCTAAATCGTAAGTAGATTGGCAAACCATACAAGCAAGCCAATTCCGATAACTTAAAGCTATCTGTAAACAATTAAGGTCAACCTAGGTTGGCCTTAATTATTGGCGAAATGCAGTTTCCACTTGCCTTTCGCTATGGGTATTGCACAATACCGCCCCTATATCTCCCAATCCTTTAGTATTTAGCAAACGATTTCGACCCATGTTACTTATCATCGATAACTACGACTCCTTTACCTATAACTTGTATCAGTATTTCTGTGAGTTAGGGGTAACTGTAAAAGTTGTACGCAACGATGAGATTGATATCGCAGGTATCGAAGCGCTGAATCCTAGTCACCTTGTTATCTCGCCGGGTCCTTGTACGCCGGATGACGCGGGAATCTCTCTGCAAGTCATTGAACACTTCGTGGGTAAGCTGCCGATCTTAGGTGTGTGTCTTGGTCATCAAGCCATTGCTCAAGTGTTTGGTGGTGAAGTAGTGAGAGCTAGACAAGTGATGCACGGTAAAACCTCTCCGATACGCCACAATGGCAAGAGTGTTTTTCAAGGATTGAATAACCCGTTAACCGTGACTCGTTACCACTCACTCGTGGTGAAAAATGGCACGCTACCAGACTGCTTTGAACTGACGTCTTGGACGGAATTTGAAGATGGCAGCATGGATGAAATCATGGGTTATCAACACAAAACCTTGCCGATTGATGCGGTGCAATTTCACCCTGAATCGATTAAAACAGAGCAAGGACACCAGCTTCTCGCTAACTTCCTAGCACGCTAAGTGTTTAAATTTGCCTCTTTCTTCGCCTAAATAAGCCAGTTAAACCTGTCAGCCCATTCGTTAAGCGTTTAAATTCGGGCTTTACGCCTCTCTCTCCCTCTGACGCCGATCACTTTTTATAACATTTCTCTCTCGCTTCGCTAAGTTTTTAGCCTATGCAAAATTATTCGCCTTATTTCCTCTCGAACCCTATATACCGCTGTGCCAGTAAGGCTTTGCTATTGCTGGTTATACGTTTAGGTAAAAAAAGCTTCATAAAACAGATTAATTGATGCATAAATAGTCATAGGTAGTGACGTTTAGCTGGTTGTTAGGGATGGCTAAAGAATAATCTACTATTGAAAAGGTTAATTAAATGTAAATATAATGCTGCAGCGGGATTATGGCGAGACAAAATATCTTTGTCTCACTTATGAACCATTACGCTTATTTGCGAAGCTTGCGGTATCGAGAAGGAATGTACGATGACAGTGGAAAATAAAGTAGAACGTAGTCTGTTTAATGAGGTGATGGTGCCTTGTTATAACCCAATGGAAATGATCCCGGTAAAAGGGGAAGGCGCACGCGTTTGGGACCAACAAGGCCGAGAGTATATCGACTTTGCTGGTGGTATCGCTGTGAGCTGTTTGGGTCACTGTCACCCGGCAATGGTTAACGCCGTTACTGAGCAAGCAAACAAGATTTGGCACCTAAGTAACGTGATGACCAACGAACCTGCACTGCGTCTAGCGAAAAAGCTAACAGATGTATGTTTTGCAGAAAAAGTATTCTTTGCAAACTCTGGCGCGGAAGCGAACGAAGCAGCTCTAAAGCTAGCTCGTCGTTGGGCGGCGGATGTTCACGGTCCTGAGAAATCTGAAATCATTGCATTCAAACAAGGTTTCCACGGTCGTACTTTCTTTACTGTAACGGTTGGTGGTCAAGAAGCTTACTCTGATGGCTTCGGCCCTAAACCGGGCGATGTAACTCACCTGCCTTACAATGATATTGCAGCGCTAGAAGCACACATCTCTGATCGCACTTGTGCCATCATGATGGAACCTCTGCAAGGCGAGGGCGGTATCATTTCTCCAACGTCTGAATTCGTGAACACAGTTCGTGAACTGTGTGACAAACACAATGCACTGCTTATCTTTGATGAAGTGCAAACAGGTAATGGCCGTACTGGTAATTTCTATGCTTACCAAGGTCTAGGTGTAACACCAGACATCTTGAGCACAGCAAAATCTCTAGGTGGTGGTTTCCCTATCGGCGCAATGCTCACAACTTCTGAACTTGCGACACACCTAAAAGTCGGCACACACGGCTCTACTTACGGTGGTAACCCACTAGCGTGTGCAGTAGCAGAAGCCGTTGTTGATGTCGTTAGCCAACCTGAAACTCTGGCTGGCGTGAAAGAGCGTGAAGCTCTGTTCCGCGATGGCCTAGCTAAGATTAACGACAAGTACCAAATTTTCAGTGAAGTTCGTGGTAAAGGCCTATTGTTAGGTGCTGCACTCAACGACGAATGGCAAGGACGTGCACGTGACGTATTAGTAGCAGCAGGCGAACAAGGCTTGATGGTACTGGTTGCGGGTACAAACGTGGTTCGTTTTACTCCATCACTGGTTATCACTACACAAGAAATTGAAGAAGGCTTATCAAAACTAGACAAAGCAATCGCTACGCTAGTTTAGCCTGAGCGGCGTCATAGGAATGATCGCCACTAGAGCGATCCCATGACGTTCTGCTAAAGGCCCAAGCTTCTGGTTTTGGGCCTATTTTGCATCTGGAGGGAATATTGATGCTAGTTGTTCGCCCAATAAAACTATCTGATTACGATGCGCTGCATACCTGCGCCGTTGAGTCAGGACATGGATTCACATCTCTTCCGGTTAACGAAGAACTGTTAACTAATCGTATTACTCATTCTGAATACAGCTTTGCCAAGCAAGACGTGACTGAACCCGGTGACGAAGGCTACCTAATGGTTGGCTTCGACACAGAAACCGGTGAAGTTGCTGGTACCACAGGCATTGAAGCTTCAATTGGTTGGGACGTTCCGTTTTACTCTTACCACATCAGTAAAGTGGTTCACTCATCGCAAAAGCTTGGTGTAAATAACGTCGTGAAGCTGCTGACTTTCGGTAATAACTACACAGGGTGCAGCGAGATTTGTACGCTGTTCTTGCGTCCAGCTTTCCGCGGTGGATTGAATGGTCGTTTGATGTCGAAATGTCGCTTCTTGATCATGTCTGAGCACCCAGAGCGTTTCTCGAAAACGATTTTTGCTGAGATGCGTGGTGTATCGGATGCAGAAGGCAACTCTCCTTTCTGGCAATGGTTGCAAGAGCACTTCTTCTCGATTGATTTCACGCTTGCCGATTACCTAACCGGTATTGGTAAGAAAGGCTTCATTGCCGATCTCATGCCTAAGCTACCTATCTACGTGAACCTATTGAGCAAAGAAGCTCAGGCGGTGATTGGAGAGGTGCATGACAATACGCGTCCTGCACTCAAGCTGCTGGAGCGTGAAGGTTTCACTAACCGTGGTTATGTCGACATCTTTGATGCTGGCCCAACGGTTGAATGTGATCTTAGAAACATCGAATCGGTGCGTCACTCAATTCGAGCACAGGTTCAAATTGCAGAGCACTCTAGCTCTAAAGACTTCCTAATTGGTAATACCTCGTTTGAGAACTTCCGCGCAGTAGCCGCGAAAGGTGCGTATGACCAAGCAAGCGACACAGTGATTTTATCATCTGAAGTAGCAAGCGCTCTTGAAGTAAAAGAAGGCGAATACGTTCGCATGTTGGCTCAATAAGAGCGGCGATTATCTGTCGAAGATTTTAAGGATAGAAGTATGACTCAGTGGATAGCAGGACAATGGGTGGCAGGTCAAGGTGACGCCATGACATCAGTAAGCCCATACAACAACGAAGTAGTGTGGCAAGGTGATAGTGCAACACCAGCACAGGTTGAATCTGCAGTAGCAGCGGCTCGTGAAGCGTTTCTAGTTTGGAAAAAGCTGAGCTTTGCTGAGCGCGAAGCGATCGTGTTGAAGTTCGCGGAAAAAGTGAAAGAGAACAGCGAAGAGATCGCGCAAATTATCGCAAAAGAGACGGGTAAGCCTATTTGGGAAACTCGCACTGAAGCGGGCGCAATGGCGGGTAAGATCGCTATCTCTATCCGTGCTTACCACGAGCGTACTGGTGAAGCTTCACGTGAAGCGGCAGGCAACCAAATCGTACTTCGTCATCGTCCATTGGGCGTGATGGCGGTATTTGGTCCTTACAACTTCCCAGGTCACCTACCTAACGGTCACATTGTTCCAGCTCTGCTATCGGGTAATACCGTGGTATTCAAACCTTCAGAGCAGACACCTTGGACGGGTGAGTTCGCAATGAAGCTATGGCAAGAAGCGGGTCTTCCTGTAGGCGTAATCAACCTAGTGCAAGGCGCGAAAGAGACAGGTATCGCACTGGCTGATGCTAAAGGTCTTGATGGCGTGCTATTTACGGGTAGTGCCAATACGGGTCATATCCTGCACCGCCAATTCGCGGGTCAACCGGGTAAGATGCTGGCACTAGAAATGGGCGGCAACAACCCTATGGTGATCAGTGACCAATACGGTGATGCGGACGCAACGGTATACACCATTATCCAATCGGCGTTCATCAGTGCTGGTCAACGTTGTACATGTGCTCGTCGTCTGTATGTTCCTGTTGGCGAGAAGGGTGACCTACTGCTCGATAAGCTGGTAGCGGCTACGCAAAAGATTCGTGTTGATCAGCCTTTCGCTGAACCTGCACCCTTTATGGGCCCACAGATCTCAGAAGCAGCTGCTAAGTTTATTTTAGATGCACAAGCGAATCTGCAATCGCTAGGTGGTGTAAGCCTAGTAGAAGCAAAAGCGGGTGAAGCGGCGTTTGTTTCTCCGGGTATTATCGATGCAACCAACATTGCTGAACTACCAGATGAAGAGTACTTCGGTCCATTGCTACAAGTGGTTCGTTACCAATCGCTAGAGCAAGCGGTTGAGTTAGCTAACGACACACGCTTTGGTTTGTCTGCTGGTTTAGTATCGACAGACGATTCTGAGTGGGAATACTTCGTTGACCATATCCGTGCGGGTATTGTTAACCGTAACCGCCAACTCACAGGCGCAAGTGGTGATGCACCATTTGGTGGTCCGGGCGCTTCTGGCAACCTACGTCCAAGTGCTTACTATGCGGCGGACTACTGTGCTTACCCAATGGCTTCAATGGAAGGTGGTGAAACTCAGCTGCCAGCTACGTTTAGCCCGGGCATTGAGCTGTAGTTTAGATTGATATTGAGCTAAGGCTCATTCATTAGTTATGAGATAAGGAAGCGGCGTATCGCTTCCTTATTTTAACCACGCTCAGCATCAAGATTGGGCGGTAGATAATAATAGAAAAAGTATGTCACAGGCTGATGGCTGCTGACTCTATGTCCAGCCTCTCCCTTTCTAATCCAAATCACTAGCTTGCTAGAACCTCTGACAAGGAGTCACCATGACGCCCGATCTACTCTTTAAATCACTATGGGATGATTACATTCACAGGCTATGTCCATCGGCTGAGAAAGTACACCACTTGCTGAAAGAAGACGAAGCGCTGATTAACGATCACATTGCGCTACGTACTTTTAATGTTGCCCCGCTGGGTATTGAAACATTGGCTAAGCCTTTCCTTGAGCTAGGTTATAAAGCGTGTGGCGATTACCTGTTTGAGAGCAAGAAGCTAGTCGCGAAGCATTACGAGCACCCAGACCCAAAACAGCCGAAAGTGTTCATTAGTGAATTGAAGGTAGAAGAGTGCTCAAGTGAGCTACAACAGATCGTTGCTAAGCTCGTTGAGCAAGTCGATGCAAGCAAGCTGCAAGGTCATGAATTCCTGTTTGGCGGACGCCTTTGGGATTTAAGCTTCGCAGATTTCCAAGTGCTTGCAAAAGAGAGTGAATACGCGTCTTGGTTAGCGGCTCATGGTTACGGTGCCAACCACTTTACGGTGAGCGTAAATCAACTTAACGCCTTTGATGAAGTACAGGCAGTGAATGACTATTTGAGCGAATCTGGTTTCACTATCAATGCATCTGGTGGTGAGGTTAAAGGCTCTCCAGAGGTCTTATTAGAGCAATCATCAACAATGGCAGACAAAGTGCCAGTTTCATTTGTTGAAGGCAATGAGATGATTCCTGGAGGCTTCTATGAGTTCGCTAAGCGTTATGCGATGACGAATGGTGAGCTTTACACCGGTTTTGTTGCAGCATCGGCGGATAAGATCTTCGAAAGCACTAACGGTTAAAGAAAGATACAAGCACGGGCTTTGCCCTAGAGATGCGGGTACGCTTCGCTTCGAGAGTGTTTACAAGGCGAGAGCCTCATGTGTTCCATTCGTATCTCGTATCTCGTATCTCGTATCTTCTCTCGATAAAGAAAAAGCCACCAAATTTGCATTTGGTGGCTTTCAAATTTTTGGCTCAGTTAATCGAGATTAACGAGTGCCGTATACCACGATAGTTTTACCGTGTGCAGAAATTAGGTTCTGCTCTTCTAGCATCTTCAAGATACGACCTACTGTCTCACGAGAACAACCAACGATCTGGCCAATCTCTTGACGAGTGATCTTGATTTGCATGCCGTCAGGGTGAGTCATTGCATCTGGCTGTTTCGCTAGGTTTAGTAGCGTTTGAGCGATACGACCTGTTACGTCAAGGAACGCTAAGTCACCAACCTTTTGGCTAGTTACTTGTAGGCGGCTTGCCATTTGCGCTGAAAGACGCATCAGGATGTCTGGGTTCACTTGGATAAGTTGACGGAATTTCTTGAAAGAAATTTCAGCTACTTCACAAGGAGATTTAGCACGAACCCAAGCAGTACGCTCTTGGTCTTCTTCGAACAAGCCTAGCTCACCGATGAAGTCGCCTTGGTTTAGGTAAGAAAGAATCATTTCCTTACCTTCTTCGTCTTTGATAAGAACTGCCACAGAACCTTTAACGATGTAGTACAAGGTTTCTGCCTTTTCACCAGCATGAATCAAAGTACTTTTTGAAGGGTACTTATGAATATGACAGTGTGAAAGGAACCACTCTAATGTTGGATCGGTTTGAGGTTTACCTAGAACCATAATATCTCACTTCCTCTGCAGGGTATGCTTGCCGCTTTCCGTATTTTAGCTAAGCCTGGATTGACTTGTAGGATAAGAGCACTCGTTGAGCGCTGCAAGCTATCTTGTGTTTCGTTTAAGAATAGTATCCTTTTTCAGGTACTATTTCTTGATTTTAATCGTGACCAAGCTACGATTTTTTACGCAAAATTGTGCACATGATCACGGTATGAAAAGTAATCAACCAGAATGTCGTTTTGTTAACCTATTTTTCCGGTTTCGATGAGTTGTTGTAGGATTGGTCTTACAATGAGCTCCATAGCAAAACTCATCTTGCCCCCTGGCACCACTAGCGTGTTATGACGAGACATAAATGAGCCGTCAATCATTGCCAAAAGGTAAGGGAAATCGACGTTTTTGATGCCACGCAAACGTATAACTACGAAGCTTTCGTCTAAACTTGGAATCCCTTTGGCGTTGAGTGGGTTCGATGTATCTACGGTTGGAACACGCTGAAAGTTGATATGTGTACGTGAAAACTGCGGGGTAATGTAGTTAAGGTAATCATCCATTGAACGGACAATGGAGTCCATTACCGCTTCACGAGAGTGGCCACGATCGCGTGTGTCACGAACAAATTTTTGAATCCACTCTAGGTTTACGATCGGTACCATGCCAATCAGTAGGTCGACGTGTTGAGAGACATTGATATCGCCATCAACCACACCGCCGTGTAGGCCTTCGTAAAACATCACATCGGAATTTTCAGGGATATCTTGCCATGGCGTGAAGGTGCCTGGCATTTGATTATAAGGAACAGCTTCATCGAAGGTGTGTAGGTAACTACGTACTTTACCGGTGCCTTCGTTCCCGTATTGACGGAAGAACTCTTCTAATGCACCAAAGTCGTTGGCTTGTGGACCAAAGTAGCTAATGTGCTTACCTTGCTCGCGCGCCTTGCGGATCTCGACATCCATTTCTGGTCGAGTGAATCGGTGGAAACTATCCCCTTCAACCCAAGCAGCCTTCACGTCCATCATATTGAACATTTTGCGGAAGGCTTCTGAGGTAGTGGTGGTGCCGGCTCCTGATGAACCCGTCACCGCAATAATTGGATGTTTAGCGGACATGACAACCCTTGTCGTTTGAGTAACTTACTTGTTAGCAATCGTTTTCCACTATAACACGGCTCCTTTCTAAGCGCAGCCTAGAAGCGTTTTGTCACCTGGATATCAACGGTCTCGTGCAGTTCGGAAAACACGATGCTCACATCACCAGAAGCTAATTGATGTTTCACCTGATCAATCTTGCTTTGCAGTGAGATCTCAACGTCGCCATAGTCTGTGCCTTCACGCAGCACGAATTCTTTGATGAGGTTTTCCAGTGTCTCTGGCGCGATGTCTTGCCATGGGATGATCATAAATACTTCTCTCTTTTATGTTCATTGATATGTTGATGAGTGTGTCTAGTGGTGTTTTTAGTACAACCCCAGCTTGGGGCTGCGCTATCTTATCAAGGTTTTGCGTTTATATTTAGCAAGGCTTCGTTGTTATGCAGAACCTTGGATACTTTCATAATACGCAGGTAAGGCTTCTTCTAACCAGAATCGTGGTTTGAGTGTGCTACCAGTGATGAACCCAACATGGCCGCCTTTCTGAAATAGGCGATAATCGATATTATCCGGTAGGACGAATTTTGGAATCACATCATCGGTCATAAAAGGATCGTCTTTGGCGTGAATGATCTGTGTCGGTAGTTTGATTTTATTGAGTTTAGGAAGAGCGGAGCACTGTGCGTAGTAGTCTTGTGCGTTTTTGAATCCGTGCAGGGGCGCAGTAATCCGTTCATCAAACTCATACAGTTTGTCGATCTTCTTGATGGATTCAGCCGTGATGCCGAGTTTCTCTTGCAACAGCTTCACCTTTTTCAAGGCATTCGATTTGAGTGAATTCAGCAGGTACTTCTTATAGAGCTTCGAGAATCCGCGCTCTATGCGACTTGAACAACAGGCTAAGTCAAAAGGTGCAGAGACTATCGTTGCCGCTGACAGTAGTGGGTCATCCGCGTATTCCGCCAAATAATTCGCTAACATGTTTCCGCCCAAGGAGATGCCAACCGCCACCTTTGGATTATTGGGGAACTGAGCGTGCAGATGCCTTAGGAAGAAGCGAGCGTCTTCAACTTCACCGGAGTGATATGCGCGAGCCAAGCGATTCGGTTTACCGCTACAGCCTCTAAAGTGCATCATCACCGACAGCCAACCATCTTTAGCAAACGCATTCATTAGTCCGTTGGCATAAGGGCTCTCAAAACTGCCTTCCAAACCGTGGAACAGCACGAATATCGGCTTGTTCTTAATATCGTCACTATTTGGATTGTCGCCATCTGGCGATTCGCTCCAAGCAAGGTCGAGAAAATCACCGTCGGGTGTTTCTAAGGTTTGCCATTGCGGGTTGAACAACGCCTGCTTTCTAATAAATCGAGGCACTAAGGTTTGTAAGTGCGGATTAGATAGACCAGCTGCTGCGGTAAATATTGTCATAAAACAGTCCATGCTTCTTTTATGGGCTTTGGAAAAGTGTTGAGCTTTTAGCGAAACGCCCACGTTTTTATTTGAGCTTGGTTGATTCTCGGCATAAGCGCAAGGGTTTCACTGATACGGGCAACAAAAACATGCCATGGGTAACTGATTGAATAATATCGGAGTTAGGCTTGTTACCTGTTGTATGAGTGACGTGTTCTACCAATGGTATGTACCCGATATGCAGTAAACATCGATAACGATACCGCTCAAACAAGCTTGGGTCTTGATTGAATAAAAGGGAAAGGAAACGAGTTAGGGCTGTGGTGCTGGTTCAGAAAATGCGTCGTAGAGGTTTTCAGCCCCTAGTAAACGGCAGTACTGAAAGGCGAGAGGCGATTGTTGGTTGGCGTACAACTCTAGGGAGTTAATACAATCGACAAGATCGGATTGCTGTTGTTTCTCAAGCTGCAATTCAAACTGTAAGGCTTCACGGTAAAGTGAATCAACAACGTGTGCCTTGAGATGTTTGCGTAGCTCTCGATAACTATGGAGCAGGGTTTCAGAGCGGCTTAAGCATTGTTGTACTTTGTGCCACTCTTCTTCCGCAAAGGAGAGTTGCTGCTCATCAAGCCATTTGAGAAGCAGCAGTAGATTGACGTTGCCGTGGAACTGGTTTTGCAAAGCTAAGCACGCATCCTTTACACCGCGCACACTGTAATACTGAAGGCTAAATTGCCATAGTCGTTCCAGTGTTAGTGATATTGGGGCGTGCTCTGGGCTCATAAGCTATCCA
Source organism: Vibrio pomeroyi (assembly GCF_024347595.1). Taxonomy (NCBI): domain Bacteria; kingdom Pseudomonadati; phylum Pseudomonadota; class Gammaproteobacteria; order Vibrionales; family Vibrionaceae; genus Vibrio; species Vibrio pomeroyi. The sequence goes on along the minus strand of NZ_AP025506.1, from coordinate 3,309,053 downwards.
TATCCTGTTCCATCTGCTCAAGCTCTTCTTGAGTGGACATCCAATCCATTTCAACTTCTTCTAGCTGTGACTTACTGCTCGCTTGGAGAGCAAGTACTTTATTCAGTTTAGCCTTATTTTCAGCTTCATACAGTGAAGTGTCGGATAATTCTTGCTCGGCTTCTTCAAGAGCCTGCGTCAGCTTATCCATTTGCTTTTCAAATTGAGTCAGCTTTTTACGCAGTGGCGCAGTCAGTTTTCGGAACTCGGCTTCTTTGCGTTTCTGCTCTTTTTTCGCTGCTGCACTGTTGGCGCCATCTTTTGCTGGTGCCAATGCTTGTGCTTCTTTACGCTCAACTTTTTGTTGTTCGGTTAGCCACTTGTAGTAATCGCTTAGGTCACCATCAAACGGTGCCACTTGGCGATCGTGTACTAAGTACAGGTCATCTGTGGTTGCACGCAGTAGGTAACGGTCGTGCGATACGATAACCATCGCGCCTTCAAACGTCTGCAATGCAAAAGTCAGCGCCTGACGCATGTCGAGATCCAAGTGGTTGGTTGGTTCATCGAGTAGCAATAGGTTAGGTTTTTGCCATACCAGCAATGCCAATACCAAACGCGCTTTTTCACCACCCGAGAATGGCGCTACTTTATCCAGTGCTTTTTCACCTTGGAAGCCAAAGCTACCTAGGTAATCACGCAGTTGTTGTTCGGTGTGCTTAGGCGCAATCTGCATCATGTGTTGCAGCGGTGTTTCTTCTGGGTGCAGGGTTTCTAATTGGTGCTGTGCGAAGTAGCCAATTTTAACGCCTTGCGAATAGCTCAGCTCACCGCCTTGCTGTTTCAGTTCACCTGACAGCAGTTTGATCAGTGTTGATTTACCTGCGCCATTTCGACCAAGCAGACCAATGCGGCTGCCCGGTACCAGGTTTAAGCGAATCTTTTCTAGAATCAGATTGTCATCGTAGCCTGCAGATACCTCGTCCATCATCATGATTGGGTTTGGTAGGGCGTCTGGCTCTCTGAACTCAAAGCTGAATGGGTTATCAAACTGAGCGGGTAGCACTTGCTCCATTTTCTCTAGCGCTTTAATACGGCTTTGTGCTTGGCGAGCTTTTGAAGCTTTGTAGCGGAAACGGTCAATGTAGCTCTGCATGTGCGCCATTTGTTTCTGCTGCTTTTGGAACATGGCTTGTTGCAGGATCAGCTTTTGCGCTCGTTGAGTTTCAAACGATGAGTAGTTACCCGTGTATTCGTTAAGCTGTTGGTTTTCAACATGGACAATACGGTTGACGATAGGATCTAAGAAGTCTCTATCGTGCGAGATTAGCACTAGCGTGCCCGGGTAGGTTTGTAACCAACGCTCTAGCCACATTACTGCGTCTAAATCCAAGTGGTTGGTCGGCTCATCGAGCAGCAATAAGTCACTGCGACACAGTAGGGCTTGCGCTAGGTTCAAACGCATACGCCAACCACCAGAGAACTGAGTCAGGTTCCATGTCATTTGTTCTTGGCTAAAGCCTAGGCCGTCCAACAACTCGGCTGCACGCGCCTTGATGCTGTAACCACCAATGGTTTCGATCTTGCCGTGTATCTCTGCGACCAATGTCCCGTTGTCGGCTTGTTCCGCTTTCTCTAGTTGATCTTCAAGTCCACGGTATTCACGGTCGCCATCGATCACGTATTCAATTGCTGTTCTTTCTAATGCAGGCGTTTCTTGAGCAACCCAAGCCATTTCCCAATGCGCTGGTTTGCTGAATGAGCCAGCGTCAATAGACAGCTCGTCCTTGATTAAGGCGAACAGCGTAGATTTACCACAGCCGTTTTTACCAACCAAACCGATCTTGTCGCCCGGGTGAAGAGTCGCAGATGCTTGGTCAAGGAGTGGCTTACCGCCGCGTAGCAATTGAATATCAGAGAAAGTAATCATATAGAGATAGCATAGAAATTAGAGGTGAACAGACGCCTGCATAGTAGGCTGAAACCAGATAAAAGTCGATCACAATGCAATTTGCGTTATGATGCCAATAACATATTAATAACTTTTGCTTAAATTCTTGTGGCCTTGCCACCGTTTAGCCCTCAAAGGAATGTTTCAAAGGAATGAGTAATACTCCCTCGACAGACAAAGTCGTGCCAAAGGTGTTGATCATCTACGCGCACCCAGAGCCGCAAACTTCTATTGCCAATCAGATGATGATTAAAAAGATAGAGTCGCTCGGTCATGTCAAAATTCATGATCTCTACGCCATCTATCCAGACTTCTTCATCGATGTGCCTTATGAGCATGAATTACTTCTCGAGTTCGATGTGATTGTGTTTCAACATCCTCTGTTTATGTATTCCTGTCCCTCATTATTAAAAGAGTGGTTTGACCGCGTATTGGGCAAAGGTTTTGCGTTTGGTGAACAAAGCGCGCTTAAGGGTAAACACTGGCGTAGCGTTATCACAACCGGTGGTAAAGAAGAGGCGTTTGGTGCCGCAGGCTATAATAAATATCCATTACAAGAGATCTTGCAACCATTCGAACTCACCGCTGCTTTGTGTCAGATGAACTGGATATCACCTCTGGTTTTACACTGGGCACGAAATGTCTCGGATATGACGCGTTACCAACACGCTGAGGCGTATCGAAACTGGTTGCGAGACCCGCTACAAGAGATAGGAGCGAATGATGGCTCTGACTAATGATTTTTTGCAAAGTAGCGTTATATTTCTAGCGGCTGCTGTAGTCGCGGTTCCTATCGCGCAGCGAGCTGGCTTGGGCTCAGTATTGGGTTACCTTCTGGCAGGTGTTGCTATTGGCCCATGGGGGCTTGGTTTAATCAGTGATGTAGAAGCGATTCTCCACTTCTCTGAATTCGGGGTGGTGCTGCTGCTCTTCCTGATTGGTTTAGAGCTTAACCCTAAAAAATTGTGGCAGATGCGGGCGCCTATTCTCGGATTGGGTGGCGCGCAAGTGCTGATCACGACTCTGATTATTACTGCCATCGCCTGCATGTTCGGTTTAACGTGGCAAACGAGCTTGGTCATAGGTATGGGTTTAGCCCTATCTTCGACCGCGATTGCCTTGCGTGTCATTGAAGAGCGAGAGCTCGGTGGTAAAGAAGCGGGGCAGTCTGGCTTTGCGGTGTTACTTTTCCAAGATATTGCAGTAATCCCTATGTTAGCGATGTTGCCTCTCCTTGCGGGTAATACCGGTGGCAGTTGGGCGGACATGCTTTGGATGCTAGGTGGCGTGATTGGCTTGTTGGTCGGTGGTCACTTCTTGTTGAGACCGCTATTCCGATACGTAGTTATGAGTGGCGTGCGTGAATTGTTCACCGTCGCAGCGCTGTTATTGGTGATTGGTATTGCTGTCATCATGCAACAGATCGGTTTATCGATGGCATTGGGTACATTCTTAGCGGGAGTACTTCTGGCTGAAAGTGAATATCGACACGAGCTTGAGATCGCGATAGACCCATTCAAAGGATTATTACTTGGTCTGTTCTTCATCTCGGTGGGGATGGCGGTGAACTTGGGTTTACTGGCTGAAAGCCCATTCGCGATATTGATTGCCGTATCTGCATTGGTCGTATTGAAAGGTTTAGTGCTGTATGCGCTGGCTCGTATCTTTGGTACTCAAGCAAAAGCGCGTAGCCGAATGGCGATGATTCTCAGTCAAGGTGGTGAGTTTGCTTTCGTTATTTTTACCGCAGCAAGTGCTCAAGGCATCTTAAGTGGCGAACAAGTGTCGTTCTTATTGGTGGTTGTGAGTCTATCAATGGTGACCACGCCATTAATGCTAAAGCTGCAAGACCGATTCTTTGCTCGTCAACTGAATCAAATCAGTGAGAACGCGATGTCTTCGGATGTGGTTGATCGCAGTCCTCGAGTGATCATTGCTGGCTTCGGTCGTTTCGGTCAGATCATTGGTCGCTTGATGTATGCCAACAAGATTCGAATTACCGTTCTTGAAAGCGATGCCAGCCAAATACACATTTTGAGAAAGTTCGGCTACAAGGTATTTTACGGTGATTCAACACACCTAGAACTGTTACGTGCAGCTGGTGCTGATAAAGCGGAAGCGATAGTGTTGTGTACGGACTCTCCTGACGAAATCATGAAAACCGTCGATTTGTGTAAGCAGCACTTCCCACGCTTAAAGATCTTAGCGCGAGCACGAAGCCGTGTTGAAGCGTATCAATTACTTAACCACGGTGTGAGTAACTATTCTCGTGAAACCTTCCTTGGGGCTCTCGATTTAGGTCGTCAGACATTGACTGAACTTGGCATGCACCCATATAAAGCGAAGCGAGCAGAAGCACACTTTAGGAAGTTGGATAATGGTATGCTGAAAGAGTTGCTTCCTCAGCATAACGAGGATGCCGAGTTAGCCCAAAGAGCGAAAGAGGCTCGTAAAGAGCTTGAAGAGATCTTTGGACATGAGATGGAAAACGATCACCAATCTCGAAACTATTGGCAGTAGCTAGAGTGAATCGCTAATAGCTTGAGCATAGAAATAACAGTCTATAGAACCAATCTAATAATAAACGCGGTCTCTGTTTCGTCTTTAATAAAGCTAGAACGGAAGAACCGCGAATCCAGAGTAGTAAAGGATATCAACGTGAAACAGAAAAAACGCTTTATCGCAGGGGCGAGCTGCCCAAGCTGCAACACTCAAGACACGCTTCGCTGGTGGGTTGAGAATAATATCGAGCTGGTGGAATGTGTCGATTGTGACTTCACAGAGCAACGTAAACCGAAAACTGTAGAGAAATCTGAACACGCGAATCAAGAAATGATCGGTATTTTTAAGCCAGAATGATTGAGTTTCGTTAATTGATCCCCATAATATCCCGGTACAGAATTTTTCCTAAGCTCAACTGTTCGAGCTTAGTCCAAACCTCCTTGGAGCTCTCATGAAAATTGAAAAGAACGTAGTAGTTAGTGTTGCATATCAAGTGAAACTTGAAGATGGCGTAGTAGTTGACCAATCAACTGCAGAAGCTCCACTAGATTACCTTCACGGTCACAACAACCTAATTACAGGTCTTGAAAAAGAGCTTGAAGGCAAAGTTGCTGGTGACAAGTTCTCTGCAACTGTTACTCCAGAAGACGCTTACGGCGAACACAACGACGCTCTAGTTCAACGTGTTCCTGCTGACGTATTCCAAGGTGTTGAGCAAATCGAAGTTGGCATGCGTTTCCTAGCGGATACTGACCAAGGTCCAATCCCAGTAGAAGTTACTGAAGTAGACGGCGACGAAGTTGTTGTTGACGGTAACCACATGCTAGCTGGCCAAACTCTAACGTTTGACGTTGAAGTTGTAGCGGTACGTGAAGCGACTGAAGAAGAAGTTCAACACGGTCACGTACACCAAGAAGGCGGCTGTGGCAGCCACGGTCACGATCATGACCACGAAGGCGGTTGCTGTGGTGGCGAAGGCCACGACCACGGTGAAGAGAAAAAAGACGGCTGCTGCGGCGGCGGTAGCTGTGGTTCTCACTAATACCGAATTAGCGGTTTAGATTAAGAATCTTGAAAGCCTCCCTTGTGGAGGCTTTTTTCGTATTAGCGCCGAGCTTTTTGCGCCTGACTTTTAATCTACTAAACTAAGTGTCCGTAAATCTAAGCATTCGTAAAAAGTTTGGTTTTTGCTATCAGACATCGAACCGTGGATGTGATATTGATAGGCACAACATTATAAGACGACATCAGTGGAGAGTTCGCATGTCACAACCTTTTTCAATTGCCATTCATGGTGGTGCGGGAACCATCTTGCGAGAGCAAATGAGCGATGAATTAAAAACGGGTATTACTGAAGCTTTAGAGAAATCGGTTCTGGCTGGTTATCAAGTGCTGCAATCGGGCGGTGATGCTCTGGATGCGGTAGTGGCATCCGTTAAGGTGATGGAAGACAGCCCTCATTTTAATGCCGGTAAAGGTTCGGTTCTGACTCATGATGAATTTGTTGAGATGGATGCGTCGGTGATGCACGGCCGTGAAATGGATGCAGGTGCGATTGCTGGTGTCCGTCATATCAAAAACCCGATTGAACTCGCACGTGATGTGATGCTGAAAAGCGACCACGTACTACTGATTGGCGAAGGTGCCGAGAAGTTTGCCTTTGAGCATGAGTACACCTTCACTGAGCAAGATTACTTCTTCACCGAGCGTCGCTATGATCAGCTTCAGTCAATGAAAGAGAAAGGTATCTTTGCCTTGTCGGAAGCGAAATACGACGAGCAACATGCCGAGAAATACCCTGACGACAAAAAGTACGGCACGGTTGGCGCGGTGGCGTTAGACCAAGCGGGTAACCTAGCGGCTGCGACAAGCACTGGCGGCGTGACTAACAAGAAGTATGGTCGTGTCGGTGATTCTCCAATTATTGGCGCTGGTACTATTGCCGAGAATGGTAACGTTGCGATTTCCACTACCGGAATGGGCGAGTTCTTCTTAAGAAAGATGGTTGCCAGTGATGTAGCGGCACGAATGCGTTATCTCAAAGAAGATGTGCACACGGCTTGTGAACATATCATCCAAGGTGAGCTGAAAACCATGGGTGGTGAAGGTGGCTTGATAGCGATTGATGGCCAAGGTGATATCCATTTCGGTATGAACAGTTCAGGGATGTATCGTGCAAGTGTTGATACAGACGGGCGTGTAGAAGTGAAGATTTACACCGATGACTAAACCTTTGGTGGTTTGGTTCTAAATAGCAGGCATAAAGAAAGGGCGACAGAGAATATCTGTCGCCCTTTCTTTTTATTCGTCATCAACAAGCATTTCGATAGCTAACACACTCAATCGTTAGCGAACTGTAGTTGATTTGAAACGCGCTTAATAGTGCGGTGGTGGCGTTTCTTCTGATGCGTCGGCCAAGTTTGAACCATCAATGTTCTTCACTTTACCCACGACATACTTCATCTGGTCTTTCATCTTAGTGATCAACATCTGTTGCTGGCTAAGCGCTTCATTGAGTTCTTCAATGGTCTGTTCTTGGAAAGCTAGCTGACATTCTAAGTCATTCACGCGGCTTTCTAGTTGTTCAACTCGCTTTTCTGTCATCGTTCTTAATCCACATTCCAAGCTTGGGCTATGCCCGCAGAGGTGCCCGATATCACACGGTTCTTATCATCAAAGGCTGCATCATACACTACCGCACGGGGAGGGCGAGCATCTTTTAATGGCTCAGCATCGTGACGAGAAATTCGTTTTCCGTCTTGAGTATTCCACACACTGACTTGGCTCGATGGTGTGCCCGTCACCAACATACTGCCATCATCAGAAAAACGCGCGCTAGAGAAGATAAGTTGTCGCGACCAGCTCTGCAGCTGTGCTTGAGGTTCACCAGTTTCAAGATCCCAAATCATCGCTTGGTTACCGCCATCAGAGGTAAAAGCCAGTTCACCATCGCGCTGCAGCGCAACTCGTACTACTCTTTGTTCATGCTCAAAGGTACGTAATACCAAGCCTGACTCGGTATCCCACAGGTACGCTTTATAGTCGTTACCGCCTGATAATGCGTAGCGACCATTGGAAGAAAGGGAAACAGAATTAACTTTTTCTCGGTGAGCAAGGAACTCAAGACGGCGTCCGGTGACTAAGTCCACATAGATCGCTTTGCCATTAGACAGGCCAAGCAATACTTTTTCACCATTGCTAGAGATATCGACATCGCGAATTAAGCCATCGGAGATAGACCATAGCCCTTCAGCTTGTGTCCAAGAGAGGTCCCAAACGGCGAAGTTCATCTGGCTTGCGGTAATGGCAAAGCGGCCATTGTCCGAGATACGGATACGCGATACTTGGTTTTCTAATTGATCTTGTGGACCGAGTTGAGCTAACTCTTTGTTTTCGGCAAGGTCCCAAAGCAGCAGTTGTTTTTGCTGAGAGTAGAGCAGGGCGAAGCGTCCATCTCTGCTAAGGGCAAAGCTGGTGGCACCATTGGGTTCAATTTCCCAACGTTGCTCATCATCTTGGAAGAAAAAACATCCATTTAACAAGGTGATGACAATTGTACATAGCAATGAGTGGAAAAATATTCGCATCACATCTAATAATCCGGTTTGTGTCGAAAGACATATGACTAGTATATTGTTATAACTAACGTATTCACACCAATCTAATCATTAGATTTGTGCACAATAACCAATGGCTTGGCCATTAATTGGAGAATTCAATGAAATCAGTTTTAAAAGTATCACTGCTTGCCGCAACGGTTATGCTAGCAGTTGGTTGTCAGAAAGAAGAACCAAAGGCAGAAGCTCCACAGGTTGAAGAAGTTAAAGTTGAAGCAGTAAACTTTAAAACAGAAGACGACAAAGCGGCATACGCAATCGGCGTATCTTTCGCTAATTACCTAAGCACAAGCATTGATAAGCCAAGCGAACTAGGCATTAACCTAGACAAAGATATGGTTCTTCAAGGTATCGAAGACGTATTCGCAGAGAAAACTGCACTGAACGAAGAAGAAACTCGCGCAGCTCTTGAAGCTCTAGACAAGCGTGTTGCTGAAACTATGCAAGCACAAGCTGCAGAGAAATCAGCTGAAACTAAGAAAGCAGGTGATGACTTCCGCGCTGAGTTCGCAAAGACTGAAGGCGTAGAGCAAACTGAATCTGGCCTACTTTACCAAGTAATGACAGCTGGCGAAGGCGCTTCTCCAAAAGACACTGATACTGTTCAAGTACACTACAAAGGTACGCTAACAGACGGAACTCAGTTCGACAGCTCTTACGACCGTGGCGAACCAGCAACATTCCCACTTAACCGCGTAATCCCAGGCTGGACTGAAGGCGTACAACTAATGAAAGTTGGTTCTAAGTACAAGTTCGTAATCCCGCCAGAGCTAGCATACGGTGAGCAAGACACACCGACTATCCCAGCTAACTCAACGCTAGTATTCGAAGTTGAACTACTAAAAATTGATAACGCTGAAGCAGCTCCTGCTCAGTAATATCGATTAAAAACCTCGTACTAAAATACGTTGATTGAATAAAAAGCCTAACTTTGAGTTAGGCTTTTTTTATGATTTGAGGCTGAGTATTTGATTTTTAAACTTGTTCTAAATCACTAGTTGCAATGTTAGCTAGGTGTGCAATTAAAATTTTCTGATAAACTTACATAAATTTGTTGATTTTTCACACGAAGGTAAGGAATAAGTGACTACTACAGAAACAGTCAATGCAGATGTGTTACTTGAAATGGAATCAGTCCACGTTATGCCATTCAGTGAACACGATAAAATCATTCTAAGATCTTATGAGGCCGTTGTTGACGGTATTGCGAGTCTTATTGGTCCGTTTTGTGAAATCGTTTTGCACTCATTAGAAGACCTCAATACTTCTGCGATTAAAATTGCCAACGGCGAAAATACAGGTCGTCAGGTTGGTTCGCCGATCACCGATCTTGCATTGAAGATGCTGAAAGATATTGAAGGTTCTAAGCGTAACTTCTCACGTTCATACTTCACTCGCGCGAAAGGCGGAGTGTTGATGAAGTCGATCACGGTTGCTATCCGCAATGGTGAAGACCGAGTGATTGGCCTACTGTGTATTAACGTCAACCTAGACGCGCCATTCTCACAAGTGCTGCAATCTTTCATGCCTACGCAAGACGCAGACGAAGCCGCATCATCGGTTAACTTCGCAAGCGACGTTGAAGAGCTTGTCGACCAAACGGTTGAGCGCACCATTGAAGAGATCAACGCTGATAAGTCAGTATCGAACAATACTAAGAACCGTCAGATCGTGATGGAGCTATACGACAAAGGTATTTTCGATATCAAAGACGCGATTAACCGTGTTGCTGAGCGCTTAAATATTTCTAAGCACACCGTGTACCTATACATCCGCCAACGTAAAACAGAGGATGAAGAGGGTTGTTAAGCTATACACTCTTAGTCAATGGACCTGTTTATGGTTCACAGTCAGCAAGAAGTGCTTACCAGTTTGCCGTGGCTCTGATTAAACAGGGCCACAAACTTCACAGTGTATTCTTCTATCAAGATGGCGTCAGTAATGGCTCCAATCTCACCGTACCTGCTAACGATGAATTCGATTTAGCTTCTGCTTGGCAAAAGCTAGCGGATGAGCATGATGTTAGCTTAGAAACGTGTGTAGCAGCCGCGTTAAGACGTGGTGTGGTTAGCTCAGACGAAGCAGAGCAACACCAACTAAGCGCATCTAACTTAGCGTCAGGGTTTACACAGGCTGGGTTAGGGAGCTTATCGGAAGCGCTACTCACGCAAGATAGGGTGGTACAGTTTTGAGAAAGTTAGCCTTTATATTTAATAGTTTTCCTCATACTACCGCTGCGGGTAGAGAAGGGTTGGACGCATTACTTGCCGCTTCTGCTTACAGTGAAGATATCGCCGTGTTCTTTGTTGGCGATGGTGTGACGCAGCTTCTCAAAGCTCAGCAACCCGACGAAGTCCTATCACGCGACTACATCTCAGCATTCAAGCTTATGGACCTGTACGACATCGAACAGGTGTATGTGTGTCAGCGCAGCCTAAGTCAGTTTGGTCTTTCGACAGACAACCTGTTGATTGATGCAACCGCCGTTGAAGCTGATGAGTTAACGCAGAAGTTAGCTCAGTGCCAACAGATACTGACTTTCTAGGGGACGCTATGCTTCATATCGTAAAATCAGTCGACAAACTTAAACTCGCATTAACCTATTCTCAACCGCAGGATCAGTTCCTTTTGGTCGAAGATGCAGTGTACGTTTGCCTTCCAAATCATGAGTTATTCACTCAAATCAGCGCAGTTGAGCGAGTGTCGGTATTAAAACCGGATCTTGCTGCTCGAGGTCTCCAAGAACTTGCCTCCGATGTCGTTCCGCAAGTGGACTTCGACGGGTTCGTTAAACTGACGGTTTTAAGCGACAAATCAGTCACTTGGTAGCTGTGTTTTATCAGTTTGGTTAAAAGTAGACCATCCTGAGCTCTAGACGGCTAAAAAAGATCTGTATATTTCTTGACACACCTCCCACTGCTGAATAGAATTTTGCGTCCCTAATTACGACTTGTGATTAGGGATAGATTTTTCACAAAGCTTACTTTCAAGTAAATTTCAGGAGCTAGTTAATGGCAACTATTAACCAGTTGGTTCGCAAGCCTCGTGTAAAGCAAGTTGTTAAAAGCAACGTGCCTGCACTAGAAGCGTGCCCACAAAAACGTGGTGTATGTACTCGTGTTTACACTACTACACCTAAAAAACCTAACTCGGCACTACGTAAAGTATGTCGTGTACGTCTAACTAACGGTTTCGAAGTAACTTCGTACATCGGCGGTGAAGGCCACAACCTACAAGAGCACAGTGTTGTACTAATCCGTGGCGGTCGTGTAAAAGACCTTCCGGGTGTTCGTTACCACACTGTTCGCGGCGCACTTGACTGTGCTGGCGTTAACGACCGTAAACAAGGTCGTTCTAAGTACGGTGTGAAACGTCCTAAGTCTTAATGCATTTTCTTTTTTAAAAGAAAGCGTTAAGTAAGGCCAAACACTATTTTATTTATTATTCTGAAAAGTTTTGGAAAAAACCTGAAGAAGACAACGGAGAATATCCATGCCACGTCGTCGCGTAATAGGTCAGCGTAAGATCCTTCCAGATCCTAAGTTCAAATCTGAATTGCTGGCAAAATTCGTTAACATCCTTATGGTTGACGGAAAGAAATCTACTGCAGAAAAAATTGTTTACACTGCACTAGATGCAATGGCTGAGAAGTCTGGTAAAGACCACTTAGCTGTATTTGAAGAAGCTCTTGAAAATGTTCGCCCAGCGGTAGAAGTTAAATCTCGCCGTGTAGGTGGTTCAACTTACCAAGTACCTGTAGAAGTTCGTCCGGTTCGCCGTAACGCTCTTGCTATGCGTTGGGTAGTTGAAGCTGCGCGTAAGCGTGGTGAAAAATCTATGGCTCAACGCCTAGCTGCTGAAATGCTAGACGCGTCTGAGAACAAAGGTACTGCGGTTAAGAAACGTGAAGACGTTCACCGCATGGCTGACGCAAACAAAGCGTTCGCACATTACCGTTGGTAATACCTTTTTAGTGCTGCAAGGTTCCTTGCAGCACTTCTTTAGTTCCTATGCTTATGCTAGGAACTATTGCTATTTCTAGGGCATGCACTTTTTAGCGAAGCATCGCTTTTAACGCACAATCTAGGCATAGCAATAGTCCCTAAGTCTCTAATAAGAGGATTCAACCGTGGCTCGTAAAACTCCTATAGAGCAATACCGTAATATCGGTATCGTTGCTCACGTAGATGCAGGTAAAACAACCACAAGTGAACGTATTCTGTTCTATACCGGTCTTTCTCACAAAATCGGCGAAGTTCACGATGGTGCAGCAACCATGGACTGGATGGAGCAAGAGCAAGAGCGCGGTATTACGATCACTTCAGCAGCAACTACTACGTTTTGGCGTGGTATGGAAGCTCAGTACTCAGACCACCGTATCAACATCATCGACACTCCTGGACACGTTGACTTCACTATCGAAGTAGAACGTTCTTTACGTGTGCTTGATGGTGCAGTCGTTGTGTTCTGTGGCTCATCTGGTGTTGAACCTCAGTCAGAGACAGTATGGCGTCAAGCTGATAAGTACCAAGTTCCACGTATGGTTTTCGTTAATAAAATGGACCGTACAGGCGCAGACTTCTTGCGCGTAGTTGAACAGATTAAGGATCGCCTAGGTGCAACTCCTGTTCCAATTCAATTGAACATTGGTGCTGAAGAAAACTTCCAGGGTGTTGTCGATCTTATCAAGATGAAGGCAATCAACTGGAACGAAGCTGACCAAGGCATGACTTTCACGTACGAAGATATTCCTGCAGACATGCAAGAAATGGCTGAAGAATATCGTACAGAACTTGTTGAAGCTGCTGCAGAAGCAAATGAAGAGCTGATGGATAAGTACCTTGAAGAAGGTGAACTAACAGAAGCTGAAATCAAACAAGGTCTTCGTACTCGTACCCTTAACAATGAAATCGTATTAGCAACTTGTGGTAGTGCGTTCAAAAACAAAGGCGTACAAGCTGTTCTAGATGCAGTAGTTGATTTCCTTCCTTCTCCAGTCGATGTACCTGCAATTAAAGGTATCGATGAAGACGAGAACGAAGCAGAGCGTCACGCGGACGACAAAGAACCGTTCTCAGCGCTAGCATTTAAGATCGCAACAGACCCATTTGTTGGTACTCTAACCTTCATCCGTGTTTACTCTGGTGTTGTAGAAAGCGGTAAAACGGCTTACAACTCTGTGAAGAAACAACGTGAGCGTTTAGGTCGCATTGTTCAAATGCACTCAAACAAACGTGAAGAAGTAAAAGAAGTACGAGCAGGTGACATCGCAGCCATCATTGGCCTGAAAGATGTGACCACTGGTGAAACGCTATGTGATCAGAACCATAAAATTGTTCTTGAGCGCATGGAATTCCCAGACCCAGTTATTCAGATCGTTGTAGAGCCAAGCTCTCAAGCTGATCAAGATAAAATGACTATCGCTCTAGGTAAACTAGCAGCGGAAGACCCATCGTTCCGCGTTGATATGGATGCGGAAACTGGCCAGACACTGATTTCTGGTATGGGTGAACTACACTTAGATATCATCGTTGACCGTATGAAGCGCGAATTTAGCGTGAACTGCAACGTTGGTAACCCGCAAGTGGCTTATCGTGAAACAATTCGTGGTACAGCGAAAGCGGAAGGTAAATTTATCCGTGAGCATGGTGGTAAAGGTCAGTACGGTCACGTATGGCTGAAACTGGAACCATCAGAAACTGGCGAAGGCTTTGTCTTCGTGGATGAAATTGCCAATGGTATCGTACCGAAAGAGTTTATCGCTTCAGTTGCTAAAGGCGTTGAAGAGCAGATGAACAATGGTGTACTTGCTGGCTATCCAGTTCTGGATATCAAAGCTACACTATATGATGGTTCTTACCATGAAACAGATTCAAGTGAGATGGCGTTTACAATCGCTGCCTCTATGGCTTTCAGAGCGGGTGCACTTGAAGCGCAACCAGTTCTGCTTGAGCCTATGATGAAAGTTGAAGTAACTACTCCAGAAGACTGGATGGGTGACGTTGTTGGCGATATTAACCGTCGTCGCGGCATCATCGAAGGTATGGACGAGGGGACAGCTGGCCTGAAGATAATTCGTGCACAAGTTCCGTTGTCTGTCATGTTCGGTTACGCAACTGATTTACGTTCTGCGACACAAGGTCGTGCTTCTTACTCTATGGAGTTTAGTGAGTACGCTGAAGTGCCTAACAATGTTGCAAAAGCAATCATTGCAGAGCGTGGTTAAAAAAAAGGAAGGCATTTTTTTTCATTTTTTGAAAGAACAATGCGTCCAAATATTGCGCTAACGAGAGTTGGCGCATAAAATAGCAATTTCTGGCGCGTCTCGCTCAATAATGAACGTGGCGAATCATAACTAGGAAGGAACACGATTGTGTCTAAAGAAAAATTTGAACGTACGAAACCGCACGTAAACGTTGGTACTATCGGCCACGTTGACCACGGTAAAACAACTCTAACTGCTGCTATCTGTACTACTCTTGCAAAAGTGTACGGCGGTGTTGCTAAAGATTTCGCATCTATCGATAACGCTCCAGAAGAGCGTGAGCGCGGTATCACAATCGCAACTTCTCACGTTGAGTACGACACTCCAGCACGTCACTACGCACACGTAGACTGTCCAGGACACGCGGATTATGTTAAAAACATGATCACTGGTGCTGCACAAATGGACGGCGGTATCCTAGTTGTTGCTGCGACTGACGGCCCTATGCCTCAAACTCGTGAGCACATCCTACTTGGTCGTCAAGTTGGTATCCCTTACATCATCGTATTCATGAACAAATGTGACATGGTTGATGACGAAGAGCTACTTGAGCTAGTAGAAATGGAAGTTCGTGAACTTCTTTCTGAGTACGACTTCCCAGGTGATGACCTACCAGTTATCCAAGGTTCTGCACTTGGCGCACTAAACGGCGAGAAGCAGTGGGAAGACAAGATCGTTGAGCTTGCAGAAGCACTAGATTCTTACATCCCTGAGCCAGAGCGTGCAGTAGACCAACCGTTCCTACTACCAATTGAAGACGTATTCTCAATTCAAGGTCGTGGTACTGTTGTAACTGGTCGTATCGAGCGCGGTATCCTACGTGTAGGTGACGAAGTAGAAATCGTTGGTATCAAAGAGACTACTCTTACTACTTGTACTGGTGTTGAAATGTTCCGTAAACTGCTTGACGAAGGTCGTGCAGGTGAGAACGTTGGTGCACTTCTACGTGGTACTAAGCGTGATGACGTTGAACGTGGTCAAGTACTTTCTGCGAAAGGTTCTATCAACCCACACACTAAGTTTGAGTCTGAAGTATACGTACTTTCTAAAGACGAAGGCGGCCGTCACACTCCTTTCTTCAAAGGTTACCGTCCACAGTTCTACTTCCGTACAACTGACGTAACAGGCGACATCACTCTACCAGAAGGCGTAGAAATGGTAATGCCAGGTGACAACGTTCAAATGACTGTTGAGCTAATCGCTCCAATCGCAATGGACGAAGGTCTACGTTTCGCAATCCGCGAAGGTGGCCGTACAGTTGGTGCTGGTGTTGTAGCTAAAATCTTCGCTTAATAGCATTTAGATTTTTGCACTCTCTTCATTAGAAGAGCACGCATCCAAAAAGGGGAGCTTCGGCTTCCCTTTTTATTTTGGTTATAAGGGAAATTCATCGCACTTAATAACCGCAAACTATATTCTAATTTAAATACAGTTATTTACTGACCTACCTTAATAACCCCCTTCTGTAATACGACCTTCAAAGCCATTTTTACCAATTACTCGCAAAACACTATAACCAATCGATATAACCAAACCTTAAATATGACTGGTAATAAGAATAATTCCTTTTTATATTTAACCCTAAGTTAAAGGTTTAGGTTTTAGTATGTACATTTGTTTATGCCATGGGGTTTCGGATAAAAAAATCCGTAAGCTCGTAATAGAAGAGGGCATTACTGACATCAAAGGAATTAAAAAGTGTACAGCACTTGGCAGTCAATGCGGTAAGTGTGTACGTTCAGCAAAAGAAGTCATTAACGATACTGCGAAAGACCTGTTCAAACAGGCAAGCTAGTTTTGTCCCAAGGGCATTAGCTTTTTTGACACTTCTCGATTTGGTTCTACAGTTAGAAGAGCCAAAGAGGAGGGCTATGTCATGAAAGGCGATCCAATCATCATTCAACATCTCAATAAAATTCTTGGTAACGAACTCGTCGCAATAAACCAATACTTCTTGCATGCTCGCATGTACAAAGATTGGGGCTTAAAGCATCTTGCCGATAAGGAATACCACGAATCTATCGACGAAATGAAACATGCTGACCATCTAATAGAACGCATACTATTTTTAGAAGGCCTCCCAAACCTTCAAGATCTTGGTAAGCTCAAAATTGGTGAAGATACTGAAGAGATGCTTCAGTGTGATTTGTCTCTTGAGATGGAAGCGATACCTGATTTGAAAAATGCCATCGCGTACGCAGAAGATATTCACGACTATGTGTCGCGAGATCTGTTTCAAGACATCCTGGAAGACGAAGAAGATCATGTCGATTGGTTAGAAACCCAACTCGGTTTAATCAAAATGACCGGGATCCAAAATTATCTACAAGCTCAATATGTGGATGAAGACGAAGGCTAAAACTTAGCAATTAAAAGAGGTAACAGCTGAGGCTTAAACAGAGCTGTTACCTTGCTTACAATTTTCAACGGTAGGGCACTACCGCGCAATCGAAACACCCCACTTATCCCCTTAAATCGATTCTGCGATTATTTTTCAAACACAGCTTGCAAGTTAAAGTGTGATCTGTATAATGCATCGCACTGGCTAACGCTGGTTGTGAACCAATGAGCACTGAGGAGTAGGTCTTACCTAGTAATGTATACTCAGCTTATGTTCGCGGTTAATAAAAATAGTGAACTTCTTGTTTGCTTCAAAAGTTAACTGACAATGCGTCCTAATTTTGGATGCTACGGTTTCACATAAATCAATCGGCATTCTCTCGTTTTATCGGGTTTGAGTGGCGATATTGTTTGTGTAATTTTTAATAATTGGAGCTCTGTCTCATGCAGAACCAACGTATTCGTATCCGCCTTAAAGCGTTTGATTACAAGCTAATCGATGCTTCAACTGCGGAAATCGTTGAAACAGCAAAACGTACTGGCGCACAGGTTCGTGGTCCTATTCCACTACCTACTCGTAAAGAGCGTTTCACTGTTCTTACCTCTCCACACGTCAACAAAGATGCACGTGACCAGTACGAAATTCGTACTCACAAGCGTTTGATCGACATCGTTGAGCCAACAGATAAAACTGTTGATGCTCTAATGCGTCTTGATCTTGCAGCTGGCGTTGATGTTCAAATCAGCCTAGGTTAAGGGAGATAAGAATAATGATTGGTCTAGTCGGACGTAAAGTGGGTATGACCCGCGTATTTACTGAAGAAGGCGTTTCTATCCCAGTAACTGTTGTTGAGGTTGAAGCGAACCGTATTTCTCAAGTTAAAACTCTTGAGACAGACGGCTACGCAGCAATCCAAGTAACTACTGGTGCTAAGAAAGCTAACCGTGTAACTAAACCTGAAGCTGGTCACTTCGCGAAAGCGGGTGTAGAAGCAGGTCGCGGTCTTTGGGAATTCCGTTTAGAAAACGGCGAAGAGTTTGAAGTTGGCGCTGAGCTAAACGTAGAACTTTTCAACGAAATTAAAAAAGTAGACGTTACTGGTACATCTAAAGGTAAAGGCTTCCAAGGCGCTATCAAGCGTTGGAACTTCTCTACTCAAGATATGACTCACGGTAACTCTTTGTCTCACCGCGCACCGGGTTCAATTGGCCAATGTCAAACTCCAGGCCGCGTGTTTAAAGGCAAGAAAATGGCAGGTCACATGGGTGCTGAGCGTGTAACGACTCAAAACCTAGAGATCGTACGTGTTGACGCTGAGCGCAATCTACTCCTTATTAAAGGTGCAGTACCGGGCTCAACAGGCGGAAACGTGATCGTAAAACCTGCTGTTAAAGCATAACGTCTAGGAGTAAGTAATGGAATTGATGGTTAAAGGTGCTGATGCACTAACTGTTTCCGAGACTACTTTCGGACGTGACTTCAACGAAGCTCTTGTACACCAAGTAGTTGTTGCATATGCAGCAGGTGCTCGTCAAGGTACTCGTGCTCAAAAGACTCGTTCTGAAGTATCTGGCGGTGGCGCTAAGCCATGGCGTCAAAAAGGTACTGGCCGCGCACGTGCTGGTACAATTCGTAGCCCAATCTGGCGTACAGGTGGTGTTACTTTTGCTGCGAAACCACAAGATCACAGCCAAAAAGTAAACAAAAAAATGTACCGCGGTGCTATGAAGAGCATTCTTTCTGAGCTAGTTCGTCAAGAGCGTTTAATCGTTGTTGATAACTTCTCTGTAGAAGCACCAAAAACAAAAGAACTTGTAGCTAAGCTTAAAGAGCTTGAGCTAAGCGACGTTCTGATTGTGACTGGCGAAGTAGATGAAAATCTATTCTTAGCTGCTCGTAACCTATACAAAGTAGACGCACGTGATGTTGCTGGTGTTGATCCAGTATCACTAATCGCTTTCGACAAGGTTCTAATGACTGCTGACGCAGTTAAGCAAGTTGAGGAGATGCTAGCATGATCACTGAAGAGCGTATCTTAAAAGTTCTACGTGCTCCGCACATCTCTGAAAAAGCAACTATGGCAGCTGAGAAAGCGAACACTATCGTTTTCAAAGTAGCTAAAGATGCAACTAAGAAAGAGATCAAAGCAGCTGTAGAAAAGCTATTTGAAGTTGAAGTTAAGTCTGTAAATACTCTTGTATTAAAGGGTAAGACCAAACGTCAAGGTATGCGTGAAGGCCGTCGTTCAGACGTTAAGAAAGCCTACGTTACTTTGAAAGAAGGTCAAGATCTTGACTTCGTTGGCGGCGCGGAATAACAGGAGTAGTAAAAATGGCTATTGTTAAATGTAAGCCGACTTCCCCTGGTCGTCGTCACGTCGTTAAAGTTGTTAACGCTGACCTGCACAAGGGTAAGCCATACGCACCACTTCTAGAGAAAAACTCTAAGAACGGTGGTCGTAACAACAACGGTCGTATTACAGTACGTCACATCGGTGGTGGTCACAAGCACCATTACCGTCTGATTGACTTCAAACGTACTAAAGATGGCATCCCAGCGAAAGTTGAGCGTCTAGAATACGATCCAAACCGTAGTGCTAACATCGCTCTAGTTCTGTACGCAGACGGTGAGCGTCGTTACATCATTGCACCTAAAGGTGTTAACGCAGGTGACCAGATTCAATCTGGTGTAGATGCGCCAATCAAAGCAGGTAACACTCTGCCGATGCGCAACATCCCAGTAGGTTCTACTGTACACTGTGTTGAACTTAAGCCTGGTAAAGGTGCTCAACTAGCTCGTTCGGCTGGTGCTTATGCTCAAATCATCGCTCGCGATGGTGCATACGTAACTATCCGTCTACGTTCTGGTGAGATGCGCAAAGTACTTTCTGAAGGTCGTGCAACGATCGGTGAAGTTGGTAACTCTGAGCATATGCTACGTGAACTTGGTAAAGCTGGTGCTTCACGCTGGCGCGGCGTACGTCCAACCGTACGTGGTGTAGTAATGAACCCGGTGGATCACCCACATGGTGGTGGTGAAGGCCGCACATCTGGTGGTCGTCACCCAGTTTCTCCTTGGGGCGTTCCTACTAAGGGCTTCAAGACTCGTAAGAACAAGCGCACTGACAAGTACATCGTACGTCGTCGCACTAAATAATTTATAAAGAGGAATCGCCATGCCACGTTCTCTCAAGAAAGGTCCTTTTATTGACCTACACTTGCTGAAGAAGGTAGAGAAAGCGGTGGAAAGCGGAGACAAAAAGCCTATTAAGACTTGGTCCCGTCGCTCAATGATCATCCCAACAATGATTGGTTTGACCATCGCTGTCCATAATGGTCGTCAGCACGTTCCAGTTTTCGTTACCGAAGAAATGATCGGTCACAAACTGGGCGAATTTGCACCAACTCGTACTTATCGCGGTCATGCTGCAGATAAGAAAGCTAAGAAGAAATAAGGAGTAGATGATGGAAGCTTTAGCTAAACATAACTTTGCTCGTATTTCTCCACAGAAAGCTCGCTTAGTTGCAGACCAAATTCGCGGTAAGTCGGTAGACCAAGCTCTAGAAATTCTAACTTTCAGCAACAAAAAAGCTGCTGTATTGGTTAAGAAGGTTCTTGAGTCAGCTATCGCTAACGCGGAACATAACGAAGGTGCAGATATCGACGATCTAAATGTCGCTAAAATCTTCGTAGATGAGGGCCCTATCATGAAGCGTATTATGCCTCGTGCTAAAGGTCGTGCGGATCGTATCTTGAAGCGTTCAAGCCACATCACTATTGTTGTAGCAGATCGCTAAAGACTAGGAGAGTAAGCAATGGGTCAGAAAGTACATCCTAATGGTATTCGTCTTGGCATCGTTAAGCCTTGGAATGCTACATGGTTTGCTAATACCAACGAATTCGCTGACAACCTAGACGGCGACTTCAAGGTACGTCAGTTCCTTACCAAGGAACTACAAAAAGCATCATTATCTCGTATCGTTATCGAGCGTCCAGCTAAGAGCATCCGTGTGACTATTCACACTGCTCGTCCTGGCGTTGTTATCGGTAAGAAAGGTGAAGACGTAGAGAAGCTACGCGCAGCTGTAGCTAAAATCGCAGGTGTACCAGCGCAAATTAACATCGCTGAAGTACGTAAGCCTGAGCTAGATGGTCAGCTTGTAGCTGATAGCATCGCGTCTCAACTAGAGCGTCGTGTTATGTTCCGTCGTGCAATGAAGCGTGCGGTACAAAATGCTATGCGTCTAGGCGCTAAAGGCATCAAAGTACAAGTAGGCGGCCGTCTTGGCGGTGCTGAAATCGCACGTTCTGAGTGGTACCGTGAAGGCCGTGTGCCTCTACACACTCTACGTGCAGACATTGATTACGCAACTTCTTCGGCTCACACTCAATACGGTGTGATCGGCATTAAAGTTTGGATCTTCAAAGGTGAGATTCTAGGCGGTATGCCAGCTGCTAACGCAGTAGAGCCTAAAGGCGATAAGCCTAAGAAGCAGCGTAAAGGCCGTAAGTAAGGAGTCGAACGATGCTACAACCAAAACGTACTAAGTTCCGCAAGGTTATGACTGGTCGTAACCGTGGTCTAGCTAAAGGTACTGAAGTAAGCTTCGGCGAATTCGGTCTTAAAGCTGTTGGCCGTGGTCGTCTGACTGCACGTCAAATCGAAGCGGCACGTCGTGCTATGACACGTCACATTAAGCGTCAAGGTCAAATCTGGATTCGTGTATTCCCAGACAAGCCAATTACTGAAAAGCCTCTTGAAGTTCGTCAAGGTAAAGGTAAAGGTTCAGTTGCGTACTGGGTTGCTCAAATCCAACCAGGCAAAGTTATGTACGAGATGAATGGCGTACCTGAAGAGTTGGCACGTGAAGCGTTCCGCCTAGCGGCACGTAAACTGCCTGTTAAAACTACTTTTGTAACTAAGCAGGTGATGTGATGAAAGCACAAGATCTACGCGAAAAGAACGTTGAAGAGCTTAACGCTGAGCTATTGAATTTGCTACGTGAACAGTTCAACTTGCGCATGCAAGCTGCAACTGGTCAACTTCAGCAAACTCATACTCTAAAAGCTGTACGCCGTGACATCGCACGTGTGAAAACTGTTTTGACTGAAAAGGCAGGCGCATAATGAGCGAAACTAACCGCATCCAGCAAGGCCGTGTAGTAAGCGACAAGATGGACAAGTCTATCGTTGTTGCTATTGAACGCACTGTAAAACACCCAATTTACGGTAAGTTCATCAAACGCACGACTAAAGTACACGCACACGACGAAGACAACACTTGTGGCCTAGGCGACAAAGTTGAAATCGCTGAGTGTCGTCCTCTGTCTAAGACTAAGTCTTGGACATTGGTTAAAGTTCTAGAAAAAGCGAAGATTTAATCTTTGTAATTCTATAACTTATAAGCGGCTCCAAATTATTTTTTGGAGCCGCTTGTTTTTTGTCTACCCAATTTAAAAAAAGGGTGGTACAATTCGCGTCCCTTTTAAAGAGGCAGCCCGACCCGAGAGGGTCTAGTTTTAATATTTAGCGGAGCACTAACAATGATCCAGATGCAAAGTACACTTGACGCAGCAGATAACTCTGGCGCGCGCAAGGTAATGTGTATTAAGGTTCTGGGTGGCTCTCACCGCCGTTATGCACATATCGGTGACGTCATCAAGGTTACAGTGAAGGAAGCGATTCCTCGCGGTAAAGTAAAGAAAGGTGATGTTCTGAAGGCGGTAGTAGTGCGCACCCGTAAAGGCGTTCGTCGCCCAGACGGTTCTGTCATTCGCTTCGACAGTAATGCTTGTGTATTGTTAAACGACACTACTGAGCAACCAGTCGGCACACGTATCTTTGGTCCTGTGACTCGTGAACTTCGTAACGCGAAATTCATGAAGATTGTATCACTAGCACCTGAAGTTCTGTAAGGAGCGGCAACATGGCAGCTAAAATCCGTCGTAATGACGAAGTAATCATTCTTGCTGGTAAAGATAAAGGCAAGAAAGGTAAAGTAACTAAGGTTCTGACAACTGGTAAAGTTATCGTTGAAGGCATCAACCTTGTTAAGAAACACCAAAAGCCGGTTCCGGCTCTAGGTCAACAAGGTGGCATCGTTGAACAAGAAGCAGCTATTGACGCTTCTAACGTTGCAGTTTTTAACGCGGCTACTGGTAAAGCAGACCGTATCGGTTTCCGTATCGAAGATGGCAAGAAAGTTCGTTTCTTCAAATCTAACGGCGAAACTGTTTCTAACTAATTAGAAGTAATTTGGAGTTCTACTATGGCGAAACTGCATGATTACTACAAGTCGTCTGTAGTCGCTGAGCTTACCAAAGAGTTCAGCTACACAAGCGTCATGCAAGTCCCTAGGATTGAGAAAATCACCCTAAACATGGGCGTTGGTGAAGCAATCAACGATAAGAAACTGCTAGAAAACGCAGCAGCTGATATGGCAACGATCTCTGGTCAAAAGCCACTTATCACTAAAGCGCGTAAATCTGTAGCTGGTTTCAAAATTCGTGAAGGCTACCCAATTGGTTGTAAAGTAACCTTGCGTGGTGAGCGCATGTGGGAATTTTTAGAGCGTTTAATCTCTATCGCACTTCCACGTGTACGTGATTTCCGTGGTGTTAGCGCTAAGTCTTTTGACGGTCGCGGTAACTACAGCATGGGCGTTCGCGAGCAAATCATCTTTCCGGAAATCGACTACGATAAAGTCGATCGTGTCCGCGGTCTTGATATCACTATCACGACTTCTGCGGGTTCCGATGAGGAAGGCCGAGCTCTGCTGGCTGCCTTTAACTTCCCATTCCGTAAGTAAGGGTAGGGTTACTGTTATGGCTAAACAATCAATGAAAGCACGTGAAGCTAAACGTGCAAAACTAGTAGCTAAGTTCGCTGAAAAGCGTTCTGCGCTAAAAGTTATCATTAGCGATGTAAACGCATCTGAAGAAGATCGTTGGAATGCGGTTCTTAAACTGCAATCTCTTCCACGTGATTCAAGTGCATCACGTCAGCGCAACCGTTGCAACCAAACTGGTCGTCCACACGGTTACCTACGTAAATTCGGTCTAAGCCGCATTAAGGTTCGTGAAGCTTGCATGAAAGGCGAGATTCCGGGTCTTCGTAAGGCTAGCTGGTAATTGCCACTTAATCATTTGGAGTAAATCTTATGAGCATGCAAGATCCGATTTCGGATATGCTGACCCGCGTTCGTAACGGTCAGGCAGCAAACAAAGTTGCTGTAAAAATGCCTTCTTCAAAGCTTAAAGTTGCAATTGCTGCATTACTTAAAGCTGAAGGTTACATCGTAGACTTCGCTGTAAACAGCGAAGCAAAACCTGAGCTAGAAGTTACTCTTAAGTACTTCCAAGCTAAACCTGTAATCGAGCAAATCAAGCGCGTATCACGTCCTGGTCTAAGAGTTTATAAAAATAAAGACTCTTTACCTACAGTGATGGGTGGTCTTGGTATTGCAGTTGTTTCTACTTCCAAGGGTCTGATGTCTGACCGTGCTGCTCGTAAAGCAGGTCTTGGCGGTGAAATCATCTGTTACGTAGCTTAATAAGGAGTAGATTATGTCTCGTGTTGCTAAAGCACCTGTCGCTATTCCAGCTGGCGTAGAGGTGAAACTAAACGGCCAAGAAGTTACTGTAAAAGGTAGCAAAGGTGAGCTTACTCGCGTTCTTAACAGCGCCGTAGTTATTGCACAGGAAGAAACCAAGCTAACTTTCGGTCCGAAAGAAGGCGTTACTAACGCATGGGCACAAGCTGGTACAGCTCGCGCTCTAGTTAATAACATGGTTGTGGGTGTTACTGAGGGCTTCACTAAGAAGCTAACTCTTAAGGGTGTTGGTTACCGTGCTGCTATGAAAGGCAACTCTGTAGCTCTAACTCTTGGCTTTTCTCACCCAGTAGAGCACGCTCTACCTGAAGGTATTAAAGCTGAGTGCCCTAGCCAAACTGAGATCATCATTACTGGTTGCGATAAGCAAGTAGTAGGTCAAGTTGCGGCTGACATTCGTTCTTACCGTGCTCCTGAGCCTTACAAAGGTAAAGGTGTTCGTTACGCAGATGAAAATGTGCGTACTAAAGAAGCTAAGAAGAAGTAAGGTATCACTATGGATAAGAAAGCATCTCGCATCCGTCGTGCTACACGTGCACGTCGTAAGATTGCAGAACTTGGTGCAACTCGCCTGGTAGTACACCGTACTCCTCGCCATGTTTACGCACAAGTTATCGCGGCAAACGGCTCTGAGGTTATCGCAGCTGCTTCTACTGTAGAAAAAGCGATCCGTGAGCAAGTTAAGAACACTGGTAACGTTGATGCAGCTAAAGCAGTTGGTAAAGCTGTTGCTGAGCGCGCTCTTGAAAAAGGCGTAGCTTCAGTTGCATTTGATCGTTCTGGTTTCCAATACCACGGTCGAGTAGCGGCGCTAGCAGAATCTGCTCGCGAAGCTGGTCTGAAATTCTAAGGTAGGGTTGGAAGATGGCTAAAGAACAACAACAAGCTAATGATTTGCAAGAAAAGCTGATCGCTGTTAACCGTGTATCTAAGACGGTTAAAGGTGGTCGAATCATGAGCTTTACTGCACTAACAGTAGTTGGTGACGGTAACGGTCGCGTAGGTTTCGGTTACGGCAAAGCTCGTGAAGTACCTGCTGCGATTCAAAAAGCAATGGAAAAAGCGCGCCGTAACATGGTTACAGTATCGCTAAACGAAGGCACTCTTCACCACCCGGTGAAAGGTCGTCATTCGGGCTCTAAAGTTTACATGCAGCCAGCTGCAGAAGGTACAGGTGTTATTGCCGGTGGTGCAATGCGTGCTGTACTTGAAGTTGCGGGCGTACATAACGTACTTTCTAAAGCATACGGTTCAACGAACCCGATCAACATCGTTCGTGCAACGATTGGTGCTCTAGTAGACGTTAAGTCACCAGAAATGGTTGCTGCTAAACGTGGTCTAACTGTTGAATCTATTTCGGAGTAAGCACACGATGGCAACTATTAAAGTAACTCAAACTAAAAGCTCAATTGGTCGCCTACCTAAGCACAAAGCGTGTCTTAAAGGTCTAGGTCTTCGTCGCATCAACCATACAGTAGAACTTGAAGATACTCCGTGCGTACGCGGTATGATCAACAAGGTTTACTACATGGTTAAGATTGAGGAGTAATCAGAATGCGTTTGAATACTCTATCACCGGCTGCTGGCTCTAAACCTTCTAAGAAGCGTGTAGGTCGTGGTATCGGTTCTGGCCTTGGTAAAACAGGTGGCCGCGGTCACAAAGGTCAAAAGTCACGTTCTGGCGGCTCTGTTCGTCCAGGTTTTGAAGGCGGTCAAATGCCTCTAAAACAACGTCTACCTAAATTCGGTTTCACTTCTCGTAAGAGCCTAGTGTCTGCTGAAGTTCGTCTAGCTGAGCTAGCGAAAGTAACAGGTGACGTAGTTGATCTTAACAGCCTTAAAGCTGCTAACGTTATCACTAAGAACATCGAATTCGTTAAGATCGTTCTTTCTGGTGACCTAAGCAAAGCTGTGACTGTTAAAGGTCTACGCGTGACTAAAGGCGCTAAAGCTGCAATCGAAGCTGCAGGCGGTAAAATCGAGGAATAATCTCGAGGAACGAGGTACAGATGGCTAAGAAACCAGGACAAGATTTTCGTAGTGCTCAGAGCGGCTTAAGTGAACTAAAGTCGCGCTTATTATTCGTAATTGGTGCACTTTTAGTATTCCGAGCCGGCTCTTTTGTGCCGATCCCTGGTATTGACGCAGCTGTACTTGCCGATTTGTTCGATCAGCAAAAAGGTACCATCGTTGAAATGTTTAACATGTTCTCCGGTGGTGCTCTTGAGCGTGCATCTATATTAGCATTGGGTATCATGCCGTACATTTCGGCATCGATCGTAGTCCAATTGTTAACTGTAGTTCATCCAGCGTTAGCGGAACTCAAGAAAGAGGGTGAAGCAGGCCGTCGTAAGATAAGCCAATATACACGCTACGGCACGCTTGTACTTGCAACATTCCAAGCTATTGGTATCGCAACAGGCTTACCAAACATGGTCGACAATCTGGTTGTTATCAACCAAACCATGTTTACGCTTATTGCTACCGTGAGTTTAGTAACTGGTACCATGTTCTTAATGTGGTTAGGTGAACAAATCACTGAGCGAGGAATCGGTAATGGTATTTCCATTCTGATTTTTGCAGGTATTGTTGCTGGATTGCCTTCTGCAATCGGTCAAACAATCGAGCAAGCGCGTCAAGGTGAATTGCATGTGCTTCTTCTGCTGTTGATTGCTGTATTGTCTTTTGCTGTTATCTACTTCGTAGTTTTCATGGAACGTGGTCAACGTCGTATCGTCGTTAACTATGCGAAACGTCAACAAGGTCGTAAGGTTTTTGCAGCACAAAGCTCTCACTTGCCACTTAAGATTAATATGGCAGGTGTTATTCCAGCGATTTTCGCATCAAGTATTATTTTGTTCCCAGGAACATTAGCACAGTGGTTTGGTCAAAATGGTGAAAGCAGCGCGTTCGGTTGGTTAACTGACGTGTCATTAGCTCTTAGCCCAGGTCAGCCTCTGTATGTAATGCTTTATGCAGCAGCTATAATCTTCTTCTGTTTCTTCTATACAGCGTTGGTGTTTAACCCACGTGAAACAGCTGATAACTTGAAGAAGTCTGGTGCATTCGTACCCGGTATCCGCCCAGGTGAGCAGACAGCGAAATATATCGATAAAGTGATGACTAGACTAACCCTTGCGGGTGCTCTATACATTACTTTTATATGTCTGATTCCTGAGTTCATGATGGTCGCGTGGAACGTTCGTTTCTACTTCGGCGGCACATCACTACTAATCGTAGTGGTAGTTATCATGGATTTCATGGCACAGGTACAGACTCATCTGATGTCACAACAGTATGATTCTGTGTTAAAGAAAGCGAATCTGAAGGGTTACGGCCGTTAATTCGGTGGTGACAATTTCGATTCCATTTACGGAGTTTAGCAATGAAAGTTCGTGCTTCCGTTAAAAAAATCTGCCGTAACTGTAAAGTTATCAAGCGTAACGGTGTCGTTCGCGTGATTTGCAGTGAGCCAAAGCATAAGCAACGCCAAGGCTAATTAGCAGAAATTTTTACTTGAAATACAAGGTAGAGTCGAGTATATTCCTCGGCCTACCTTTTGCGTGCAAAAGAAGTAGTATGCCGCAGCGTATCCATAACGGGCTTTGCTGCGGATAATTCTTTTATGAACCCCTTAGGAGTGAATAATGGCCCGTATAGCCGGCATTAACATTCCTGATCATAAGCATTCTGTAATTGCACTTACTGCAATCTACGGTATCGGTAAAACTCGCTCTCAAGCTATTCTAGCTGAAGTGGGTATTGCTGAAGATGCTAAGATCAGTGAACTAACTGAAGAGCAGATCGATCAACTGCGTGATGGTGTAGCTAAGTACACTGTAGAAGGTGATCTACGTCGTGAAGTATCGATGAACATCAAGCGTCTTATGGACCTTGGCTGTTACCGCGGTCTTCGTCATCGTCGCAGTCTACCACTACGTGGACAGCGTACTAAAACCAACGCTCGCACCCGTAAGGGTCCGCGCAAGCCGATCAAGAAATAGTCGGATAAGGTAGAGTACAATGGCAAAACAACCAACTCGCGCGCGTAAGCGCGTACGCAAGCAAGTAGCTGATGGCGTAGCGCACATTCATGCTTCTTTCAACAACACAATCGTAACTATCACTGACCGTCAAGGCAACGCTCTTGCATGGG
The DNA here is from genome assembly GCF_024347595.1 of Vibrio pomeroyi. Taxonomy (NCBI): domain Bacteria; kingdom Pseudomonadati; phylum Pseudomonadota; class Gammaproteobacteria; order Vibrionales; family Vibrionaceae; genus Vibrio; species Vibrio pomeroyi. The sequence goes on along the minus strand of NZ_AP025506.1, from coordinate 3,280,630 downwards.
CTACAGCAGGTGGTTCAGGTTTCCGTGGTTCTCGTAAATCTACTCCGTTCGCAGCACAAGTTGCAGCTGAGCGTTGTGGTGAAATGGCTAAAGAATATGGCCTAAAGAACTTGGAAGTTATGGTTAAGGGTCCAGGTCCAGGTCGTGAATCTACTGTTCGCGCACTGAACGCTGCTGGTTTCCGTATCACTAACATTGTTGATGCGACACCAATCCCTCATAACGGTTGTCGTCCACCTAAGAAACGTCGCGTTTAAGTTTCGTTTCTAGGAATATTGGAGAAAGATCATGGCAAGATATTTGGGTCCTAAGCTGAAGCTTAGCCGTCGCGAAGGTACTGACTTATTCCTTAAGTCTGGTGTCCGTGCGATCGATACCAAGTGTAAAATTGATAACGCACCAGGTGTACACGGCGCTCGTCGCGGTCGTCTATCTGAGTATGGCGTTCAGCTTCGTGAGAAGCAAAAAGTTCGTCGTATCTACGGCGTTCTAGAAAAACAATTCCGCAACTACTACAAAGAAGCTGCACGTCTTAAAGGCAACACGGGTGCAAACCTGCTTCAGCTTCTTGAAGGTCGTCTTGATAACGTAGTTTACCGTATGGGCTTTGGCGCTACTCGTGCTGAATCTCGTCAACTAGTTAGCCACAAGTCTATCCTAGTTAACGGTAAAGTTGTAAACGTTCCTTCTTTCAAAGTAGCGGCAAACGACGTTGTTTCTATCCGCGAGAAAGCTAAACAGCAATCTCGTATTAAAGCGGCTCTAGAAGTTGCTGAACAACGTGAAAAGCCAACTTGGATTGAAGTAGATGCTGGCAAAATGGAAGGTACATTCAAGCGTATGCCTGAGCGTTCTGACCTATCAGCTGACATCAATGAACACTTGATCGTCGAACTTTACTCTAAGTAAGGTTAAAAAAAGAGAGGACACAATGCAGGGTTCTGTAACAGAATTTCTTAAGCCGCGTCTTGTTGACATTGAACAGATCAATACGACACACGCGAAAGTAACTCTTGAGCCATTAGAGCGCGGTTTCGGCCACACTCTAGGTAATGCTCTTCGCCGCATTCTTCTATCTTCTATGCCGGGTTGTGCCGTAACAGAAGTTGAAATTGAAGGTGTGCTACACGAATACAGCACTAAAGAAGGCGTTCAGGAAGATATCCTGGAAATCCTTCTAAACCTTAAAGGTTTGGCTGTACGCGTTGCTGAAGGCAAAGATGAAGTGTTTATTACACTGAACAAATCAGGCTCAGGCCCTGTTGTTGCAGGTGACATCACCCACGATGGTGATGTAGAGATCGCTAACCCTGAGCACGTAATTTGTCACCTAACGGATGACAACGCTGAGATCGCTATGCGTATCAAAGTAGAACGTGGTCGTGGTTACGTTCCAGCTTCAGCTCGTATCCATACTGAAGAAGATGAGCGTCCAATCGGTCGTCTACTAGTTGACGCTACTTACAGCCCGGTTGATAAAATCGCTTACGCTGTAGAAGCGGCACGTGTAGAACAACGTACTGACTTAGACAAGCTTGTTATCGATATGGAAACGAACGGTACTCTAGAACCTGAGGAAGCAATCCGTCGTGCAGCTACTATTCTAGCTGAACAACTGGATGCGTTCGTAGATCTTCGTGATGTACGTGTACCTGAGGAGAAGGAAGAGAAGCCAGAATTCGATCCTATCCTACTACGTCCTGTAGACGATCTTGAACTAACAGTTCGCTCTGCTAACTGTTTGAAAGCAGAAGCGATTCACTACATCGGTGATCTTGTACAGCGCACTGAGGTTGAGCTACTTAAAACGCCAAACCTTGGTAAGAAATCTCTTACAGAGATTAAAGATGTGCTTGCTTCACGTGGTCTTTCTCTAGGCATGCGTCTAGAAAACTGGCCACCAGCGTCAATCGCTGAAGATTAATCGAAAAGTTAGAAGGATTAGGTCATGCGCCATCGTAAAAGTGGTCGTCAACTCAACCGCAACAGCAGTCATCGCAAAGCGATGTTCAGCAACATGGCTAGCTCTCTTGTTCGTCACGAAGTTATCAAAACTACCGTGCCAAAAGCAAAAGAACTACGTCGCGTAATTGAGCCATTGATTACCCTAGCTAAGACAGACAGTGTTGCTAACCGTCGTCTTGCATTTGCTCGCACTCGTGATAACGAAGTTGTAGCAAAACTATTTAATGAACTAGGCCCGCGTTTTGCGGCTCGCCAAGGTGGTTACACTCGCATTCTTAAATGTGGTTTCCGTACTGGTGATAAAGCTCCAATGGCTTACATTGAGCTTGTAGACCGCCCAGCTGCTGAAGAAGCTGCTGAGTAATCTATACTAGATTCTTAATACAAAAAGCCGAGCATTAGCTCGGCTTTTTTGTATCTATCGAATCTGACAACACGATAAAAATTGCACCACGATGTTTGGCACTTTCACTTGCCCTTTCTAGTATGATTCTCAAAAATATCTCGTATCTCGTATCTCGTATCTCGTATCTCGTATCTCGTATCTCGTATCTCGTATCTCGTATCTCGTCTCTCGTATCTCGTATCTCGTATCTCGTATCTCTTTTCTTTCGTGCACAAAAAAGAGCACCGAAGTGCCCTTATCAAATTCTTAAGCTAGCTATTTGCTATTATTGCCATATAGCCGCAAGTGAGTCCATCAGGCCACTCGTTGCACCTTGTGACTGCAATGCCTGAAGAATGATTGGTGCAAATGTCGTAACCATTGATGGGTCCATACCTAATCCAGAAAATGCACTTTCAACAGCACCTTGTGAACTCAGTAGCGATGATAGACCAGTAGACTCAAGGCTCGACATGCCAGGAATCAGCGTAGCGAGTTCTTTGTTGTCGGTAGAACCAAGAGAGTTTTGTGCAAGGGCTAACATTGAACCAATACCGCCAATAGCTTGATCGGTAGTGACAGACGCTTGGTCGGCAACAGTATCAGCAAGAGGTGTGGTTTCATTTTGTTGAGACCACATATTCACCGCTGCCATTAGTGCAGTTTGTGATAGTTGGGAATAGTTGGTATCTGATGATGAACTGGTTTGTTCAGAGTCGCTAGTGCTCGCGCAAGAGACAACAGCAAGACTGCTTAAAACTGTGATGAGTACTTTCTTCATTATTCGTCCTTAAGTAATAAAGTAATTTACTCTTTCACTATAAACGAAAAACGGCGATGTAGTCACATCGCCGTTGCATTATTTTAATTTTATTTGCCTATAGTATTTTGTTTTACTAAAGGTTTTTATAAAAATTAAAGAATAGCTAGAAGTTCAACTTCAAATACTAGAGCAGCAAATGGTGGGATTGCAGCACCTGCGCCACGCTCACCGTATGCTAGATCTTGAGGGATGTATAGCTTCCACTTAGAGCCAACAGGCATCATTTGTAGAGCTTGTACCCAACCTTGAATTACGCCAGTTACTGGGAATTCAGCTGGTTGACCGCGAGATACAGAGCTGTCGAAAACAGTACCGTCAGTTAGTTCGCCGTGGTAGTGAACACGTACTTGCTTGTCTGCAGTTGGGATCTCGCCAGTACCTTCAGTTAGTACTTCGTACTGAAGACCAGACTCAAGAACTGTTACTTCTGAACGAAGAGCGTTGTCAGCTAGGAAAGCTTCGCCGTCAGCAGCAGCAGCTTTAGCTAGTTCTTGACGTGCAGCTTCACCGCGAGTGTGTAGCTCTTGTAGTGCGTTGTTGATTTCGTCAACTTCGATAGCTGGCATGTCACCAACTAGAGCTGTTGCGATACCAGCAGCGATTGCGTCAACGTTAAGGCCTTCAAGACCAGAACCAGCAAGTTGTTGGCCCATTTGTAGACCGATACCGTAGCTAGCTTTTTGCTCTACAGTTTCAAATTTTACTTCAGACATGAAAAGTCACTCTTTTTGTCAGTACGAAAAGGGTAAGAATACCAGTATTAGCAGCGTGAAGAAACGGCTAGTCCCTGATCACTTGTGCTTTACCGCGTCCAAATCACAGGGATGTCAATTTTCTCCCTTTGAGCCTTGTTGTGACGGAAAGATCTATACTGTTGGTACTTTGGTTTTTATACTGTAGTTATTCAATGTATAGGACGCAGTGGCATGAATCGTCGTCAAAAGAAAAAACAGAAAGTTGACCACTTAGCAGAATTCAAGGATCGACTGAATCAGGTCAAAGAGAAATTGAGTTCGATCGATGTAAATAAAATGAAAGCCTCGACAGTACAAACTTGGGGTTCATTACCGAAATTACACCAAAGACTCTTGATGGTGATTTCGCCGATCGTACTAATATTACTTTTTGTGCCGCTACCAGAACCAAAAGTAGATGTGACTCCAACTACATCGCGCGTTGCGCTTGAGATAAACACGGTTGGGTTAAGCGAACAACAAAATGCCAACAGCAACTCATCAGAACCGAGTAATAATAATTGGCAAGAGTACCTTGTTAAGCAAGGAGATACTCTGGCGCAGGTTTTTCGAAATAACGATTTGCCGTTGTCTGATTTGAACGCATTGGTGCGTATCGAAGGCTCAGACAAACCACTTAGTCAGATCCGTAAAGGTCAACTCGTTCGATTTAAGCTGGCAGAGACCGGGCAACTTGATATCCTGCAGCTAGAGAAAGGCAACACATCGGTGATGTTCTTCCGCTTGTCTGATGGTGGCTTTGGCCGTAGTAAATAAGTGCCTTACTTGAGTGATGAACTCAACAGCATGAACGTGATAGAAAAGAGCTAAGCACTAGCTCTTTTTTTTGGTCGCTTGAAAGGGGCGAGTGGCAAGATGATCAGCATGATACCGATAAAGGTTAATGTATCTGGGATTTCATCGAACCAAATGGCGCCAATTAGCGCGACAAACACCAAGCCTGAATATTCTGCCAAGGCGATTTGGCTTGAGTGTGCTTTCTGATAGGCGGCAACCGCAAGCCCGTTGTAGCTCAAGATGAGTGTTGCGCTGAGCGCTATGTATCCTAAGTGCTCGATAGATACCGGTTGCCAATACAGGAAGCACAATATCAATGATGCCGGAATTGAGAATAACGTTGTCCACCACAGCGTCGTGACCACCGATTGCTCACTCGGGAGCTTTCGAACCAATACATTGAACAGGGCTAGAGTAAGCGCAGTGCCTAATGCAAACAGTGCTGCCCAATGAAATTGAGATGGCCTTAAGACAATCAGCGCACCGATGAAACCTATGGTAGTGGCGAGCACCTTCCCAAGTGCAGGTTGCTCTTTGAGTAGAAACATAGAAAGAGGCAACATCAATAGGGGCGCTACGTAAAACACAGCGTTGGCGGTTGCCAACGTTAAATGAGTGATTGCCACAACCATACACCCACTGCCAATCAATATTAGTTGGCCTCGTATGAAGGTGACTTTGGCTTGCTGTAAGCGTCGTTGTTCCTTTTTCTGCTGCAGCCACAGTGGAGTAATTATCAGCAGAGATATCAACTGTCGGAAAAAGATATATTGAAGAGGCGGTACTTCGCCATTCAATAGTTTTACTGCTACGTCCGAAAGCGAGGCAAACAGGTTACCTGCGATCAGTAGTAGGATACCGACAGTGATATTCGACATTACTTCTCTAATCTCATATCGACGTGCGGAATATCATCTTCCAGATACATCTCAGAGATCGTCTTGAATCCATGACTTTCATAGAAACTTTCTAGGTGCTCTTGTGCACCAATATCGATGGTCGTGCCAGGCCAAAGAGACTCACAGTGTGTTAATGCTTCTTTCAATAATTGGTGGCCTAAGCCATCGCCTCTTGCTGATTGCTTAGTTGCCACTCGGCCGATGCTGGTGTTGTCATAACTCGTGCCCGGCGGCAATAAGCGCGCACACGCCACTAGCTCCTCATCGGCGTAACCGAGAAGGTGGTGAACACCAGCGAGTGTGTCTTTACCGTCAAGCTCTGGATAAGGGCAGGTTTGCTCAACCACAAATACATCTACTCGTAATTTAAGTAGTTGATAAAGCTGATGTGTTGAAAGTTCAGAGAAAGGAATTGAGTGCCAAGTGATCATGTTTACATCCAGAGGTTATCGATGCTCTGAATGTACTATGCACGATGATTGTTGGCATTAACTATTGTTAATTCGACCTTTAATTCTACTCAAGCTTATTGCTGTTATTCCTAAATAGGCGGCAATTTGATTGTCGTTGAGGCGCTGTTCAAGGTCTGGATAGTGTTCGCAGAAAAGCTGGTAACGTTGTTCAGGGGTATAGAGCAGCATGAAACGTTCTTTGTTTTCCTTATGCATCAGTTGTGTTTCTAACAGCTTTAAATACAAAGGGTTATTCGATGCACGCCACTCGATTACCGCATTCATTGGCAGCTCTAACATTGTGATGGGTGTTAGTGTTTCTAATAGGTAAGGGGAAGCTTGGTTTTTTATCAGACTCTCAAAGCCGATGATCCAATCTTGTTCCCAATAGAACTCTTTGCTGTATTGCTTACCATCATTAGTGAGGTAGCAAGCATGACACAAGCCTTCAAGTACGAAGTAGATTGAGCCTGCCATCTCACCTTGGTTAATAAGGATGTGTCTGGTTGGCAGTTCAAGTGGCTTGGCGACAGCGACTAGAGATTCAATCTGACTTTCAGAGAAGTCGAAGCTTTGCAGTTGTTCGATAAAAGAGGTGTGCATGAAAATAACCTAACCCAAATAAGTGTCGAAATCATCGCACTTATTTGAGTGCAGGTACAGAGTGGGCGAAATCAGCGTTGAGCATGTTGCTCTAGATAGTCTTGAGCGAGTTCTCGACCCATGTATTTGACTAAGGTTTTCAGTGGCACCTTCTTAAGGTTCACCACAATCAAACCATCTAACGCGTCATTAAATGATGGGTCGACGTTAAAGCATACTAACTTACCGTTCATCCCAAGATACTGGCGCAATAACACGGGTAGGCCTTTTCCTTGTTCCATACGAGCTAACACTTTAGAAAGTAGGGGCACACTCGCTAGCGACGACAATAGATGATTCTGCCAGAATACATGGCTACTGGTATTGAGCGGTGATGAAGGGGAAACCAGATTGGCCTTTTCCTCATCATAATGGTGAATTGATAAGGTAGTCGCGATCAACAGGCGCGCATTGTGGCTGTAATCATTACTGATACTGACCGGGCCAAATAGGTGGGTGTATTTAGGGTGACGAGACACAAAGGTCGCGATACCTTTCCATAATAGTAACAGTGAGTTAAGGCTCTTTTGATAAGGCTTACTTACCACGGAACGACCAAGCTCAATGCTGTTGTCTAACGTATCGATAAACTCTTGGTTGTAGTTAAACAGGCTACGGGAATAGAGTTGGTCCAACCCGTGCTCTGCGATTAACTTGTCGACCATACCCAGTCGATAAGCGCCGACCAATTCTGCCTTAGTTTTGTTCCATACAAACAGTTGATGGTAGTAAAGGTCATACTCGTCCAAATCACAGGCAAGCCCACTGCCTTCTCCAACTTCGCGGAAACTTTCTTCTCTGACTCGACCAATCTCACGCATTAAGTTGGGAATAGATTGGCTTGGTGTGCAGTAGACTTCGAAGTCTCCTTGCTCGAGCAGCTTCATCTCTTCAGGGAGTGATCCTATCTCTATTGCCAATACTTCGGGTGATATTGGCGCTATCACTTGAGTATCGAAAGAGGGCGCGTGGATTGGCGTGTTCGGACTATCTTGTTGACTCATTAGGTAGGTATTAAGTCGTAGGTAGTTGACGATATCCATCTCTTTTTCAAACGATTTTATCTCTGAATATGGAATCGATGAGCCAATCGAGATAGAGATAGTTGTCGCTTGTTTATTAAGAAGTTCACGCCCGAGTAGAGCGGTTCTCAACAGTGGGTGCACACGACCCGCTTGATAGAAAAGCTCACTGTTTTTGCCGTTGATAAAGATAGGAACCGTAGTGGCTTGATGACGTTTAACGAATTTCGCGACCGATTTGCTCCATTCGATATCCGTTAGTGTTTTTGCCCCTTTACGGTAACTCGATACTTCGCCCGCAGGGAACACAATCAACAGTCCACCGTCTGCTAAATGACGATTGGCATCTCGAATGGCTTTGGCATTGGTGCGTTTCGACTCTTTACTATTAAATACATCGACTCCGATGAAAAGATCATCCAGTTCAGGCAGTCGCTTGAGTAACTCATTCGCTAATACCTTCACATCCTTTCTTACCGATCCTACGAGATCAGCAAGGATCACGCCCTCAATGGCGCCAAGTGGATGGTTCGCCACAATCACGACTGGTCCTTCTTCCGGGATGTTTTCCGTGCTTCCCGATGCAACCGAGTAGTCGATATTGAGCGCCGATAGAGTGTAATTCATGAATTCAAAGCTAGATAACTCGTTTTTTCGATCTTGATAGAGTCGGTCTAGCTTAGATAGCCCAGTTGCCCACTCGACAACAGACTCACCTAAACCAAAAGGCGTGTAACGTGGTAAACGAAAAGGACTATCAATCATAATGAAGCTACCTTATTGACTAAAGTTGTTTAGGAAACCGTCTTGATTCTTGAAATCTTTCACACTTAAAAACGCACCGCATAACCAGACTAGGCATGCCATGCCAAACAATAACCCGCCGTCGTAACCGACAATTTCACCCGCGGCATTGAACTCAGGCATTTGAATACCGAGCGGCGTAAACAGGTGGAAAAATATCGCGCCACTCATGATCCCCACACTCATAATGGCGCCGAGACCATGCCAACGAGTGAACAACAAAATGGCCGCAATCAATTCAGCGAATCCAATCAAGTAGCCGCCGAATGAGCCGAACCAGCTTAAGCCTGACCATGTCGCTAGCGTGCCAAAGATATGCTCTGTCTCGTATGAGCCAGTGAACTTAAAGAACAGCGACTGAATAAATACAAAAGCGATAAATGCTGCCGGGAGATGTTTAGCAGGAGTGAATGTCATGGTTATTCCCTTACTTAATCAGCTGCGGCCAAGCTTTATCGGCTTGTTGAATATGCTGTGCACGGTCTTGCTCCCAAGTGGTTTGAATTTCTTGGTCGTAGTTAAGATAAAGTTTGTCATCAACTATGGTCCAATACTGTGGATCACCTGGTGCGAAGTCGTTTTTGGCTGAAACGGCCCATGCGCAATAACCACCATATTGAGGGGCATATTTTTCAGGATTATTAACAAATAAAGTCAGATTCTTTTCAGAAGAGAAATACCAGTCTGCGCCTTTGTACTCTGTGCTGAACTTCTTGCTCCCTTCAACGGGCTTCCCAGATGTGAAATAAGCCACGGTATCGTAGCCATCGAGTGCCTTACTGCTAAAGAAGCCGGTATAGATTTCATCGGCAGCAAATACGTACGGGCTAACAAGTAGCATGACCATGGTGATTAGTTTTCTCATGATGGACTCCATCTATAGATTGATTGCGGGTGACAAATCGAAGGTAAAGCGCTGCTGATTTATCTGGCATGGGTTTATTGGTTCGCAAGGTGAGCCGGGTGAATAAAACATAGAGACTTGACCGTGCAGATTACGTAAATGGGTAAAGCTGACTGTGTGTGCATCTTCACGATGCATACAGGTTGCTAAATGGGGCTGTTCACTGTGATGGTGAGAATGAAACAGCAGTAAGTTCTGTTGATTCTTGCCTGTTGCCATCAACTGGTCGTATTTAGCTTGTCGGTAGGCTTGCACTCGCTCTAAATCAACACCGGATGAGAACAGTGGTGAATCGGTCTCCACTATTTGCTGTTGAATGCCATCCCACATGTAGGCAATCACCAAACCGTTGTGTTGAGTTAGGTTCGGCGCAAAAGCCAGTAAGGTAAACGGGGCAAAAGAGTGCAGGTCGAGCTTATGGAATGCCTCAGAGAGCTGACTGATATTACGACTCGATGATAGGTTTTTAAGTAACAAACCACGGCTGACCAAAGGACCGACTGGAGCAATGCCTTGATAGTTATTGAGTAAGCATAGCGAAAGCCCGAATTCGTTGATGCTTATCCAGCTACCACCGCCTGTTGGGTCAAGTGGCATGATGATATCGACACCATTGACTCGATATTGCTTCGGTGGCATCGCCAATGCTCGGGTCTTTTGTTCATCACGATTAAAAAAGACCTGATAACCATTTTCTTCAAGTAGCCAAGATACTGAACACATGATTATTGCTCCCTCAGATAGCTACTGGTGGTTGGGGCATAACCAAAGGTGTTACAGGTTTCAATGTCTAGAAAGGTGGTGATCACCTTGATCATCGCGTAATGATGATTGGCATGCAGCGCCGCAAAAGTCACTTCTCTTTCTAGCGTAGAAGGTAGGCTTGCAAACACCTGAGTATCCATCGAAACCTCGGTTTGGATCATGATAGGCGCTTCGAGATCGTTGCGGTCTAATCGTTCAAGCCAGTTGATCACATAGTGGATCTCTTTTACTGCAATTGAGCGATCGTATTCGACTGGGTGACCACGACGACGAGTGTTGTAATCAACGGTCGCGTTCTCTTTTAAAATCAGCGCATGAAAAAGATCGAGCGTGTGGCGAGTGTGTTCACCAATAGAGCTTGTGACGTGCGGCTTCGCTCGTGTTAGGTAGTCGCTGTCAGAAATCGCTAATAGAAACTCTAAACCCTGATTCAATATCTCTACCGCTCCCTTGATACTAGGAGAGAAAGAAGTGAGGGCGCTCGGTTGGGCTATGGGGTTCATTCATGATCCTCGTACAAAGTTAGTCGGTGGTCGGATATTGCTGAACAAGACGTCGCTCTTCTTGCCACGCGTTAAATAAGCTCTTAAAAGAAGGAGGTTGGTGGCCTCTCTGTTTCTGTTGAGCGCCAATATCAAAAAGAATGCGGTATTGAAGAAGTAGCGTGGAAAATATCTCTCGCAGCGGTGTGTTGCGATCCCAGATGTGCCCAGCTTCACTGCTTGCACCATTAACCTCAAGGATAGTGAAATCCTCACCTCTCATTAGGCTGTGCATGTCCTTAAATTTCACATCGAGTCGACCAAAGTGAAAGCCATCGAAGTCGTCGAATATCTCATCTAAACGCTCGGTTAAAGCCTGAGTAATGTATTGATTGCCGTCTCGGAAGATACAGCCACGGCTATGGCTACCTGCGAATGCAAGTTGGAACTCTTCGCCCTCTGCGAGTACTTGATCCAACTTGTCTTCATGTCTTGGTAGATAAAGGTGACTGAGCTGCCCAGCACGCGGGCTATTTTCAATTAACTGTTTGAGTGTTGAGCTACCATCGCCCGTCACCATTGGCGAATATTTGAGGGTGATCGATATGATCTCGCCTTGTTTACTATTCGGGTAACGAACATAGAAAACGCCAGCCTCGGCTTGATAAGGCGCCTTTTCTTGCAGAAGAAAGCGAGCATTGTTTGGGAAGGATTCAACATACTGCTCAAGTTGATCTTGGTTGTTGATCAGCTTTACCCCAACACCTCGGCAACCAAGATCCGGTTTCGCCACAATAGGAAAATTAAGATCCGACTGGATGAGTGCACTGCGCGCATCCTCAGCTTGTTTCTTACTGCTGAGATCGGTTTTGGTTAGAGTGATAAATGGAGAGATCCAACGCTTGCTCGACGATCCGGCTAGGCTCAGTATCTCGTGTTTCGATTCGCCGACCATGCCACTGAGTTTGATGCTCGGGTTGGCGATGAGCGGCAGCGCCCAATCAAAGTGCCGTAACCCTTGCATCAGGCTTTGAATCACGACTGGAGTGTAGAAGAACCACGCCGGAAGAAACTCGTAAGGAGAGACACTGCGCACGGTATCTTTTTCAAGCAGGGGCATGCCTGCATTAATTCGATGTGCTGGAATGATGTGAATATCTTGCGGTGAACTCATGATAATCCTCTAGAGTAGGTTTTATTCATTAATCGATTGCCGACTAGCAGCAAAGCGATGGCACACGGGATGATGATCCATTGATATTCAGAGGCTTGCAGCCACGCTGATGTCCCTAAATAGTAGATGGTAGAGAAGACAACGCCAGTCCAGATTGCGGTAGCGCTAATAACGGCAAACAAGAAAGTAGGCAGTGGTATGGCGAAAAAACCACTTAAGGTAAAACCAACGGTACGAAGGCCCGGTATAAAGCGGATGACAAAAAGACTGCTGAATGCGTTTTGACGTAATTTGGTGCGAAGCGATCGAAAGTATCGGTTAGTGAGGGCTTTGTAACGAACGCCTCTGAAATAACGGCCTGATTTCCCAAGGTAATAAAGGCCAAGATCACCTGTGGCAATACCGATAAAGATCGCAAGTAACGCATATTGAGGTGGGATGAGCCCTTGAGTCGCTAAACCAGCGGCCGTAACGATGGCCAGATCTTCAAGCAGGTAAGAAAGCGCGATAATGCCAAGCATCAGCCATAGCAACGACTCCTCCCCTGAATTTAACCATGCTTGAATGCTCTCGACGGTGCCCATCAAATGTCCTTATCTAACCTATAGATGAATGGCTTATTGGCCATTCATTGAGTGTAGTAAATTAAATAGACAGGAGGAGCTCTGAAAAACTTACAGCGAATTGCTGCTTTTTTACGTTGATTGGATTCAATAGATGATTTGAGATGTGCGATTTAGACAAAGATTGAGCAGGTGTTTAAGGTTCGAAAGTTAAGGCTTTAGACTCTGAATTGAGATAAGAAAAGAAAAAGGCTGAGTCGTTAAACTCAGCCTTTTAGAAGGTTAACTATTGATTACTAGAGTAATCTATTTAGTTAGGTCAATTTGGTAAACGCCGAAACCAACATCGTCAGTCGCAACACGTTTCATTGGGTATTGACCCTTCTCTTTGATGAACTGTGCTGCTTTCTCACTTGGTGATGTTTCAAAGCGGATATCTAGCTTTTTATCCGTTTTGATTGGTGCGAATGACCAGTTGTTGTCAGCCGTTGGGCTCACTTGACCTTGCTCTTTGCTTACGCGAGAGATGTAGTTTGCAAGTACAGTGCGGTTCTCATCTGGTGCATCAAATGCGATGAAGTCTTCACCTGTACCTGGGAACTTAGCACTGTATGCACGGTAGTTGTTGGTCGCGATCAGGAAGTCTTGCTTCATGTCGATTGGCTTACCTTGGTAAGTTAGACCAACAATGCGCTGTGAGTCAGGGTTAACCACTTTACAGTTTGCATCGTATTTTGCAGGTTGAGTTACGTCGATTTGGTAATCCACACCGTCGATAACATCGAAGTTGTAAGTACGGAAGTTATCCCACTCGATCAGCTGCTGTGGTGCTGTTGAGTTCACGTCGATCTGGTTGAATTGACCAGCAGAACACTCAAGCCACTCTTTTACTTCGTGACCCGTTACCTTCATCGCAACTAGCGTGTTCGGGTAAAGGTACAGGTCAGCTGCGTTACGGAATGTCAGTTGACCAGATTCTACTTCAGTGAAGTTCGCTGGGTCATTCTTACGGCCGCCCGCTTTGAATGGTGCAGCTGCTGAAAGTACTGGAGTACCATCTAGGTCTGGGTCACCTTGGATGAATTGCTCAACGTAATCTTTCTGTGCAAGGTTAACAATCTGCACTGTTGGATCGTCTTGTACTAGAGACAGGAAGCTGTACATCACATCGTCTGCTTTACCAATTGGTTGGTTAACAAACTCACGAGTACCTGCGTGGTCTTTTTCTAGTGCTGTTACGATGCCTTCATCAGCTTCAGCAAGCGACTTCTTCTCGATCTTGTCGTAGATAGGGCGTGCTTCAGATTGGCCTTTAACCACTTCCCACTTACCGTCTTTTTGTGCAAGTGTTAGGTCCATAACACCTACGTGGCTACCCCAACGACCTGGCATGACTGCCGCAACACCGTTCATGGTGCCGTTTTCGTTGTCAACGCCTTGGATATTGTCGAAGCCTTTACCTGGGAATACCGCGTGAGAGTGACCGAATGCGATAGCATCAATGCCTTCTACTTCAGAAAGGTAAAGCGTAGAGTTTTCTTCGCCCGCTTTGTATGGGTCTTGAGATACGCCAGAGTGAGGGATTGCAACGATAACGTCTGCACCTTCAGCCTTCATTTGAGGCACTAACTCGTTCGCCGTTTCAATGATGTCGCGAGCAGTAACTTTACCTTCAAGGTTCTTCTTATCCCACGTCATGATTTGTGGTGGAACGAAACCGATGTAACCCACTTTGATCTCATGCTCTACGCCTGCTGTATCTTCAAACGTGTGCGTCTTGATGATGTAAGGCGTGAAGTAATGTTCTTTCGTTTCTGCGTCGTAAACATTAGCACTGATGTATGGGAAATCAGCGTCGTTGATAGACTCTTCTAGGAACTCAAGACCGTAGTTGAATTCGTGGTTACCGATGTTTGCTGCATCGTAGCTTAGTTGGTTCATTGCTTTGTATGCCGGGTGAACTTCACCTGCAACGATGCCTTTGTCTGCCATGTAGTCACCCATTGGGCTACCTTGCAGCAAGTCACCGTTATCAACTAATACGCTGTTTGTTACTTCGTTTTGAGCTTCTTTTACTAAAGTTGCAGTACGTGCTAAGCCGATTTTTTTCGATGGCTTGTCTTTGTAGTAGTCGTAATCCATTAGGTTGGTATGGATGTCCGTTGTCTCTACGACACGCAGTTTAATCACTTCATCGGTATCTGGTGTTGTTGTGCAGCCTGCTAGAGTCAGACCAAGACCTGCAAGTACAGCCAATGATAAAGGTTTCATTGCAACTTTCATTTTGTAGCTCCAAAGTGGATAGTAGAAAATTCGTTGCGTAATGTAACAAAATGGAATGAAACAATGATTACAACGAATGTTAATTCGTGACTTAGATCGATTACTTTATGGTGTTCTGCAAGATGCCTCCCAAACCTGCTCAATCAATGCACAATTGAAATCGATAAGATTACTCCATTCATTTCACCTGCTTATCTATAAATTTAATCCCTTATCAGCTTTTCGAATAAAAAATGAAATTTTAGAATTTCCAGTAATATGAGAGGCTCGTCATAATGCCTATATCAAGGACGTATCAGGCAGATGAATAGCAAGGATAGCTCAAAACGAAGCTTCTGTTTTCTTCTAGTGCCAATACTCCCATTCACTTAAGTGGATGAGTTAAATCCCTTGCTTGGTAAGACCAAGTAATGAATTGCTCGTAACGCGAGCCTTAAAGGAAGCACTGAAATGGACCAAGAACGTTTAACCCACCTAAAACAGCTAGAAGCGGAAAGTATTCATATTATCCGTGAAGTAGCGGCTGAGTTTGATAACCCAGTAATGATGTACTCCATCGGTAAAGATTCTTCTGTGATGCTTCATTTAGCTCGCAAAGCGTTTTACCCAGGCAAGATTCCATTCCCGCTGCTACACGTTGATACGGATTGGAAATTCCGCGAGATGATTGAGTTCCGTGACCGCACAGCCAAGAAGTATGGTTTTGACCTTTTGGTACATAAGAACCCTGAAGGTCTAGCTATGGGTTGTAGCCCATTTGTGCACGGTTCTTCTAAGCACACCGACATCATGAAAACTCAGGGCCTTAAGCAGGCGTTAAACAAGTATGGGTTCGACGCAGCCTTCGGTGGCGCACGTCGTGATGAAGAGAAATCTCGAGCGAAAGAGCGTGTTTACTCTTTCCGTGATAAGAACCACACGTGGGATCCAAAGAACCAGCGTCCAGAGCTTTGGCACACTTATAACGGTCAGGTTAACAAGGGCGAAAGCATCCGTGTATTCCCTCTATCAAACTGGACTGAGCTGGATATTTGGCAATACATCTACTTAGAGAGCATCGATATTGTTCCACTTTACCTTTCAGATAAGCGCCCAGTTGTAGAGCGTGATGGCATGCTTATCATGGTTGATGATGATCGTATGGAGCTGCAAGAAGGTGAAGTGATTGAAGAGAAAAGCGTTCGTTTTCGTACTTTAGGCTGTTACCCACTAACCGGAGCGGTTGAATCTGAGGCGAATACGCTAACAGGCATTATTGAAGAGATGCTGGTGGCGACGTCTAGTGAGCGTCAAGGTCGAGCGATTGACCATGATCAGTCTGGCTCAATGGAGCTGAAAAAGCGCCAAGGTTATTTCTAAGAATCTAAGGAAAGAAAAATGAATAGTGCAGTAGAAGCCGAATTGGCTGAACTAGGGATTGAAGGTTATCTAAGTCAGCATCAGCATAAATCTATGCTTAGATTTTTAACTTGTGGCTCAGTAGATGACGGTAAAAGTACGTTAATCGGTCGCTTACTCCATGATACAAAACAGATTTATGAAGATCAGCTAGCAGCAGTTCACTCGGATAGCCAACGAGTGGGTACGACAGGTGAGAAGCCTGACTTGGCACTGCTTGTTGATGGCTTGCAGGCTGAACGTGAGCAAGGCATCACGATCGACGTAGCTTACCGCTACTTCTCGACGCAAAAACGTAAATTTATTATTGCTGATACCCCAGGGCATGAGCAGTACACGCGCAACATGGCAACAGGCGCTTCAACGTGTGATCTGGCTGTGATCTTGATTGATGCTCGTAAGGGCGTTCTGGATCAAACGCGTCGTCACTCGTTTATTTCTAACCTGCTTGGTTTGAAGCATTTCATCGTTGCAGTCAACAAGATGGATCTCGTGGAATATTCACAAGATCGTTTTGAAGAGATTCGTGATGAATACCTAGAATTTGCTGAAAACCTAGAAGGCGAAACTAACATTCAGATCTTGCCAGTTTCGGCGCTTGAAGGCATCAACGTTGCTGCACCAAGTAAAGAGCTAGCATGGTTCGAAGGTCCGTCTCTACTGGAAGTGTTAGAGAACGTTGACATTGATCAAAAGCGTTCTGCGGGTGAATTCCGTTTCCCAGTGCAGTATGTGAATCGTCCTAATCTAGATTTCCGTGGCTTTGCAGGCACAGTCGCTTCTGGCCGTGTCAGTGTTGGTGATGAAATCAAAGCGCTGCCATCAGGCAAAACGTCTAAGGTTACACGCATCGTGACCTTTGATGGTGATTTGGAATCTGCGCAAGCGGGCTTGGCGGTAACACTGACCCTTGAAGATGAGATCGACATCAGCCGTGGTGATTTGATTGTGTTGGAAAACGCTCAGATTGAATCGACTAACCATGTATTGGCTGACATCGTGTGGATGACAGAGCAACCACTGCAACCGGGCAAAGCTTACGACATCAAGATTGCAGGCAAGAAAACCGTCGGTCAGGTTGAAACCGTTCGTCACCAGTACGACATCAACAACCTGTCGACTCACGCCGTTGATGAGTTGCCACTGAATGGTATTGGTTTGTGTGAATGGTCATTGAACGAGACTGTCGCGCTGGATAAATACCGTGAAAGTGCCGATACCGGTGGCTTCATCGTGATCGACCGTCTAACTAACGTAACGGTTGGCGCGGGTTTGATTCGAGACCGTTTGGACTCTGTTGAACAGCAAGTGGGTAACTTCTCTGCATTTGAACTTGAGTTCAACGCATTGGTTCGCAAACACTTCCCTCATTGGGATGCCAAAGATTTAAGCCAGTTACTGAAGTCATAACGACCAAGTAACAGCTTATTGAATCAGGCGGAAACCGACCGTTTCCGCCATAAAGGACGGGTATATGTGGCAACAAGGATTTGTATTAGCGATTTTGCTCGGCATCATTACTTGCCTGCTCGTTACCCGTATTAAGCCAAGCTTTATCTTTGCTGGCGCGGCGTTCATTGCTTTCATGGGCGGCATGATCGATCTGTCGAGCCTAGCCAATAACTTCACTAACTCCTCGTTACTGACTTTAATTCTTTTGATCCTCGCATCAAGTGCGTTGGAGAAAACTCGCTTAATCAGCTGGGTAAGCCGCAATATCTCTGAAGGTAGGCTAGGCACAGTGGTTGCGAAGTTGGGTATTTCCACAGCGCTACTTTCTTCTTTTACTAATAATACGGCAGTAGTTGTCTCTTTGATCGGGGCGATCAAACGTAACCAACAGCACGCGCCATCTAAGTTACTTATACCTTTGTCATACGCAGCCATTCTTGGTGGAACACTGACATTGATCGGCACTTCAACCAACTTGATCATCAATAGCTTTGTTGAAGATGCTGGACTGCCGAGCTTAAACTTTTTCACACCCACCTTGATCGGTTTAGCGGTTTTGGTCGGCGGTGTGTTGATCCTTATTCCTCTTAGTTATTTTCTACCAAGCTATGATGATGGCTCTCAAGACGATTTGCCTTACTTTTTAGAAGCCAGAGTTGAGCCCGGTTCACCGTTAGTTGGCCGCAGTGTTAGTGAGAACAACCTAAGAGCCTTGAGAAAACTTTTCTTAGCGGAAGTGATTCGCGACGGTAAAACAACCGCATCGATTGACCCTGACTTTATACTGCAAGCTCGTGACCGACTGTTGTTTTGTGGTGATGTAGAGAGTGTTGCAACACTGCAAGAAATCCAAGGCTTAACCCTGTTTGGTCAGCACCATTTGAACGGTCAGAGCTTTGTTGAAGTGGTGGTGAGTTCATCGGCAAGCTTCTGTAATAAAACCTTGAAAACCAGTCAGTTTAGAGACCGTTTTGATGCCGTTGTGGTCGCTATTCGTCGTGGTCATGAGCGCCTTGAGGGTGGTCTTGGAAATATCACACTTACTGCTGGTGACACCTTGATTTTGGTACCCGGTAAACGTTTTGAAGAGCAGCGCCAACAACATAATAAAGAGTTCGTGTTGATGAATGACTTGGACTCAAGTGCCAAGCTTGATGCTGACAAATCGACCTTAGTGTTATTGGGTTTTGCTAGCGTGATTGGTTTAGCGCTTGTTGATGTTGTGCCAATTATCAAGGGGCTCGCAGGCTTTTTACTATTGCTGGTGGCATTTGGTGTGGTGCAGCTTGGTGAACTTCGCCGCCGTTTTCCGGTTGATATTGTGGTGATTGTTGGTTCAGCCCTGTCTATTGCTCAACTGATGATTTCATCGGGTTTGTCTGAGCGTATGGGGTTGATGTTCATGGAAGCCTTTAATGGTTGGGGTGTGTTCGGGGCATTAGTCGCGACCTATTTCATGACCTTGGTGTTGACTGAACTGGTTACTAATAATGCGGCTGCAGCGCTGTCATTTCCTATCGGCTACAGCATGGCAGTAGGTTATGGCGTTGACCCAATGCCGTTCATCATGGCGGTTTTGTTTGGTGCGAGTGCTAGCTTCATTTCGCCATACGGCTACCAAACCAACTTACTTGTTTATAGTGTCGGTAATTACCACCTCACGGATTATCTACGTATCGGTATCCCAATCTCGATTGTTTACTCGGGCTTGGTGCTGACCCTAATTCCTTACTTTTTCCCATTTTAATGCTGTTTATTTAAAGGACTAATTATGACCGCAGTACTCAATCCAAAAGATGAGAATGTTGTGTGGCATCAACACTCGATTGATAAAGCATTTCGCTCTAATCTGAAATCACAAAAACCAGCCGTGCTCTGGTTCACGGGGTTGTCTGGTTCTGGGAAGTCGACAGTCGCAGGAGCATTAGAAAATCGCTTGGCACAGCTTGGTTACCATACTTACTTATTGGATGGTGATAATGTGCGTCATGGCTTATGTAGCGACCTTGGTTTTTCTGAGCAAGACCGTAGAGAGAATATTCGTCGTATTGGTGAACTCGCTAAGTTGATGGCGGATGCGGGCTTGATCGTGTTGTCAGCGTTTATTTCTCCCCACCAAGCGGAAAGACAGTTAGTACGCGATTTACTGCCGGAAGGTGAGTTTCTTGAGGTGTTTGTGAATACGCCATTAGAGGTGTGCGAACAGCGTGATCCTAAAGGTTTGTATAAGAAAGCACGTGCTGGAGAAATCCCGAACTTCACGGGTATTAGCTCAGCTTACGAGGCGCCACATAATCCAGAGATAGATCTACCTGCGGGTGAGAAGACGCTCGATGAGTTGGTCGAACTGTGTATTGATGCTTTAGAGAAGCGTAATATTTTAGCCAATTGAGATCGTTGGTATGACTAAGGCTGCTCAGCTATTTATCTGTTTATTGCCAACGGATGAATAGCACAGCCTTGGTTTACCGAGACAAGAAACCTATCTTCTAGATTCTCAATACTCTTCACTTTTTACACCGTCTATTTCCTAGACTCTATTATCTAGACGGTGTAGTTCACACTGCTTTTCACTTCTGTCTGCACCGTGAATTTTTGGCTCAACAGTGCAATCAATTGGTCGTAATACTGCATGTTGGGTTTGTTGCCAAGTAAGGTACACAGTTCGTTGCCTGTTGGACTGAAGCGGTAGTAAACCAACTTCACCCCTTTGGATATCGGCGCCAGTGACATGCTCTTACCTTGATAGGTCAGTTGCAGTGCTGGGTCGAAATCAATCTCACCAGACTCTAACTCTGTACCAAGGATAATCCCAAGCTCAATTAAATGAAGCAGGCTAGAGTAGGGCAGGTTATGCCCACCAAGGTTGATGGTGTTGGTGGTGTCTCTTTTACCAAAGCTGAACAGCCCTGCGTGAGATTTAAAACCAAGTAATAGCTTTTTGCTGTTATCACTACCAAAACTACAGCCCAATGAAGCCGCTCTTTGTAAAGTCAGTGCTTCCTTTGGTGTCATGTCTTTTAAGATTTGCAGTGCCTTCATCGAGGTCGATCCCGGATTGGTGACTTCTCTTTTCAACACCTGAGCCCATAGTCTTTGCATCGAGGTATTGTGGATCTCTTGTGCCATATCGAAAAAGCGGTACAGCCAGTCCTGATCTGGGTCTCCAGCCGCTTCATCTTTACATGAAGAGTGTGCCAGTTTCAGGATCTGCTCTAAATTCTTTTGGCGTAATTCCTTGCGTTTCTTCTCTCGCAATAACGCTCTCTCAATCAGTGTGCTAGCGGCTTTATCGTTCGCTTTCTCATTATGATTGATTAAGGAATCTAAACCGAAGCTTTGGGCAATGTGCAGCATTCGACTGGCACTGTCGGCAATATGAGGCTTTTTCTCATGCTTGTGCTGTGTGTCGCTAGCATGCTCAATGATCACTGGCTGTTTGGTTTCTGACATAAGAGTACCGTTAGGATGTGACTTAATACCAATCGTAGTTATTCATTGCTCGCCCTAGCTAGTTGAAACGCCATTTCCGAACTCTTACATACTGTGATTGATATAACTGTCTAAAATGTAACTCTTTATCTGATTGGTGGCTAGATTTTGCGTGCAGAGTTGAAGACTTCAACAAAATTTTACTTTTGCTAATGATAATAAAATGTTAAATTTGTTGTAATTCTCAAGGAGGAGTTATGAATCAAGTCAATGATAACAAGCTGAAGAAGCAGCTTAGCATAGGGTTATTACTCGCTACTTACGTAGCTGTTCTAGCTTATTTATCTAATTACATCGCGTAATCTAGTCAAACAATATCGTTATTAAACTGTTATTGAATAATATCTTTTATTCAGTGACGGCAGCTCATCCTTGAGCCACCCTTCTAATGACTACATGTCGTCATATTCTTCTATCGCAGTACCTTCAATAAGATAACCAGTCTGAGCTAAATCGTGACTGATCGATTCTGTTTTCAGTGTACCGACCAAATAGATCACATCCCATAGCTGCTGAATGGGTGCACCTTGTGGGAATTTCACGTAGATAATTTGGTTTGGTGGCGGTGGTGGCACGTGGATACATGCGCCAAAGTACGGCACCAACAGAAACTCAGTGATCATGTTCTCATCGCCTTCCAATGGAATCACAAAGCCCGGGATCTTAACCTTGCTGCCGTTTAACTCAGGGCGAACAGCGCCAAGTGTCGATTGCTGAGGTTTTTCCATGCTGTTGTGGTCTACCATTGGCATACCAAACGAATCTAATTGAGCGCGCTCTGATTCTGGAATTAAATCAATCCATTCGAGTGTTAATACCGATTCCTCATTCTGAGTGGTGTCAGCGTGAGCTGTGCTGATAAATGGGAACATAAGTAGCCCAAGCATCAGTAGGAATTTGCGTTGCATCGTAGGTTCCTATTTTAGATTCGAATAGTCATGCCATCAGATAATGACTGACGGTAAGCCCTGAAAGCGGGAATAAAGCCGATAATGATTCCGGCAACTTGTACCAACATAAGCAGTTTCCACTCATGCGGTGTGATTGCGGATATCGATATGTTGATACCATAACTTTGTTGCACAATAGGAGCAACTACTGCGATCAGAGCAAACAACACGGCAACGCCCAATGTGATGCCTAAGAAGGTCAGGGCACTGGCTTCACTAATCAATAGACCAAACACATGACGAGGTCTTGCCCCCATCGCACGCAGGATAGCCATCTCGCGACGTCTTTCTTGCAAGCTCGTTAGTAGGCTACTCAGCATGCCCAGTAAACCGGCGACCACAACAAACCCTGAAACAATCAGCAATGCTTGTTCTGCCACGGCCATCATGCCCCATAACTCATGCAGAGCAATGCCCGGCATAATTGCGCTCAACGGTTCTTGACGGTAGTTATTGATTTCTCTTTGCAGTGCAAAGGTTTGAATCTTCGAGTTCAGCCCAAGCATCATCGCTGTGATTTGCTGAGGTTGGAAATCGTAGGTCTTCAAGGTTTCTGCATCTGGCGTGTGACCTAGGTTTGCACCCGACTCCCAACCCACGTGAATCGCTTCGATTGCTTCTAATGATACGTGTACGGTTTTATCTACCGGCGTTCCGGTTGGTGCTAGTATTCCAACAATCTTGAAGGGCAGGTTATCGTGACGGCTGAACGCCACATCACTGATACCGTGTGCAAGAATGATCTGGTCACCGATCGTGTAATCCAATTTTTTCGCGACATCGGCACCAATCACCACATCAAATAGCTCATTAAACTCTTTGCCTTGCTGGAAAGTAAGTAATTGCTTACTTCCATAGCGATAGTTTTCAAAGTAGCTATGGTTGGTACCCATCACGCGGAAGCCTTTGTGAGAGTCGCCCAGTGAGATAGGGATCGCCCACTTTACTGCGTTATGTTGGCTAAATTCTTGATAGCTTTTCCAGTCGATATTATTGGTCGCATTACCGATTCGAAATACAGAGTAGAGCAGAAGGTTTACCTGGCCAGAACGGCCACCGACGATAAGGTCAGTACCTGAAATGGTATTGGCAAAACTGCTCTTGGCTTCGGTTCTCACGCGCTCTACACCGAGCAATAGAATGACAGACACCGCCACGGTAAGAATAGTCAGAATAGCAGTGGCTTTACGATTGAGTACGCTTTTTAAGGCTAAGTGAGTAATTACTTTCATACGACAACCTTAGCTTGGTTAACGGTTTTTAAATCTATGGTTCGAGTGAACAATTTTTCGAGTGTTGGATCGTGACTCACAAAGATAAGAGTAGAACCTGCTTGATTGGCTTGTTCTAGCAACAGTTCGATAAAGGCTTCTCGGTTGTCATGATCCAATGCAGATGTTGGTTCATCTGCAATGATAATTTTAGGTTGGCCGATTAGGGCACGAGCTGCGGCGACACGTTGTTGTTGGCCAATACTCAGCTCAGTAACAGGTTTATCCATTAGGGCTTGAGGTAGCTTTAGTCGTAACAATAAATCTTGAGCAGTGGCTTGCAGGCTGTTCTTACTTTCTGTGACTTGTTGCTTGCGAATAGTTGAGAACTGGCAAGGAAGCGTCACGTTGTCGATTACTGATAGGTAAGGAAGCAGGTTAAATTGTTGGAAGATATAACCTATATGGTCGGCTCTGAATTTGTCTCTTTGACGAGGTGTAAGCTGAGTCAGGTCTTGGCCTAAGATAGAGACTTCACCTTGCTCGGCTTGGTTGATTCCGGTCAGCAGGCCCAGCAATGTAGATTTGCCACAACCACTTGGCCCTTTTATGAAAAGGTGCTCTTGAGCTTGGATGTGCAGAGAAGGGATCTCTAGCGTTGGCGGTAATTCTGGCTTCCAACGAAAGCTAATATTTTCGAGTTTGACCACAAGTGATGAACTGTCAGAAGACATGCGAGCTCCAATAATTAAAGCGGTGTATCTACTGGACAGCAATTAGCAGCATAAATTCCCTAGAGCACACCGATTTGAACAGCCAAGTAAGTAGGTACTTACTTGGCTGCTTATTTACGTTTAATCCGATCTAGGAGTGATTAGAATCGGAAACTAATACGCTCTGCGTTAAGTACTTCTTGCACTTGAGCTGTGTCTGTTAGTAGGTTCACCGTCATTTTTTCAGTGTTGCTGAACTTAGAGAACCACTGAGTGCTAACTGTGTCTAGCTTAGCAACATCTGAACATTCATAGTGGTATTCAACAGTGAACTCACCGTGGCCACCTTCTGAGTGATCATGGCCTTCATGGTCGTGGTGATCGTGACCTTCGTGGTCGTCATGATCGTGTTCAGCGTGGTCATGGTCTTTGTGGTCATCATGATCATGTTCAGCATGGTCATGGCCTTCGTGGTCGTCATGATCGTGCTCAGCATGGTCATGGTCTTTGTGGTCGTCATGATCGTGCTCAGCGTGGTCATGGCCTTCGTGGTCATCATGACCGTGTTCAGCGTGGTCATGGCCTTCATGATCATCATGATCGTCTTCTAGCGTGTTAGACACTGATTTAAATTTCAGAGTACAGCTCGCATTGTTAAAGCTAAACAGTTCGTCTGGCTTGTTCAGTTGTGCGATAGCTTGCTCAAACACTTTCTTTTGCTCAGCGGTTTCTGGAGCATGTTCAAAGCCAACCACATCGGCACCTGGCGCAGTTACTTCAACAAGCAGTTCTTGTCCATCTTGAGCGATGTTTACTTCAACTTGACCATGTACGTGCGCACCATGAGAGCGGAATTCTTCGTTTGCTAGAACATTAGTAGAGACAGTCATGCCGATAACAACGGCTAAAATAGAAGGTTTCATGTTTTGTTTCCTGAATAAAGGTTAATTAAAAAGTAGTGGTAATTAAGTGTTTTTGACAGGAGGAGAGCGCGCTAGATAGGCGAAATAGAGGCGCTGTAGTGAGGTTACTGACTCTGTGATAACGGCAGTAAACTCTGAATGAAACTCTGGAACTTGTGGCAGCGAGTGTGCAGTAATGAACTGATTTATCGAAAACAGCTCACAGTGATGCGAGGTATGGTGCTCCGGGTCAATGTCCACCATGTGTGTTGCGGCTAACACGCTTAGCATGAGCATCAGCCCAAGCAAGAAGCCTGTTTTGCGTTTCACATTGTTGGGTGTGTCTTGCCACATGAGGATGATTAACCACAGAATTAAAAAAGGATACTGTTACAATATAACAATATCCTTTGATAAGGTCTCGAAAAAGAGGTGAATATCTGATTAAAGACTCGCTTTAATCAATTCAATGACTTGCGTGACCTCTGATTCGTTAAGCGCACCTTCTTTAACAAACAAGATTTTTCCTTGTTTGTCCTGAACGATAATCGCTGAGCTCTCTTCTTTCAGAGCCCAAGATGAAGCAACGCTGCCATCTTCGTCTAACACCATAGAAGACCATGGAAATTCTTCTTTGCTGCTTTCTGCTGACGATTTAACAAAAGAACCCGTACCCCAGATAGCATCATCTTGGTTGATGATGGTGGTGGTTTGGTAGCTGTCTTCTGAGAACTTCGATGCTGTTATGGCTGCCATCAATGGTGCGTTGAGCTCTTTAGAGCTGCTACGACCAGCGATAGCTTGAACGACGCGAACTTTACCTAGGAGATTGCTGGTTGCCCATGCTTGATATCCGGTATTGCCGTCGTTTAGAACGATTTCACCATAGTTGCTAACATCGACAGCAGGCAGAGTTGATCCTACAGATAGATTGTGAGCATTGGCGAAGAGTGGAGAGGCTGCGGCTAGAAAAGCCAGTAGAGTTTTGTTTTTCATTATATTTTTGTTCCGCTTATTGGTTTGCATTGGAAGTATAATATGAAATTTAAAAAATGCCTCTTTAACTTTTTTATCGTACGATGTAGAAATAAGTTGCGGGCTTGTTATCAAAAGGTATAATGCATCAGTATCAAGATGAACAATAGATTATCTTGCTGTTTACTAAAGGAATTAGCGATTAAATGTGCTTTGAATGCGGTGGTGTTCAGGTGCGTGACTGTAGTACTCAAATGGAATTGAGGTTGTATTATGTTAAGAAAATTTTCTACTTACCGCCCACATCAGGTGGCGCGTTTCGTTAAAGTCCTGTTCAAGGGCCAGTTTGCCATCGAAGGTGTTGGAGAGTTTCGCTTCGACCACGGCAAGGTGCTTCTTCCTGAAGTGTCTGACAAACAAAAGCTTACTATTTTTAAAGAAGTGAACGGCACGATTGCTGCTCTGCCGATGTAACTGAGCTTTATTGATTGGTCTTGCTTCAAATAGATTAACAACGAAAAGGGCTTCCAATGGAAGCCCTTTTTAATGGATATCGTTTGAAATAGGATGCCTAAATGCCTTCTATTGTGGCGGGAAGCAAACCCCTGTTCCACCTAGTCCGCAGTAACCGTTAGGGTTTTTAGCTAGGTATTGCTGGTGGTAGGTTTCAGCAAAAAAATATTTTCCCGCAGGTAGAACTTCCGTCGTGATCTCGTTGCCTAAAGATTCAGTCATTGCTCTTTGATACTCTTGCTTAGAGTGCTCGGCAATAGACTGTTGCTCTTCGCTGAAAGTGTAGATAGCGGAGCGGTATTGAGTTCCCAAATCGTTGCCTTGGCGCATGCCTTGAGTCGGGTCATGACGTTCCCAGAAAGTCTCTAGTATTCGCGCTAAAGAGGTCTGTTCGCTATCGAATATGACACGAACGACTTCAGTGTGGCCCGTTTGCCCAGTACACACTTGCTCATAAGTTGGGTTGACTGTGTATCCGCCCGCGTAGCCAGCGGATGTTGAAATCACGCCATCTAATTGCCAAAACAAACGCTCAGCTCCCCAGAAGCATCCCATACCAAGCAGGACTTCTTGTTGGGAACCTGTAGGAGCATCGAGTAAGTCAGTTTGATTGACGAAGTGGCGCTCAGTAATTTGGATTGGGTCAGCATTTCCCGGTAATGCGGTTGCTGCAGAAACCAGTTGTTGTTTGTTTAGCATGTTATATTCCTTTTCGCATACGTTTACCGCGTTGGCTTTTATGAACTGTAGGTTCATATTAACTGTTGGTTTATATTGATTAAGTCTTTAAATTAGACCGCGTTATTACCAGATTTATTACAGACTCAATGCCTTTTTAGCGGTATTATTTCTTTTCACTTATTAACGTATTGATAACTTCTTCACCAATTAAACATGATAAGAAAAACTTTACCAGTTCTGATTGGCACTCTACTGTCATCGACGCTCGCTTTCGCTGACGTTTCCCTTGAGATTAAAGGGCTAGATGGAGCGCTTGAGGATAATGTTGATGCTTATCTGAGTGCAGTCCCTGAAGAAGAGTATGCAGTTTCTTTAAGGTTCCAATCTCGCGTGGAATCTATGATAAAAGAAGCGTTGAATGCGTTAGGCTACTACCAACCGACGATCACTTTCACTCACTCTGAAGACGACACTGAATTAACTGTTACGGTTGAGCAGGGAGAGCCTGTTCTTATTTACACTTCAGATATTGTGCTGAGTGGGGAAGCTGAAGACGATCCCGACTTTCTGGCGTTGATCGCTAAGAGTAACCTGTCTAAAGGTTCAATCCTGAATCACGGTAACTATGATTCCTTGAAATCGTCGATACGTAACCTTGGATTAGCGAAAGGCTATTTTGATGGTTCGTATGAGGTCAGCAAACTCGAAGTTGCCCCTGAATTAAACCGTGCTTATGTGCGCCTTCATTATAACAGTGGTATCCGTTATCACTTTGGCACCACACAGGTTACGGGCAGCCAAATCGAAGACGATAGAGTGCAATCGCTTAAACCCTTTGAAGATGGCGAACCTTACTCCATTACCAAAGTCGGTGAGTACAACCAAAATCTGTCTAATACGGATTGGTTCTCTTCGGTGTTTGTAGAACCTGATTTAAGCCAGCTCGGTGAAGGCCGTGAAATTCCGATGAAGGTGAGCCTGGCTCCGCAAGCGCGTAACCAAATCGAAACGGGTATCGGTGTATCAACCGACCTTGGCGTTAAAGGTACACTCAAATGGAAGAAGCCTTGGGTTAACGCTCAAGGCCATAGCTTCAATAGCAGCTTGTCGATCTCCAAACCAGAACAGACGATTACCGCAGCCTACAAAATCCCGTTGGACGACGTGCTTAATGACTATTATCAAATTAAGTACGGAATGAAGAATCTAGACAACCGTGATACCAAAAGTTTGGAGTCGAACTTAGCCTTAGAAAGATATTGGCGCTTGGATAATGGCTGGCAACGTACTGTGTTCATTCGATACTTGGTCGAGAACTATGAGCAAGGTTTGCAAGATGACTTGGCGCAATTCGTATTGCCGGGCATCTCTTTCTCACGAACTCGAACTCGTGGTGGTTCGATGCCTATGTGGGGCGATAAGCAAACCGTCATGATTGAAGCGGGTGATGACACCTTGTTGTCTGAAACTAAGGTGGTGCGTTTCCAAGGGCAAACGGCCTGGATCCGAAGTATTGGTAACAATCATCGAGGCTTAACTCGACTTCAATTCGGCGGTAACTTTGCCGATGAATTTGAGAAGCTGTCACCCTCGTTGAGGTTCTTTGC
Organism: Vibrio pomeroyi; assembly: GCF_024347595.1. Taxonomy (NCBI): domain Bacteria; kingdom Pseudomonadati; phylum Pseudomonadota; class Gammaproteobacteria; order Vibrionales; family Vibrionaceae; genus Vibrio; species Vibrio pomeroyi. The sequence goes on along the minus strand of NZ_AP025506.1, from coordinate 3,252,041 downwards.
CGGTGGTGATAACAGCATTCGTGGTTATGGTTATGAATCCATCTCTCCTCGTGATGAAAGTGACGCATTAACAGGTGCAAAATTCCTTGCTACCAGCTCATTTGAATACCAATACCGCTTAGTTGGAAATTGGTGGGGCGCAGCTTTCTACGATATTGGTGATGCATTTAATGATAAGCCAGAATGGAAACGGGGTACTGGCGTCGGGGTTCGCTGGGCATCGCCTGTTGGTCCTGTGAGTTTAGATTTTGCTTGGGGTCTAGATGCGGAGAAAGGCGATGAGTTCCAACTGCACTTTAGTTTAGGGCCAGAATTATGATCAAAGTGATGGGCAAATGCATTAAGTGGACGTCGATTTCATTGACGTCTATCTTGCTGTTGTTGATAGCCCTGCTCGGTTTTGTGTTGTTCACTAACCCAGGGTTGAACACAGTGCTATGGGGCGCTGAAAAAGCCTTGCCACAACTGAAAGTGGAGAGCACCCAAGGGGCTCTGTTCCCAAGTTTTACGCTTAATAACGTTCAGTTTAAAGATGACAGCCTGCATATCGATACCAAGGTTCAAAAGCTGAACTTGGCTATTAATCCTCGCTGTTTACTCGACCCTAAGTTGTGTGTCGACCGCTTAGCGATTCAAGGTTTGGACTTCGCATTTACGGAATTACCTCCAGCTTCTGAAGAAGAAACTGAACCGACTCCGCCAGTGACATCGGTGAAAACACCGCTACCAATCGTGATCAATCGCATCGCTTTGTCTGATATCAAACTGAATATCTTGGGCCATGAGATTGAATGGGGTTTGTTTTCAACGGCTTTGAGTATGCAGGGTGAAAAGCTGACGGTATCGCCAACCCTATTTAATGATCTGAAAGTTAAAATTGCTGAATTAACTGAAGATCCAAAACCAGAAGTAGTTGAGCCAGAGCCTGCGGTGAAAACAGCAATTGAGTTGCCTGAGGTCTGGATTCCGTTACAGGTTGTGCTGGAGCGTTTTGATCTAAATCGTTTCACTTTAGAACAAGAAACTCCGATTGTGGTGAACCACCTTGGACTTGAAGCTCAAGCAGGTGGGCATAAAGTGGACGTTTCAACACTTGAGCTCGATATGCCGCAGGCGAACGCGAACGTAGCGACGAAGATTGAGCTCAAAGATGGCTACCAATTAGATCTTTCTTTAGATGCATTAGTGAAAGAAACCGATCTTGCGGGTCAGAAGTTATCACTGAAAGCACAAGGCAGCGTGGCTAAGCTACAGCTCGATTCGCAGTTTTCTGACTTGATAGAAGCAAAGCTCTCTGGAGAACTTCAACCTTTAGAGCCGACTCTGCCATTTGACCTTCTTTTAGAAGATGGTCAAGCGCAATGGCCTCTTTCAGGTAAAAGTGATTACCAAGCTGCAATTGAAAAATTCAAAGCCGACGGCTCATTAGATGGCTTTAATGTGCAGCTTAAAGGTGAAGCGGATGGTAAGGAGATACCGGCCTTAACCATAGACCTAGAGGGAAAGGGCACCACAGAACAGATTGAACTTGAGCGCTTAAAACTGAACACGCTGGGTGGTGAACTCAATGGTGTGGTTAAAGCGAACTGGAAGAAGCTTGTTAACTGGCAAGCCGATGTGACGTTGAAGGATATTCAGCCAGGTCTGCAATGGCCAGAAGCTGAAGGTAACATTAGCGGCAGCATCGTTACTTCTGGTGAGTTGACCGAAGCGGGCGGTTGGGCAATTGAGCTGCCTAAGTTGGATATTGAAGGGATCTTGAGAGAATACCCTCTGGATATCGAAGGCCAGTTGTCAGCGTCGGATCGCAGCGCGAGTGGTGAACCTAAACTGAAAACCAGCGGCTTGAGCTTGGCTCACGGGGTGAACTCGATTAAGGCGCTGGGTGAGCTTGATAAACAATGGGACATGGGCGTTGATATCTTCTTCCCTGATCTCGCACGAAGTGTTCCTGAGTTGAAAGGCAGAGTGATTGGTAACATCCAACTTAGCGGCCCAACGAACGAACCTGAAGTCGACCTAGCTTTAAATGTCGATAAGATTGATTGGAATAGCGAGGCAACACTTGAGTCGTTATCACTTAATGGCTCTGTAGTTCCACTGCCATTACCGGAAGCTCAAGCTGACCTTGTATTAAAAGCGAAGAACTTAACCTACCAAGATCAGAGCGTTGATAGCATTGATTTAACGGTGAATGGCGGTGAGAAGAAGCATACCGTAACACTTGATGTAATATCCGACATTGTGTCGACAAGTTTGGCGATTTCTGGTCAGTTAATTCAGAAACCTTCTCTGATTTGGGATGGCTCGTTAGACAGAGTCAAAATCACCACTCAGCAGGGACCTTGGGTACTAGACCAACCTGTCGCGATTAAGGCGGATGTCGATAAGCAGTATGCCGATGTTCAAGCACACTGTTGGAAGCAGTCGGGTTCGAGCGTGTGTCTGGATGAAGATATTCGAGCCGGGAAATCAGGTGAGGCTAAGCTCGCGATAAACCAATTCGACTTCGAACAAGTTAAAGCCTTTGTACCTAAAGAGACGCAACTGCAGGGTTTAGTGAATGCGACCGCTCATGCCAAATGGTCGGAACAAGGTGAACCAGAAGTGACGGTAAGCGTCGATATGCCCAAAGGTCAGGTTGTTCAACAAGTTGGCGAACCAATCACGCTCGGCTGGGAAAGCGTTGCATTGAATGCACAGTTGAAAGATAACCAACTGAACGCCGACTTTAAGCTCAATGTTTCCGATAATGGTGACCTGTCTGGCACGGTGTCGTTACCGGATATTCTCGCAGAAGACAAAATGGTCGATGCGGCAATCAAGCTGACAACCTTCCATTTGGATTTCTTACAACCTATCCTTGGCGAATACAGTCTGTTGAAGGCCGATCTTGAGAGTGACCTACAGGTAAAAGGCTCTTTGATGCATCCTCAAGTCTTTGGTCAGTTCTCTGTTGATGGCATTCAAGTAAAAGGTGATGTTACGCCTGTAGATGTTAAAGATGGCCGTATTGACTTAGATTTTGATGGTTATAGCGCGAAGCTGGATGCCAATGTCGAAACGCCTGATGGTCACCTTGATATTGAGGGCTCAGGGGACTGGCAGGATCTTCAAGCATGGCACTCGAATGTGAGAGTGTTTGCTGATGAGTTGATGGTTGATATACCGCCTATGGTCAAGGTCAAGGTGGTTCCTGATATGACCATTGATGTTACGCCTGAGCTTGCAAAAATCACGGGTGATATCGCATTGCCATGGGGGCGCATTGTCGTCGAAGACTTACCACCGTCAGCGGTCGGCGTCTCCTCTGATCAAGTGATCTTGAATAAAGATCTTGAGCCAGAGAACGAAGACACGATTCCATTCAATGTGATGACCAATATTAATATCTCTATTGGCGATGACTTTAAACTGTCTGCTTTCGGCCTTGAAGGTGAGCTGGTGGGTAAGCTTAATGTCGCTCAAAAAGACCAAGGCCCATTTATCACCGGTGAGGTCAACATCGTCGATGGTACTTATCAATCATTCGGACAAGACCTGTTGATCGAAGAAGGTAAGATTCTAATGAATGGTCCACCGGATCAGCCATACGTAGCGATCAATGCGATACGTAACCCTGACAATACTCAGGATGACGTGACCGCAGGTATTCGAGTGACAGGCCCAGCGACAGAGCCGACGATTGAGATTTATTCTGACCCTGCGATGCCGCAAGCCAACGCGCTGTCTTATATCTTGCGTGGTCAAGATATTGATGGCGAGTCGAACGGTTCGATGACAACGACCTTAATTGGTTTGAGCTTAGCGAAGAGCGGTAAGGTCGTTGGCGAAATCGGCGAAGCATTTGGTGTACAAGATCTACAACTGGATACAGCAGGTTCTGGTGATGACTCACAAGTAACGGTAAGTGGTTACATTCTGCCAGGCTTACAGGTGAAGTATGGTGTGGGTATCTTTAACTCGTTGGGTGAGTTTACCGTTCGTTACCGATTGATGCAGGATCTCTACGTTGAAGCCGTATCGGGCTTAGACAGTGCGGTAGACCTCCTCTATCAGTTTGAGTTCGAGTAGAACAGTTTGATTCCGAATAGAGCCGTTGGACAGAGAGTATTTTAGCCGTTCATCGAATTGCCGAGATGAACGGCTTATGGAGGGTTTATGCAGCATCTTGTGTTCGTCTATGGCACTTTGAGACAAGGTCAATCCAATCACCACTATTTGCAGAATGGTGAGTTGTTGGGGCGCTTCGATACACCAGAGTCGTTTGCCCTTTTTGATTTAGGTGCTTATCCGGCGATGATTTCTGGAAAGAAAAGTATCGCTGGCGAGGTCTATATCATTAACGACGAAATTTTGGAGTCGCTCGATCGGCTAGAAGATGTACCTGTTGAGTATCGTCGCGAGCAAATAGAGACTATATTTGGATTAGCATGGGTATATTTGTATCAGCTTGATCTAACAGCTAATAAAGAAATACTTTCGGGTAACTGGTGTAAGCGGAGCAACCCGCTATAGTGAATGAACTACTGGAAGCATTCTGACGTAATAGCTAAAAGTCTCAATGTACAGGCTAGTCTTTTCCATCAGGAGGAAATTATGAAATATCTATTATTGGTGCTATCAGTAATGTTATTTGGTTGTGCGCAAACTCCGCCACCAACGTCAATGAACACAACCGATTGGCAGAGCTTTGGCGAAGAAATGGCGCTAAAAGGAAAAACCAAACAGACTGAAGCAAGTTTGGCTGAAGCCGCGTCTTCACCATCAATTGATGCAGACTTATATGCCGCTTATGGCCAAGGCTATGAAGTGGGTAAAACTCAGTATTGTTCTCAAAACCCGAGAGCGCTAGGGCGCCGTGGTGAGACTTACCTTGGGATTTGTGACGACGTCGACAAATGGTTCCGCTTCAACTATGAAAGAGGCGCAGAATCGAAGTTTGATATTCGATAATCGAACGAACCGTTAATTGAATAATAAAAAGCCAGCATGTAGATGCTGGCTTTTTTAATGGTGTTAATTTGAGAATGAAGTGAGAGGATTACTCTGGGTTCAACTCAAGGAACTCTTCTACTTTACGAACCATGTTTGTTGAACCAACAAAGAAAGGTACACGTTGGTGCAGCTCAGTTGGTTTGATGTCCATGATACGTTGAGCACCGTCTGAAGCGATACCACCTGCTTGTTCCATAAGGAAAGCAATTGGGTTGCATTCGTAAAGCAGACGCAGTTTACCTTGTGGGTGGCTTTGTGTGCTTGGGTACAAGTAGATGCCGCCTTTCAGCAGGTTACGGTGGAAATCTGATACTAGAGAACCGATGTAACGTGATGTGTAAGGACGGTTGTCGCTTGGCTCATTCTCTTGGCAGTACTTGATGTACTTTTTCACACCCGTAGGGAAGCGGATGTAGTTGCCTTCGTTGATTGAGTAAATCTTGCCTTCATCTGGAATCATCATGTTTTCATGAGATAGACAGAAGGTACCCAGTGATGGGTCGTAGGTGAAGCCGTTTACGCCAGCACCTGTTGTGTAAACAAGCATGGTTGAAGAACCGTAAATCACGTAACCCGCGGCTACTTGCTTGTGTCCTGGCTGTAAGAAATCTTCTTGTGTCGGTGGCGTTCCAATAGGAGACACACGACGGTAGATAGAGAAAATTGTACCAACAGATACATTCACATCGATGTTTGAAGAACCATCAAGTGGATCCATCAGAACAACGTATTTTGCGTTTTTGTTGAGCTCTTTGTTGAACGCGACTGCTTCGTCTTCCTCTTCACTTGCTACACCACAAACTTGGTCACGAGCTTCTAGAGCCGCTTTAAATTTGTCGTTCGCGTAAAGGTCTAGCTTTTGCTGTTCTTCACCTTGCACGTTGTCTGTACCAACAGCGCCAGTGATGTCGACTAGGCCAGCCTTGTTGATCTCACGGTTAACAATTTTTGCAGCAAGTCGAATAGACGACAAAAGGGATGATAGATCACCGCTTGCATGGGGGAAGTCACTCTGTTTCTCAACAATGAACTCACCAAGGGTGCGCATCTCAGACATGTTATTTCCTTAAACTTCTCTCAATATTAGGGGGGATTTGAGCACTGTAGATTCGGCCTCTTGAGTGGGCTTTATTCATCTAGACGCTTACCTAAATTCTAAAGGTTAGATCTTTTTAATGGTAATGAACTAAGCGACACAGATCTCACTTACTATGTCGACTCAATTTGTTTTGCATTGCCGCTCGCTTTTAATCGTCATTTAATGATAATGAGTGCAAGTAGTTTGATTTAGACATGGTTCATTTAGCCAAGCGTTTGGAAGCAATTTATGCATATTCATATCTTAGGAATTTGTGGCACCTTCATGGGTGGTGCTGCGGTATTGGCTCGTCAATTAGGTCACAAGGTTACCGGTAGTGACGCGAATGTTTATCCTCCGATGAGCACCTTATTGGAGTCTCAAGGAATTGAAATTATTGAAGGGTTCGACCCTAGCCAATTAGAGCCAAGACCAGACCTTGTGGTCATCGGTAATGCGATGAGCCGCGGTAATCCGTGTGTTGAGTATGTATTGGATAACAACCTTAGATACACATCTGGCCCGCAGTGGTTGCAAGAGTTCTTGCTGCACGATCGTTGGGTGTTGGCCGTATCCGGTACGCATGGCAAGACGACAACATCTAGCATGCTAGCTTGGATATTAGAAGACTGTGGCTATGCGCCGGGCTTCTTAGTGGGTGGTGTATTAGGTAACTTTGGTATCTCAGCTCGTCTGGGCGAAAGCATGTTCTTCGTGGTCGAAGCTGACGAATACGACAGTGCTTTTTTCGATAAACGCTCTAAGTTCGTTCATTACCATCCAAGAACCTTGGTCATGAATAACCTTGAATTCGATCATGCTGACATCTTCGATGATCTTGAAGCGATCAAGCGTCAGTTCCATCATTTGGTGCGTACCGTACCAAGCAATGGTCGCATTTTCTCACCTAAGCAAGACATAGCTATTCAAGATGTTCTATCTCGCGGTTGCTGGAGTGAGGCTGAATCGAGCGGTGAACTTGGTGATTGGGATACCAAGAAGCTAGTTAAAGACGGCTCTAAGTTTGAGGTTTACTTCCAAGGCAAATGTGTTGGTACGGTAGATTGGGATTTAGTCGGCGACCACAACGTTAACAACGCCTTAATGGCGATTGCGGCGGCAAGGCATGTGGGTGTGACACCTGACTTAGGGTGTGAATCGTTGGCGAAGTTCATTAACACCAAGCGCCGTTTGGAGTTTAAAGGTGAGGTGTCAGGTGTGTCTGTTTATGATGATTTTGCACATCACCCAACCGCGATTGAACTTACGCTCGGTGGTTTACGTAATAAGGTCGACACGAAAAAAATCATTGCCGTTTTAGAGCCTCGTTCTGCCACCATGAAGCGTGGTGTGCACAAAGAAACCTTGGCTGATTCGCTAAAGCAAGCGGATTCTACCTACTTATTCCAACCGGATAACATTGATTGGTCTGTACAAGATGTCGCAGATGCTTGTCATCAGCCTGCACACGTCAGTAATGACATGGATGCATTCGTTGCTAAAATTGTCTCAGAGGCACAAGCGGGTGACCAAATCTTGGTAATGAGTAATGGTGGCTTTGGTGGTATTCATCAGAAATTGTTGGATGCGTTAGCCCTTAAAGGTTAACCCAATCCAAGACCTTATAATTTGACGTAACTGAGAACATGACAAAACACGATAAAGCGATAACTCTTGCTTTCACTGGCGCATCAGGTGCGCCTTACGGACTGCGTTTACTCGAATGCTTACTGGCAGCCGATTATCAGGTGTATTTACTGATATCGTCGGCTGCGCGAGTAGTCTTAGCAACAGAGCATGAACTTAAGTTACCTGCTGGACCGGAAGCTGCGAAACAAGCTTTGGTTAAGCATCTCGGCTGCGACCCAGAAAAGTTGGTGGTGTGTGGTAAAGATGACTGGTTCTCACCAGTTGCATCTGGTTCAGCTGCGCCGAAGCAGATGGTGGTGTGTCCGTGTTCTGCGGGCAGCTTGGCTTCAATTGCTCATGGCCTATCAGATAACCTGATTGAGCGAGCAGCAGACGTAGTCATGAAAGAGCGAGGTCAGCTGTTATTGGTGGTTCGTGAAACACCATTTTCGACGCTTCACCTAGAGAACATGCACAAGCTCTCAACCATGGGCGTGACAATCATGCCTGCGGCTCCGGGCTTTTATCACCAACCTAAATCGATTGACGACTTGGTTGATTTTATGGTGGCGCGCATTTTGGACCATCTTGGTATCGAGCAAGGTTTAGTGCCACGTTGGGGTTACGATCAACGTAATTGATCCAAACTTGATAGCTTATTGTTAAAATTCGAATTACAATTCTGAACACTCATCGGGGAGCGAACCATTCAAATAATGAATGCGAGCTGAGATCAAGCACATGCTTGGGACCCGTAAACCTGAACCAGATAATGCTGGCGTAGGAATTGAGTTAGGAACAACCTCTACCGTTCTCCTCCCTCAAACCTGTGCCGCTCAGACCATGGAGAGCGTCCAGTGAAATTCACATTAACTACCCTTGCTGTTACTACAGCGATCTCTTTTTCTGCCTTCGCTGCAGACAACACTTTGACTGTATACACCTATGACTCTTTTGCTGCGGATTGGGGCCCTCGTCCTGCCGTTGAAAAAGCATTTGAAGAGAAGTGTGGTTGTGATGTGAATTTTGTCGCGCTTGAAGATGGCGTGTCTATTCTTAACCGCTTGCGTCTTGAGGGCGGTAACAGCAAGGCTGACATCGTATTAGGTCTAGATAACAACCTAATGGCTGAAGCGAAAGTGACGGGTTTATTGGCTGAGCACAAGGTTGATACTTCATCAGTAACACTGCCTAATGGTTGGGATGACAATACCTTTGTACCTTATGACTTTGGTTACTTTGCCTTTGTATATAACACCGATAAACTAACAAACCCGCCTAAGAGTTTGAAAGAGCTGGTTGAGCAGCGTGATGATCTGAAGGTTATCTACCAAGATCCACGCACTTCAACACCTGGACAAGGCATGATGTTATGGATGAAATCGGTTTATGGTGATGAAGCAACGGTAGCTTGGAAGAAGCTGGCTCAGAAAACCGTTACGGTAACCAAAGGTTGGTCTGAAGCTTACTCTATGTTCCTAGAAGGTGAGTCTGACTTGGTTCTGTCTTACACAACTTCTCCGGCTTACCATATCATTGCAGAGAGCGATTCTAAGTACGCTGCAGCGAGCTTCGAAGAAGGACATTACACTCAAGTTGAAGTAGCCGCTAAGGTTAAAGGCAGCAAGAACGAAAAGCTTGCTGATGAGTTTATGGCGTTTATCCTAAGTGATGAATTCCAATCGGCGATGCCTACAGGTAACTGGATGTACCCAGTAACGGCTGTCGAGCTACCAAAAGGCTTTGAGCAGCTAACAGTTCCACAGAAAGCATTGAGCTTTAGTTCTGAAGAGATCGCAGAGAAGCGTAAGCCTTGGATTCGTGAATGGCAGAGTGCACTTACTTTTTAATTTACTTTTAAAAACTCGCTTTCTGTATTTAAAGGTTCATCCGTGATGTTTGGAGTGAACCATTTACGGTAAAAAATCAATTTATGATAAAGAAAACACCTAAGGTCGGGATCTGGGTTGCGATACTCATTACCGCCTTCGTGGTTTCAGCAGTTGGGGCATTGCTTAGCAATGCCCCTTCTCTTGATATCAGCCAAGTATGGTCCGACCCTTACTATTGGCATGTAACGAAATTCAGCTTTTATCAAGCGACACTCTCAACAGTGCTGAGTGTTGGCTTTGCTATACCTATTGCACACGCTCTGTGTCGCAGACAGTTTTTTGGACGAGCCTTGTTGTTAAGGCTATTCGCGTCGACCTTGGTTCTGCCCGTATTAGTCGGCGTGTTTGGTTTGCTAGCGATTTACGGCAACAGTGGTTGGTTCGCTAAATTCTTGGCGAACTTCGACATTGAGCTACCATTCTCTATTTATGGCTTGAATGGTATTTTGTTGGCGCACGTTTTCTTCAACCTGCCTTATGCCAGCCGTTTACTTCTACAAGCGTTAGATACTGTGCCGGCTGAGCAGCATAAACTGTGTGCTCACTTGGGTATGAGTCATTGGAATAAATTTAAATGGGTTGAATGGCCGAGGCTAAGACAGCAGTTGCCGCATGTGTGTGGCTTGGTCTTCATGTTGTGTTTCACCAGCTTTGCTACCGTGATGGCGCTGGGTGGTGGTCCGAAATCAACCACCATTGAGCTCGCCATCTATCAAGCAATCAAATTTGACTTTGACCTGCAAGCTGGCGCGTTACTCGCGATATGGCAAATGCTGTTGTGTGCTGTATTAGCGGTGAGTATTCAGCGTTTGTCTAAGCCTATATCTGTGACGGCTAGTCAGCTGTCGGAAGAGAAGTATTTGGTTAAGGACAGCTGGTGGTCAAAAGCTTGGGATAGCTTTTGGATCATCATAGTCTCAATGCTGGTATTGCCGCCATTAGCCATGGTTATTCTAAGTGGTGTTAACTCTCAGGCGCTCACTGTACTGAGCAGCGAGCCATTTTGGGCAGCGTTAATGACCTCGGTTCGTGTTGCTTCCCTCGCAAGTATTATTGCCGTTGGTATTGGTATCGCGATCTTGCTAACCAGTCGCGCATGGCGTTTGCAGAATAAGAACTTTAGAGCGGATAAGATTGAGCTGATTGGCACTATCATTTTGGTGACGCCGGGCTTGGTGATAAGTACAGGCCTGTTCTTATTATTGCGTTCATTTACTGATGTGTTCAGCTTGGCTTTCTTTATCGTGATTGCCGTAAACAGTTTGATGGCGTTGCCTTACGTGATTAAAACCTTGGCTCAACCTATGCTGCATCTTTCTCAGCAGTATCAGTATGTGTGTGCAAGCTTAGGAATGACAGGGTTCACTCGTTTTAGACTGGTAGAGTGGCGTGCGCTACGTAAACCAATGGCGCAAGCACTCTCAATCAGCTTTATGCTGGCGATGGGTGACTTAAGTGCGATTGCCTTGTTTGGTAGCCAAGACTTTAGAACTTTGCCTTTGTATCTATTCCAACTGTTAGGTAGCTATCAAATGGAAGCGGCGGCAGTGGTGTCAGTGAGTTTGCTGTTACTGAGTGTGGGCAGTTTTAGTCTGATTGAATTTTTGTTTACTCGAAGCTCAAAGCTAAAGAGTTAAGGAACCGATGATGTTAGTGATGAAAGATGTGGATTACCACTATCACCAAGAGTTGTTTAGTTTTGATTTCCAAGCAGAGCAGGGCGACATTGTTGCTCTAATGGGACCAAGTGGTGCGGGTAAATCAACGCTACTTGCATTGGTTGCTGGGTTTATTGAGCCGACATCGGGAAATATCTCGGTGGCAGGACAATCATTGATTGGCAAAGAAGCGCACCAACGCCCGCTGGCGATGTTGTTCCAAGAACACAATCTATTTGCTCACCTCACTGTGCGTGAAAATATTGGCTTAGGCTTGCATCCGGGGTTAAAGCTTACCGCAACCCAAAAGCTCGACGTTGAGCAAGCGGCTGCACAGGTGGGTGTAGCGGAGTACTTAGATAGGCTGCCTGAACAATTGTCTGGTGGGCAACGTCAGCGTGTCGCACTGGCGCGTTGTTTTGTTCAACCACACGATATTTGGCTGCTTGATGAACCTTTCTCTGCGCTTGACCCTTTGCTACGCGAAGAGATGTTGAGCTTGGTAAAACGATTAGCAGCAGAGCGCAACATTACCGTCTTGATGGTGACACATCATTTGGGAGATGCTCGCAGCATTGCGAACAAGTTTGTGTTTGTGGCACTGGGGAAGGTGTTGGTTGAAGACTCGATAGCCGAGCTTACCGCTGACCACCCACAACCAGAACTCAGTTCGTTTGTGAAAGCGGGTGAGTGATAGCTTAGTTTTAACATTGAATATGTTGTGATACTGAGTACGTCGAAAACAAAAAGACCTAGCATGCGCTAGGTCTTTTATTATCTTACAGAGTAAAGCGACAAAGATTAGTCTTCTAGCTTTAGCTCTTTTAAGATTTGGAAGATTTCACGAGAAGCCTTTGCTGGCTTGTTCGCTGATTTCTCTTTGTTAGCTTGGCGAGCTAGCTGACGAAGACGCTGACGGTCTGCTTCAGGGTACATGTCCATGACTTCTGAAATAGCAGCATCGCCTTCAGCAACAACGCGATCACGCAGTTGCTCTAGCTTGTGCAGTTCAGCGGTTGCTTGCGAGTGCTTGTTACGCACTTTATCCAAAGCCGCTTGAATTGGCTCAGGATCAACATTGCGCATTACTTTACCAATGTATTGAAGTTGACGGCGCTTCGCTTCATTTTTAAAGCGTTGTGCATCTTTAATCGCTTGTGCCAAATCTTCAGACAGAGGAAACTTGTCTAATACAGAAGGCTTCAGGGAAACAAGTTCTTCCCCCAGTTTTTGTAGCGCTTCCATGTCGGTTTTCATTTCTGTCTTACTTACCCAGATGATTTCTTCTTCTGGTTCCCATGGGGCTTTTTGGTTTTTGCGAGCCATCTTTTCTGCCTATGTCACTATCTCAAACGAATATATTGCCTATTTTAGCAAGAATCTTGGGGAGAAAGCGAAATTCTTGTTATCCTACGTAATATTGACCTACAAAATTAGAATAGATATGGATGTAAAACAGCAAGTCGCCCAGCAAAGAGTTGAGCTAGAAGCCGCAGTAGCAAAAGCGTTGGACATGGCCTCTGTGAGTGCCGACGCCGCTGAAGTTGCTATTACTAAGTCAACGGGTTTAAGTGTTTCAACACGTATGTGTGAAGTAGAAAACGTTGAATTTAATAGTGATGGTGCACTTGGTATTACTGTTTATCGCGGCCAGAAAAAAGGCAGCGCATCTACATCTGATCTGAGTGAGAAGGCGATTGCTCAAACGGTAGCAGCCGCGCTTGATATCGCTCAGTACACGTCTGAAGACCCGTTTGCAGGTCCTGCAGCAAAAGAATACATGGTAAAAGAAATTCCAGACTTGGATCTTTTCCACCCTGACGAGCCTAACCCTGACTATGCCGCTGAGATTGCGATTGCAGCTGAGAAGCAAGCGCTCGCTTATAGCGACAAGATTAAACAGAGTGATGGCGCAAGCTACGACAGCCACTACGGCGTTAAGGTTTATGGTAATAGCCATGGCTTACTAGCAAGCTACGCTTCAAGTCGTCATAGCACGAGCTGCTGCGTGATTGGACAAGGCGCTAATGGTGAAATGGAACGTGACTATAGCTACACCGTGGCACGTCACCGTGACGAACTGTGGACGCCTGAGCGTGTAGGTCAGGAAGCTGCAGAAAAGACGATTAGCCGTTTGGATGCGAAAAAGCTACCAACAGGCCAATACCCAATTATGTTCGCTAACGATGTTGCGACAGGTCTTATCGGTCATCTTGTGATGGCGATCAGTGGCGGTAATCTTTACCGCAAGTCGTCGTTCTTGTTGGATCATTTAGGTCAAAAAATCCTACCTGATTGGTTCAATATCTCTGAGCGTCCTCATATCCTGCGTGGTTTGGCTTCAAGCCCATTTGATAGCGAAGGTGTGTTCACTCAAGATCGTGAAATCATCACTGATGGTGTGTTAGCGACTTACCTGCTAACGAGCTATGCCGCACGCAAGATGGATATGACGCCAACCGGTCATGCTGGTGGTATTCATAACTGGTTCGTTAAATCGACCGGTCAAAACTTCGAGCAGATGCTAAAAGAGTTGGGGACTGGCTTCCTAGTCACTGAAGTGATGGGGCAAGGCGTAAACACAGTAACGGGTGATTACTCTCGTGGCGCTGCAGGTTTCTGGGTTGAGAACGCAGAGATCCAATACCCAGTATCGGAAGTGACGATTGCGGGTAACCTAAAAGATATGTTTAATCAGATCGTTGCAGTCGGTAACGATGTTGAAACGCGTTCACAGATTCAAACAGGTTCTATCTTGCTTGAGTCGATGAAAGTCGCGGGCGAGTAATTCAATTCAATCTGATGAATTAAAAAAGGGAGCCAATGGCTCCCTTTTTGTTTTCTGTATTTCGTCAAAAAATGGCTAGCTGCTTATGATAACTAGATCAGTATGGTTGCTAAGCCTAGGAACACCGATAGGCCAATAACATCAGTAACTGTTGTGAGTGCCATACCACCTGCCAATGCCGGGTCGATATTCATCTTCTTCAGCATCACAGGGATGGTTACACCAGCGATACCAGCGACAATCAAGTTGGTCATCATCGCTGCTGAGATGATGCCTCCCAGTATCCAGTTACCTTTCCAAGCTACCACGATACCACCAATGATAACGGCCCATAGAACGCCGTTGAGGAAGCCGATTGCTGCTTCTTTTAGTAGTAGTTCGCGTTTGTTACTGTCACCGATATGACCGAGCGCTAAACCACGAATCACCAGTGCAACGGTTTGGTTACCGGCAACCCCGCCCATAGAAGGTACGATAGTCATCAGAACTGCAATCGCTGCCATTTGGTCGAGCGTTGCTTCAAACATATTGGAAACAGATGCCGCCGCCAATGCCGCGAGTACATTAGCACCAAGCCAGACGCTACGACGACGAGCGGATTTTACGACCGGAGCGAAGGTATCTTCGTCATCGTCCATACCCGCCATACTCATCATTGAGTGTTCAGCATCTTCACGGATAACATCAACCACATCATCGATGGTGATACGACCCACAAGGTGCTGGTTACTATCGACGACAGGTGCAGAAACCCAGTTACGACGTTCAAACAGGCTCGCGATATCTGAAGCACTGGTTTCAACCGCGATCGCTTCGTCGGCATCATCCATCACTTCTGATACTGGAACATCAGGCTGAGTTGTGACTAGCGTAGTAAGCGATAGGTTACCGATAAGACGTTCTTCTTCATCGATAACATACAGCGCATCGGTTGCATCGGGCAATTCACCACGCATTCGCATGTAGCGTAATACAACGTCGACATCGACATCACCACGAATCGTGATTACGTCGGTATTCATGATCGCACCCGCTGAATCTTCAGGGTACGACAGTGCGGTTTCAACTAGAGCACGATCGACGGAGTCCATTTGAGAAAGGACTTCGCGAGAAACATCGTCGGGTAGGCTTCGAAGTACGTACGCGACGTCATCGGTTTCCATGCCTTCGGTTGCTTCTGCCAAGGTCTCGGGTGCCATTTTTGACACAAGAGCATCTTTGACGTCTTCGTTTAGTTCATCAAGAATTTCACCGTAGTCTTCTGGATCGGTGAGTTGCCAGAGTACGTCACGACTTTTGCGAGGGGAGGCTTCTAAAAGGTGTGCAATATCCTCAGGTTCCATGTCCTGAAGTTGTCGGCGTACGTGAACAAATCGGCCGTTTTCTAGGGCTTCGCTGACTTCTTGGAGGGTTTGGTGAGCTTGGTCGAATTCTAATTGCTCTGCCATATTTTCCTCCTATCTCATTATTCTAACAATGCTTGGAATAGTAACTTAATTCTGGGGCTTATTTAAATCATAAACTTAGGTAGAACTAAGATTTAATATTGGTTGGTTCGCTGTTTGAGTTTTGGGTGTTGTAAACGAAGCGCTTTCGCTACTCACCTTCATCAAACTTGTCTTCAATTAGATGACAGACGGCATCCAGTGCTTGCTGTGAATCGGTGCCAGCAGCTTGAATGGTAATGTGTTGCCCCTGTGCTGATTCCAGCATAAGCAGGCCCATCACGCTGTCTGCTGTCGCGCTTTTATCTTCTTCACTATGGATAGTGATGGTCGCATCAAAGCTTTGTGCAAGCTCAACCAACTTTACGGCTGCTCTAGCGTGAAGACCCAAGCGGTTTTGGATCAGTACAGTTCGAGTTAATTCCATGGTTAGCCCTGTTGGTGCTTCTCTAGGGAGGCGTGTCTGATTTGAACTTGGTGGCCAAGTTGTTCGAAGTACTCACCAATTTTCTGAGTTAGATAAACCGAGCGATGCTTACCGCCAGTACAACCAATCGCGACTGTTAAGTAGCTGCGATTATTCTTTTCTAACATTGGCAACCACTGCTCAACAAAGCCTTGAATCTGTTGCTTGAGTTCAATTACTTCTGGGTGTTTTTCTAGGAAAGAGTGAATCGGAGCATCGAGGCCCGTTAATGGTCGTAAATCTGGTTCCCAATGAGGGTTAGGCAAGAAGCGAACATCAAACACATAGTCAGCGTCACTTGGCAGGCCATACTTAAAACCGAACGATTGAAAGACAATGATCAGCTCTTGCTTCTCTTTGCCTTCAACTTTAAAGCGAACCTTTTCACTCAATTCATAGAGGTTGCAGTCACTACTGTCGATCACAATGCTGGCTTGTTCAGCAAGAGGTGTCAGGAGTGTCTTTTCTAAATCAATCGCTTGTTCAAGAGAGAGCTTTTCTCGGCCGATTGATAGAGGGTGGATTCTGCGTGTTTCGCTGTAGCGCTTGAGTAACGTCTGCTTGCTTGCATCGAGGAACAAGACGTTCACGTCAATATCAGTGGCAGCTTCAAGTTGCTCTAGCGTGTCTGTGACTAACTGAGGTTCTTTCGGTAGGTTACGAATATCAATGCTCACGGCTACGTTTTGATTGATCTCGCGTACCGATTCGACGAAGTCGTTGAGCAGATTTACGGGTAGGTTATCAACACAGTAATACCCCAAGTCTTCAAGGACTCGTAGCGCAACACTTTTACCGGCCCCGGATTGGCCACTAACCACGATTAATCGCATGTTATTGCTCGCAAGTTGGCACTTGAATCATGATGTCGTAAAGCTCTTGATCGCTTTGAGCATTACGCAACTGTTTAAGAGTCTGCTTGTCGTTAAGTCGTTCTGCCATACATGAAAGGGTTTTTAGATGCTCCTTACACTGTTCACTTGGAACAAGCAGAGCAAATAGGAGGTCGACAGGACGATTATCAATAGCATCGAATTCGATTGGGTCTTGGCATTGCAGTAATACAGCAATCGCTTTATCACTGACATTCATACGAGCATGGGGAATAGCAATGCCATTACCAATACCTGTACTGCCCATTTTCTCACGGCTCAACATGCACTCAAACAGTTCTGTTGAATCTTGACCACAACTTTCTGCTGCGATCTGACTGATGAGCTCAAGGGCTCTTTTTTTGCTTGTGCATTGGACTGCACTTTTGGTGCAGTCCAATGAAAGTACTTCGCTTAATTGCATGTTAGTGACTACTTAGCTTTTCTTTGTGCTTGTTGAGTTGGCGAACGAGTTTATCAACCAATGAATCAATCGCGGCATACATGCTTTCATCTGTTGCTGTCGCATGGATTTCCCCCTGATTTATATGCAGGGTAGCTTCTGCGATTTGATTGATTTTCTCAACTTTTAATACAACCTGAACGCTATTGATATGATCAAAGAAGCGCTCAAGTTTGTCGAATTTGGTGTGAACATAGTCTTGCATTGAATCGGTAAGATCAACGTGATGGCCTTGAATATTGATTTGCATAGACTTTCCTTTTCAGTTGGTTACCTAGTTATAAAAAATAGCCGACTTAACTACTGGCTAAATTATTTTATAACAGGCGTTTACGCTGACTCGATGGGGCAATGCCCAGAGACTCACGGTATTTCGCTATCGTACGTCTAGCTACCTGAATTCCTTGGTCAGCCAGTAAAGCAGCAATCTTGCTATCACTTAGAGGTTTCGCGGTATTTTCTGCCGCGACGAGCTTCTTAATGAGCGCGCGAATTGCTGTAGATGAACATTCACCGCCATTGTCAGTACTGACATGGCTTGAGAAAAAGTATTTAAGTTCGAAGATGCCACGAGGCGTGTGCATGAATTTTTGAGTCGTCACACGAGAGATTGTGGATTCATGCATATCAACGGCTAATGCAACGTCGTTAAGCACCATAGGCTTCATCGCTTCTTCGCCATGTTCGAAGAAATCACGCTGATGTTCAACAATGCATCGCGCAACTTTGAGTAGCGTCTCATTTCGGCTTTCTAAGCTTTTGATTAGCCACTTCGCTTCTTGCAAGTTTGAACGGATATATTGGTTGTCAGCGCTGTTGCCTTTGCTACCTAGATCGGCGTACTGCTGATTCACTTTCAGCTTAGGCACGCTATCAGGGTTAATGGTCACTAACCATTTGCCAAGGTCTTTGAATACAGACACATCCGGAACCACATATTCGGTTTCATCAGGTGTAATCTTGCTGCCAGGTCGTGGGTCCAGTTGTTGAATAAGCTGTAGAACTTCACGCAGTTCTGCTTCTTTCAACTTAGTCTCTTTGATAACGAGTTTGTAATCACGATTACCAAGTTGGTCGATATGGCTAGTAAGCACTAACTTAGCTTCTTCAAGCCAAGGTGTGTCTTGTGGGAAGGTGGCCAGTTGCAGTAACAAGCAATCTTGCAGGTTCACCGAGCCAACGCCTAATGGATCAAATTGCTGAATTCGTTTGCGAACGGCTTCAATCTCATCAAGCTCGATCTCTTCGTTATCGAAGTTTTCAAGGATGTCCTCACAAGATACGGTGAGGTAGCCATAGTCGTCGATGGCATCAATGAGCGCGAAAGCAATGCTTCGGTCAGTATCTGTGAAGGGGGTTAGATCGAGTTGCCAAAGTAGGTAATCGTGCAGGCTTTGTGTGGTCTCGCCTTGATAAACAGGCATGTCATCATCAATCGCAATGCCAGTGTTACCGGTATTTGCGCTGTAGACATCTTCCCAAGTGGTGTCGATTTCGAGTTCGTTGCCAATCTCTGATTTTTCGATTAAGTCTGAGCTATCAGGTAAGTCTTGCTCTGTGGCTTCAACTGTTTCTTTCTCGTCACTGCTAGGTTTTTCTTCCGATGTTGGCGTATCTTCATTGCCTTCTTCGACATCGAGTAGTGGGTTAGATTCAAGTGCTTCTTGGATCTCTTGTTGCAAATCTAAAGTAGACAATTGCAACAAACGAATCGCTTGCTGCAATTGAGGAGTCATTGCTAACTGTTGGCCTAGCTTAAGTTGTAATGAGGGTTTCATTCAGTGTTACTTACCTAGTTATTATTCTTAGAACTCTCGATACTCTCTATATAATCATAGACGGAATTGTTCGCCTAGATAAACTTGTTTAACTTGTTCGTTATTGAGAACATCTTCAGGAGTACCCTCAGCGATCAGGTGTCCTTGGCTTACGATGTAAGCTTTTTCACACACGTCTAAAGTTTCACGAACGTTGTGGTCGGTAATCAAAACGCCCAAGCCGCGATCGCGCAGGTGAACAATGATTTTTTTGATATCGATTACTGAAATTGGGTCAACACCGGCGAATGGTTCATCCAATAGAATGAACTGCGGGTTTGCTGCTAGAGCTCGAGCAATCTCAACACGACGACGCTCACCACCCGACAGAGCCATACCATTACTAGTGCGGATATGTTGGATGTGGAATTCTTCTAGCAGGTCTTCCAGCTTATCTTGACGCTGTTCGTTGGTCATCTCATCACGGGTTTGTAAAACTGCCATGATGTTGTTCTCTACAGACAGCTTACGGAAGATTGACGCTTCTTGAGGCAGGTAACCGATACCAAGACGTGAACGACTGTGCATTGGCAAGATACTAATGTCTCGGTCATCAATACTGATGGTGCCTTCATCACGCGCAACCAGGCCAACAATCATGTAGAACGACGTGGTTTTACCTGCACCGTTTGGTCCAAGCAGGCCAACGATCTGACCTGACTCCACCTGCAAGCTAACGTCGGTTACTACCTTACGCTTGCTGTATGTTTTCGCTAGGTTTTTTGCTTTTAAGACAGCCATTGTTACTTATTCACTTCCGTTGGTTGTAGAACCGTTGACACTCGTTTGTTCTCACCACTGTCAGCGACTAATTTCTGAGAGCCGATCTGGTAAGTGATCTTAGAGCCACGAATGATGCTGCCATCTTGAGATAGCATCGCATTCTTGGTCATGATCAATCGGTCAGCAACAAGCTGGTAATGCAGGTCGTCAGCCTCACCGTAGAGTGTCTTCCCGTCGTCAGTAAGCTGAGAGAAGGTTGCTGGCTTACCGAAGCCTTGAATTTCTTCAATCTCACCATTTACGGCGTTACGAGTAACAATAACCTTATCGGCATTGATGTTGATGCTACCTTGCTTAAGGTTTACATCACCAAGGAAAGTCACTTGGTTACTTTTCATATCCAATTGCTGGCTGTCTGAGTCAATGTAGACAGGCTGCTCGCTATCCGAAGAAAGAGCATAGACATTAGGCGCCGCAAGGGTCAAAGCGAATAAACTAAGGTGTAAGAGTTTCATATCTACCTTGAACAGAATTAAAGAGGGTTGCATTGTTGGTACCGAAGTTACCCTTCATTGCTTGTCCCTCAGTTTCAAAAAATGTACCGATCATATGGACCGGAGTCTCTGAATAAAAATCTCGGCTAGTCAGCTCAACAACCATTTTATCTGTGGTCATCGTATCGAAGCTCGCTTCTGGCAGCAGGTTCTTTGCCACTACGTTGTCATAAAAAGTGACAACTTGATTCTCATCCATAATCGCGCGATCAGCAGTGACTTGCCATTCAATCGTGTGCCCTTCACGGAATACCGAAAGGACTGGGTTTTGAAAGTGCGTGTCGCCAACCACTGAGTAGTGTTCTAAATAGGTCGATTCAACTTGATAACTACGGATACCAGATTGGTCATAGCTAATGTTGTTCAGACTTTTGCCACTAAACGCGGGCAGCTCCAAATTTGGAGCCACTTGTATCGTCGATGTTTGCTCTTTGTCGTACAGATAATAGGTCGACCAAGAGGCAATAAATATCAGTATTAAATAGATAATACGAGTAAAACTCATATGCTTAAACCTTTATGCACGTCGAGTTCATTTCTTGCTTGTAAAATAAGGTCGCAGACTTCACGTACAGCACCATGACCACCGTTAATGGTTGTCACGTAGTTTGCACGCTTTGCAAGTAGCGGGTGACCATCTGCTACACATACCTTCAAGCCAACTTTTTCCATTACAGGCCAGTCGATCAGATCGTCTCCGATGTAACCTGTATTTTCAGGGCTTACAGAAAGCTTATCGCAAATATCTTTGTATGCCTTAACTTTATCGTCTTGGCCTTGATAAATAAGTTTGATACCGAGAGCCGTCATTCGATTTTCAACAATCTGAGATTTACGGCCTGTGATGATTGCGATTTCAATGCCTGCGTTCATCAGTGATTTGATGCCGTAACCGTCACGAGTGTGGAAGGTTTTCAGCTCTTCACCGTTGTTGCCCATGTAGATGCGACCATCTGAGAATACGCCGTCTACATCGCAAATTAAGAGTTTGATCTCTTTTGCTACTGCAAATACATCAGCATCGACTGTGCCGTAGAGAGTTTCGACTGTCTGTGTCATTACATTACTCCTGCTTTCAGTAAGTCATGCATGTTTAGCGCTCCAACCAGTTTACCTTCTTGGCACAACATCAAGCCATTGATGCTCTTCGCTTGCATCAAGTTTAGGCCCTCAACCGCAAGCATGTTGGGTTCAGCTACCGTCGGATTAAGTGTCATTACATCGCCGATCTGAGTGTTATGAATATCAACGCGTTTATCTAAGATACGGCGTAAATCACCATCAGTAAAAATACCGGCCATTTGACCATCTTGATCCACGATGGCTGTCATACCCAAGCCTTTCTGAGATATCTCTAGTAGAGCGTCCCTTACTAATGCGTCGGGTGCTACAACAGGAAGTGCATCGCCTGTATGCATGATGTCGTCGAGCTTCAACAACAGTTGACGCCCTAAAGCGCCACCTGGGTGAGACAGTGCAAAATCTTGAGCAGTGAAGCCTCGCGCTTGTAAAAGAGCAACGGCTAATGCATCACCCATAACCAAAGTTGCTGTGGTACTTGTGGTGGGTGCTAAGCCTAGTGGACACGCTTCTTCTGGTACTGAAATTTGTAAATGGATATCAGATAAGGTCGCCATGTTCGATGCTGGCTTACCTGTCATGCTGATAATCTTTATGTTCAGGCGCTTTAATACTGGGAATAGGCTGAGGATCTCTCCTGATTCACCTGAGTTGGATATCGCAATCACAATATCACCCGGCTCGATCATGCCTAAGTCACCATGCGCAGCTTCACCTGGGTGTACAAAGAAAGCCGATGTACCAGTACTTGCCAGCGTTGCCGCGATTTTGTTGCCAATGTGGCCTGATTTGCCCATACCCATCACAACAACTTTGCCTTTGTTGTTCAAGATAAGGTCACAAGCCTTGCAGAAATCATCATTAAAATATTGGTCTAATTGAGTAAGACCTGCAACTTCGGTTTCCAAAACTTGTTTGGCAACACTGCGATAATCAAATGGCTGAGACATCAAATACTCCAAGTACGGGAAGTTAAATCAACAATTAAGCCGACATGTTCATTAGTAGGTAACTTTGGTAGGCCACGAACGTCACGATTAACACGCCGCCTTCAATACGATTCACACTGCGTGATTTTCCTAGTGCCATCACAACAAGCAGTAGTGAGACACCTAGCATTACCCAGAAGTCACGGCCCATTGCAAACTCGCTCAAGATTGAAGGATTCAAGATGCCCGGGATACCCATAACAGCAAGGATGTTGAATACGTTTGAACCGATGATGTTACCCACGGCCATATCGTCTTCACCTTTCATTACACCAGCCAGTGATGCTGCAAGTTCAGGAAGGCTAGTACCAACAGCAATGATGGTTAAACCAATCACAAGGTCGCTCATGCCGAAGAATTTCGCGATGATCACAGCGTTATCTACTAGCATATCAGCAGCTAAAGGTAAGACGATTAGACCAATCACCACCCACATTGCGGCTTTAGGGTTACTGACGCCTTCTGGGATCTCTGATTCTTGTTCATCAAGGAAAGCATCGCCGTTCTTTTTCTCGCTGCGGCTGATTTGCAACATAGCAAACAAAAACGCGGCAAAAAGAACAAACAACAACACGCCTTCATAGAAGCCTAAGTGGTTATCCCACAATAGGGCGCCCGCTAGTAGAGTGACACCGATCATTAATGGTAGTTCACGACGAATCACGCCTGAGCTAATAGATAATGGCTTAATCAGCGCTGTAATACCTAAAATCAGAGCGATGTTGGCGATGTTTGAACCTAAAACGTTACCAACGGCTGTATCTGTTTTGCCATCAAGGGCTGCTGTTGCAGAAACCATCATTTCAGGAGCCGAAGACCCCATTGCTAAGATCGTCATACCGATAACTAGTGGTGAAATACCGAAGTTTCGAGCAAGAGCAGCGGCACCGTAAACCAGCTTATCTGCACTCCACACCAAAAAACCTAGACCGATAATAAGAAACGCAATCGCTTCAAGCATGATGATTCCTAAAAATTAATAAAAAACGGAGAATTAACCGCTAATTTTGACTTGTTGCTAGTTAAAAGGGAAGTCACTCGACAAATTAATTACCAGTTAGTAGTAAAGAAATAGAATCGAATGGATAATTTCTCAATGCTTTCAAATCCCTGCCATACTTTTCTGTTTAATATGAATTAATCGAACAGTGCTTTTAATTCTAAAGTAGACTCATTATTATTGCAGCCATAAATGGCGTTTTTTAAAGCAAGGAAACAACAAAAATATGTTGAACACTGAGCTTGTGAAAGTTAAGAACCTCAGCTTTTCACGCGGTGATCGCGTTATCTTTGATGATATAAGTTTAGAGGTACCTCAAGGCAAGATAACCGCAATCATGGGGCCGTCAGGGATCGGTAAAACGACTTTGCTGCGTTTGATTGGTGGTCAATTGCCGCCAGATGAAGGCGAAGTTTGGTTTGATGGCGACAATATCCCTGCATTATCACGTCGAAAGCTGTATCAAGCACGTAAAAAAATGAGCATGCTTTTCCAGTCGGGTGCACTTTTTACGGATCTCAATGTCTTTGATAATGTGGCGTTTCCACTACGTGAACACACTGAACTGAATGAAAAGTTCATTCGTACCATCGTATTACTTAAGCTTGAGGCGGTAGGGTTACGAGGAGCGGCACAGTTAATGCCGAGTGAATTGTCTGGTGGTATGGCGAGAAGAGCGGCATTGGCACGTGCGATTGCCTTAGATCCAGAACTCATCATGTACGATGAACCGTTTGTTGGCCAAGACCCAATCACCATGGGTGTCTTGGTTGAGCTTATCCGTAACCTCAATCAAGCGTTGGGCTTAACCTCGATTGTCGTTTCTCACGATGTTCCAGAAGTAATGAGTATTGCGGATTGGGTTTATCTCATGGCTGATAGCAAAATCATTGCTGCGGGAACGCCTGAAGAGTTGTACAACAATGACGATCCGAGAGTGCAGCAATTCTTGCAAGGTGAAGCTGATGGCCCGGTGCCGTTTAGATTCCCTGCACAAAGTCTAGAAAAGGATTTGTTTTAATATGATTGCTAAAACTATTGCGGGTGTCGGTAGACGCACACTTGCGATTTGCGAGTCATTTGGTCGAGCAAGCCTGATGTTATTCGGGGCTTTGTTTGGCATCCCGCGACTAAAAAACTTCCCTTTATTAGTAAAACAACTTTATAGCGTTGGCGTTCAGTCATTAGCTATTATTTTAGTTTCGGGTCTGTTCATTGGCATGGTACTTAGCCTACAAGGCTATGTCGTGCTCATCGACTACGGCGCAGAGGGTAACCTTGGTCAAATGGTCGCTCTTTCTCTATTACGAGAGCTCGGTCCTGTAGTGACAGCACTGCTATTTGCAGGTCGCGCAGGTTCGGCGTTAACGGCTGAGATTGGCTTAATGAAAGCAACGGAGCAGATCTCAAGTCTTGAGATGATGGCCGTTGATCCTCTAAAACGCATTATTGCACCACGACTTTGGGCCGGGCTTATCTCAATGCCATTGCTTGCTATGATCTTTATGGCAGTAGGTATTTGGGGCGGTCAGTTAGTGGGTGTTGATTGGAAAGGTATTGACCACGGTAGTTTCTGGTCTGCAATGCAGTCTTCTGTTGAGCTAGGCCGAGATATTGGTAACAGCATGATCAAGTGTATGGTCTTCGCTATCACCGTAACTTGGATCGCACTTTTCAATGGTTATGATGCGGTACCAACCTCTGAAGGTATTAGTCAGGCAACCACACGCACAGTAGTGCACTCTTCTCTAGCGGTATTAGGGCTAGATTTTGTTCTTACCGCATTGATGTTTGGGAATTAATCATGCAACAAACTCGAAAATTAGAATTATGGGTCGGCACCTTTGTTATTGCCGGAATTTGCGCAATCTTAATCATGATCTTTCAAGTCGCTGACGTAAAAGGTATAGGTTCGAACCATACTTATAATCTAAAAGCGACCTTTGACAACATTGGTAGCCTAAAGGTTCGTTCTCCTGTGAAAGTCGGTGGTGTGGTTGTTGGCCGAGTTCAAAGCATTGAACTTGATACTGAGAGCTACCTACCAGTGGTTCAATTGTCTATTGATTCGAAGTACTCACAATTTCCAGATACCTCTAGTGCTCAAATCTTAACGTCTGGCTTAATCGGTGAGCAGTACATCAGCTTGGTGCCGGGTTTCATTTTTGATGATGAGGAGATGTTGGTTGATGGTGACTCGATTGAAGACACCAAGTCAGCATTGGTACTAGAAGATTTGATTGGCCAAGTGCTGTATAGCGTTGGTGGTTCTGATGATAGCGAAGCTAAGGAGTAGGCACATGTTAAAGACGAATAACTTATTCAAGGTATGGTTTCTGACAGCCGTCGCTTTTCTTATGTCGGCTCAAGCTTTTGCTGCAGAGTCGATTGATCGTACTCAGCCATACCAGATGATGACTCAAGTAGCAGAAGTTGCATTTGATCGTTTGAAGAGCGAACAAGACAACATCCACCAAGACCCAGAACTGTTGAAGGTCATTGTGGAAGAAGAGTTGATGCCTTATGTGAATGCACAATATGCAGCACTTAAGTTGCTTGGGCCAAACTTGAAAGGCGCGGATAGAAAAGACGTGCGTGTATTTATCGACTCATTCCGTAAATACCTGGTTTCTTCTTATGCTCAAGTTCTGACTCAATATACCGATCAGACAATTGAATTTGGTCCTGAACCAAAAATCAAAGCGGATAGCCGCATTACCAGTATCAAAGTAGACATCATCGATTCGCCGCGACCTAACATCAAGCTTGAATTTAAGCTTCGCAAAGACAAAAAGTCGGGCGAGTGGAAGGCATTTGATATGGTTGCAGAAGGCATTAGCCTATTATCGAGCAAGCAGTCAGAGTGGAATACTAAGATTCGTCAGGAAGGCATCTTACAAGTTGCCGACGAACTAGAGAAACTGGCCGCACAACCGATTCGTTTTGAGAGTAACAAATAATGAGCCATTCTCAATGGCAAGCACTAAGCTCTAAAGAGTATCAGCTGCTCGGTGATATCGACCGAGACAGTGTCCCTGCAATCTGGCGTATATTGGAAAAGTGGCAAACAACGGAATCGAGCGTTGAAATTGACCTTAGCCATATAAATCGAGTCGATTCAGCAGGAATGGTGATGCTAATTCACTTATTAGAGCATGCAAAAAATCAAAACTGTCATATAATGCTCAGTTTCGTGCCAGAACAATTACGAACGTTGTTCCAATTGAGCAATATCCAGCCAATGATGGCAGAACACATAAAAAATTAGGCAGGAGCTATTTGTGGACAGCACAAAAGTACAAGAATTATTAGCAGAGGCACTGAACCTTCAAGAGATTTTCGTGAAGGGTGAAGGCAGTCATTACGAAGTTGTTGCAGTTGATCCATGTTTTGACGGCATGAATCGAGTTAAGAAGCAGCAACTAATCTACGGCCCACTAATGGAATACATTCAACGCAATGACATCCATGCTCTTTCTATTAAGGCTTTCACGCCAGAAGAGTGGGAACGTGATAAGAAACTGATGTCACTTTAAGGTTTATGATGGAAAAGTTTCGAGTTATTGGATCGGACAAGCCGCTAAGCGGTGAAGTGACGATCTCAGGCGCAAAAAATGCAGCGCTACCTATCTTATTTGCTTCAATTCTTGCTGAAGAGCCAGTGGAAGTGAGTAATGTTCCTCACCTACGTGACATCGATACTACGATGGAACTACTAAAGCGTCTTGGCGCAAAAGTATCACGTAACGGTAGTGTTCATGTTGATGGCAGCGAAATTAATGAATTTTGTGCGCCTTACGATTTAGTAAAAACAATGCGTGCTTCTATCTGGGCTTTGGGTCCACTGGTAGCTCGTTTTGGTGAAGGCCAAGTGTCACTTCCTGGTGGTTGTGCGATTGGTGCTCGTCCAGTTGATCTGCATATCCATGGCCTAGAGCAGCTAGGTGCAACGATTACGTTGGAAGATGGTTATGTTAAAGCAAGCGTTGATGGCCGTCTGAAAGGCGCGCACATCGTGATGGATAAAGTAAGCGTTGGCGCTACGATTACTATCATGTGTGCAGCAACACTAGCGGAAGGTACAACAGTATTAGACAACTCTGCGCGTGAGCCTGAGATTGTTGATACCGCTGACTTCCTAAACAAGCTGGGTGCTAAGATTTCTGGCGCAGGTACAGACACGATTACTATCGAAGGTGTTGAACGCCTTGGTGGTGGTCAACACTCTGTGGTTGCAGACCGTATTGAGACAGGTACGTTCCTTGTTGCTGCGGCAGTGTCTGGCGGTAAAGTTGTTTGTCGTAACACTAACGCTCATCTTCTTGAAGCTGCATTAGCGAAGCTTGAAGAAGCGGGTGCGAAGGTTGAAACGGGCGAAGACTGGATCAGCCTTGATATGACAGGTCGTGAGCTGAAAGCGGTGAAAATCGTAACAGCACCTCACCCTGGCTTCCCAACCGACATGCAAGCTCAGTTTACCCTGCTTAACATGATGGCGAAGGGCAGTGGTGTTATCACTGAGACTATCTTTGAAAACCGCTTCATGCACATTCCTGAATTACAGCGAATGGGTGCAAAAGCAGAAATCGAAGGCAACACGGCTATCTGTGGTGAAACGGAAAAATTGAGCGGCGCTCAAGTAATGGCAACGGACCTTCGTGCATCAGCGAGCCTTGTTATTGCTGGCTGTATCGCTCAAGGTGAAACCATCGTTGACCGTATTTATCACATCGATCGTGGCTACGATAAGATTGAAGATAAACTGTCAGCCCTAGGCGCAAACATTACACGATTTCGAGAGTCTAGCTAACTTAGGTTAGTGAGTTCATGAGTCAGTAAAATGAAAACACAAAAGTCGGAACCTTGGTTTCGGCTTTTTTATAGTTGTATTTACCGCAAGTGAATCTATTGCCAGTGTTTGTGTGAATAGATGAACCCGCTTCGCGGTTGGTGAGGAACAAAATGATAGCAATATTACGTATTTTCGCAGTGGCGATATTTGCGATTCTTATGTTTGTATTTGGATGTGGTTACTGTTTACTGAGCCCACGTAATCCGAAACACGTATTTACCTTTGGCCGTTACTTCGGCCGTATGTCGAAAATTTTCGGCATGAAGTTAGAACTTCGTATCCCAGAAGATGCTTATTCTCGTGGCCAACATGTGTATGTGGCAAACCACCAGAACAGCTGGGATCTATTCACGATTTCATCGGCGGTAACGCCTAAAGTTGTGACGGTTGGTAAGAAGAGCTTAGTGTGGATGCCGCTATTTGGTCAGCTTTACTGGCTGACGGGTAACATCCTTATTGACCGTGCTAACCGCAGCAAAGCTGTAGGTACTATCGATCAGGTAGTGACTAGCCTAAAAGAGAGCGATGTTTCAGTATGGATGTTCCCTGAAGGAACTCGTTCTCGTGGCCGTGGTTTGCTGCCATTCAAAACGGGTGCTTTCCACGCTGCAATTGGCGCTGGCTTACCGATTATCCCTATCGTGTGTAGTTCAACGGGGGGCGTGAAGCTAAACCGTTGGAACAATGGCCATGTGATTGTTGAGATGCTGCCACCAATCAGCACTGAAGGTTTTGATAAGTCTAACGTTCGTGAACTGGCTAACTTAGCTCGTGAGCAAATGGCTGCGAAACTTGAAGAATTAGACAAAGAAGTGGTTGAGCTCAACAAGAAGTAATTGAGCAAAACGCTGAACAATAAAAAAAGGTTGCCAAATGGGCAACCTTTTTTTATATCTGGTAAACGCTCAGCTTTATGCTCAGAGTTTATTTTAGATTTAGAAAGACTATTTACGAACCGCAATAGCTTCGATCTCGATACCTACATCTTTTGGCAGACGAGCAACTTCAACACATGAACGTGCAGGGTAGTTTGCAACGCCGTGCTCATCGAAGAATTTGCCGTAAACTTCGTTTACTGTGCCGAAGTCGTTTAGGTCTTTAACGAATACCGTTAGTTTTACGATGTCTTTTACAGTCAGGCCTGAGGCTTCAACAACCGCTTGAACGTTGTCTAGAGATTGGCGAGCTTGCACTGCGATATCCGCAGATACTTCACCAGTTGCTGGGTTTACTGGGATTTGACCAGAAGTCAGTACCATGTTGCCAAGGTCAACACCTTGTACGTATGGGCCGATTGCAGCTGGAGCAGATTCTGTGTGAAGTACTTTAGTCATTGGTTTATTCCATCAGTTATTAGATAAAAATCGTTTTTCAGTGTGCCTTCAAACTTAGCCTAGGTAAAGCGCAAAATACCCCGCACAGGCGAGGTATTTGATAGTTTTTTCGTTCAAACGGGTTGCCGTATGACGTTATCTTTCTGTCACGATTTCGCGAGAGAAAACTTTTTCGCAGTACTTACACTTCAATCGAATATCTTTTTTCTTTTCAAAGATCTTAAAGCTACTTTCAACAGGCTCGTTATGCGTAATGCAGTTAGTGTTTGGACACTCGAACACATCGTTGATTTGCTCTGGAAGTTCTAAGGCTAACTTCTTAACCACTTCGTAATCTTCGATTTGGTTCACTGTTGCGTGAGGTGCGTAAAGCGCCAGCTTGCTTGCCTGTTCTTCTGTGATAAACACATTCTCAATCTTGAGCAGGTCTTTTCCACCTAGTGCAGATGACGGCAGATTTAGGCCAATGGTCACACGCTGGTGAGAGTTGTGCATGTCGAACAGTTTTAGCACCTTGATCCCGATGTTCGCTGGGATATGGTCGATAACAGTACCGTTTTTGATTGCTTCAACTTTTAATTGAGTCTCTTTAGACATGATATCTCTCCTCTACAGCGTTTCGTTAAGAACAAGGGCCAGTAATGCTTCACGCGCGTAAACACCGTTCTCGGCTTGCTGGAAGTAGTAAGCGTAAGGTGTTTTATCGACATCGATAGTAATTTCGTCAACACGAGGAAGAGGGTGTAGAACCTTCAGGTTATCGCGTGCGTTTTCTAGAAGTGCAGCCGTTAGGATGTACGCTGATTTGATGTGCGCGTATTCCGACTCATCAAAGCGCTCTTTTTGAACTCGCGTCATGTACAGAACATCCAGCTCAGGAATCACATCTTCCATGTCGGTCAGTAGTTGGTACTTGATACCCGCTTCATCAAGTTCTTCACAAATGTAGTCTGGCATCGCCAACGCTTCTGGTGCCACAAAGTAGAAACAGATGTTGTCGAATTTCGCGAGTGCTTGAGTCAGAGAGTGAACCGTACGACCGTACTTCAGGTCACCAACGAATGCCACGTTTAGGTTATCTAGGCGGCCTTGTGTTTCTGCAATAGAGAACAAATCTAATAGCGTTTGCGTTGGGTGTTGGTTTGCACCGTCACCTGCATTAATCACAGGTACGCCGTTAGAGAATTCAGAAGCCAGGCGTGCTGCACCTTCTTGAGGGTGGCGCATTACGTAAGCATCAACGTATGAAGAGATAACCTGCACTGAGTCTGCTAGCGTTTCACCTTTCTTCGCCAGTGAAGTGTTACCGCCACTGTCGAAACCAATCACATCACCACCGATGCGTTGAATCGCAGTTTCAAAAGAGAGACGAGTTCGTGTTGAAGGTTCGAAGAAGCAGCTGGCAACAACTTTGTTCTTGATGAGTTCTGGGTTTGGTTCAGCTTTAAGTTGACCTGCCGTTTGAACAATTAATTCTAGCTCTTCACGAGAAAGCTCTGGAATTGAGATGATGTGCTTTTGATAGAGCGAATTCGCCATGATCTTCTTCCCCACAATAATGTATTGGCCATAAAAAAGCCCCCCATAATGGGAGGCTTTAAAAAAGTGCTGAAAAGCAGAATAGACGGCCTGGCAAGCATGCTAGCTTGCGAGCAATATTATGTGTTTTCACAATTTTATTATGTGTTATCACAATATCATTATGTTTTATCACAACATTGCTTGGCGTCATTTTCACTACTCTCAGACAAATTGCCGAGAATTATACGCTTTCAATTTGTGAGCGCAAGCGATTACATCAAGCTTTTGTTTACTTTCATTATTGTCTATTGACCAAGAGTCGCGACCATCACCGCCTTGATGGTGTGCATGCGATTCTCTGCTTCATCAAATACAATCGAGTAGTCAGATTCAAACACTTCGTCAGTCACTTCCAAGCCGTTCATTCCATACTTGTCTGCGACTTGCTGACCAATCACTGTTTCATTGTTATGGAAAGCGGGTAGGCAATGCATGAACTTCACTTGAGGATTACCAGTTAGCTTAATGACATCCATATTCACTTGGTATGGTTTCATTACTGCTACACGTTCGTCCCAAGCTTCAGGGGCTTCACCCATTGAAACCCAAACGTCGGTGTATAGGAAATCACAACCTTTCACGCCTTCAGCAACGTCTTCGGTTAGCGTGATTTTTGCACCAGTGTTTTGTGCAATGGCTTGGCACTCTTCGACAAGTTGTTCTTCTGGCCAAAAGGCTTTTGGCGCGACAAGGCGAATATCCATGCCCATTTTCGCAGCACCGACTAACAGTGAGTTACCCATGTTGTTACGCGCATCGCCTAGGTAAGCAAAGCTGATCTGGTGTAGGTGTTTACCGCGACCATGTTCGACCATTGTAAGGAAGTCAGCCAAGATCTGAGTTGGATGGAATTCATCGGTTAGGCCGTTCCAAACTGGCACACCAGCGTATGCGCCAAGATCTTCGACAATGCTTTGGCCAAAACCACGGTATTCAATGCCGTCGTACATACGACCTAATACACGAGCCGTATCTTTCATTGATTCTTTCTGACCAATCTGAGAACCAGAAGGGCCTAAATAAGAGACTTGAGCACCTTGATCAAAGGCCGCTACCTCAAAAGCACATCGAGTTCGTGTTGATGCTTTTTCAAAGATCAAAGCGATGTTTTTACCGTTAAGCTTTTTCTGCTCTGTACCTGCATACTTAGCTTTTTTCAGGTCAGCGGACAGATCGAGTAAAAACTGAATCTCTTTAGGAGTAAAGTCGAGAAGTTTTAGAAAGTTACGATTGCGAAGATTAAAGGCCATCTCTCGCTCCTTGTGTATATAGAATCAATGAAGAACTCAGTTAAACATAAAAATGCTATATTTGTGAATATTTATTTTGTTAATTT
The DNA here is from genome assembly GCF_024347595.1 of Vibrio pomeroyi. NCBI lineage: Bacteria > Pseudomonadati > Pseudomonadota > Gammaproteobacteria > Vibrionales > Vibrionaceae > Vibrio > Vibrio pomeroyi. The sequence goes on along the minus strand of NZ_AP025506.1, from coordinate 3,219,486 downwards.
AATAAAAAAGGCCAGTACGATGGTACTGGCCTAGATAAGTTATTGTGTTTGTTCTATTGAATTATCAGCTTAGATACCGTCTCTTTCGATAGGACAACTCATACAACGAGCGCCACCACGACCACGACCTAACTCGTTGCCTGGAATCGTCAGAACTTCGATGCCCGCTTTGTCGTACTTCTCGTTGGTGTAAACATTGCGTTCATAACCGATAACAGTCCCCGGTTTCACTGTCAGTACGTTGTTAGCGTCATTCCACTGTTCACGTTCAGCTTCATAGTTGTCACCACCAGTTGTGATGATCTTCAGCTGATCAAGGCCTAGAGCCCCTTCAATTGCTGACAGGTAGTTTTCGGCTTTCTCTACGCGCATCTCACCATTTTCTTTAGGTGTTAGGCGCCAAGTATCTAGATCTTTGCGAACAATCTCTGGGTAGACAGAGAAAGTGTCTATATCCATGTGTGTCATCACCGTATCAAGGTGCATACAAGAGCGGTGTTTTGGTAAATCGATAGCAATCACTTCGGTTGCTTGGCCCGAACGGAATAAGCTCGCCGCTAGGTTTTCAACACCTTGTGGCTTAGTACGCTCAGAGATACCAACCAGTACCGCGCCTTTACCGATAACCAGTACGTCACCGCCTTCAATATTGGCGTTGTCGTAGTGCAAATCTTCATCACCGAAGTACTTAATGAAGTCTTGTCCGGCAAACACAGGGTGCCAGCGGTAGATAGCACGTAAGTGGTTTGTTTCGCGTTGACGAGCTGGTTTCATCATTGGGTTCAGCGATACACCGCCATAAACCCAGCATGAGGTATCACGCGTAAATAGGTGGTTCGGCAGTGGTTCGATAACGAAATCAAGTGGGCGATGCATCTTAGGTAGCATCGACGATGATTTGATTGGGAGCTCAGAATAAGCCAAGCCACCGAGTAAGATAGTTGCTAGATGCTCATTATCCATTTGAGCAAGATAGCTTCTTAAGTCACGGGCAAAAGTCGGCCCATAACGGAAATCTGAGATTTGAGTATTTAGCAGCCACTCGCGAGCCTGAGGTACGGCAAGCGTTTCGACAAGTAAGTCATGCAGTAGTAGCACTTCTACGTCTTGACTACGCAGTGTCTCTGCAAAAGCATCATGTTCTTCACCAGCAGCTTCAACAGCAAGCACATCATCAAATAGAAGATCATGACAGTTTGAAGGGGTGAGGTGGGTGAGTGCTCTTTCAGGTCTATTTAGGAGAACTCGTCTTAATTGACCGACTTCGGAGCCAACGTACAGCTTACTCATTTTGCATCCTTACTATTAATCCAGGGTCTATTTATGACAAGCTTGGCCGTAATATGCAAGTTTTGGAGGTTGCGTAAATACAAAGTATTTTTTGAATTTACGGTATTAAAAACCGGGTTGATTTGGTTTTTTGGGCTTAAATACTAATTGAGCATGTATCTCATGGAACAACTGTTTTGAAGATCTATGCTCGATTTAGTGTGTGCGAGAAATCTATTTTGCTTATTATTCGTGACTTTTTATTCACTATTATTCACTTTTTGATAGCAAGCTGGGATTTTATGCACCTTGAAACGGGTTGAACGTATGCATCTGTGGTGACTAAGCACGCAATTTCTATTCAAATACGCTTGAAGCGACAATAAAGATGAAATGCTAAAACAGACGTCAGTTAATAAAATGTTGAAAATTTGTTTCTGTGATTTTGATTTCACTTTTGAATTGATATTGCTCCCGCTATCTAGCGATAAACTTACCTTTCTAAGCCTGATCTGGGTGGCTTTTCTGGACGATCCGTGCCATATTTCGTGGCAATCAAATTTGATCTTTTCATAGTCAACACTCTGGAGCAGACACATGTCTCACGAAGATGAATATCTATCAGTAGCGGAATTAATTGAATTTCAAAAGGAAGAGACTCGCGACATCATTGCAGCACTAATTGAAGATGGTAGCGATCCTGAAGCTCTATACGATATCGAGCATCACCTATTTGCTGAAGATTTCGAAGTGCTTGAGAAAGCAGTTGTTGAAGCATTCAAAATGGGCTTTGAAGTGCTTGAAGCTGAAGAGACAGAAGACGAAGATGGCAACAAGCTACTTTGCTGTGATGCAACCATGCAGTCAGCTCTAGATGCAGAGGCGATCGATGCGCAAGTTGAGAAGCTTGTGAACCTTGCAGAGAAATTCGACATTATCTACGACGGTTGGGGCACTTACTACGAAGGTGAAGATGCTATCTACCCTGACGAAGATGATGAAGGCGAAGAGTAATTTCTTCCCAGTTTGAAAGAATGCCAGCCTAGAGCTGGCATTTTTTTATCCTCAGAAAAATAAATGTCTTTAAATGCATTCATTCATTATAATGCGGTCAAAATTGATCTAGCTCAAGGAATGATATGCGGTTACTTCTCGATGGTCTTTGGCAAATTTCGCCATTGACGGATCTCTCTATCCCACAAGATGACATTACCTTTCCTGCTCCATTAAGCTCAAAGCTCCCTGATAGCTTAAGTGAAGATGAAATCGCAGAGCAAGAGTGGCACCTGATGCATGACATCGAAGTTGATGATGCTATGTTGGCGTGTCCATTCGTTGAGTTGGTCGTAGCGGGTGTCGATTACTTTGCTGAAGTGCGACTTAATGGTGTTGCTGTGTTTGATTGCGATGGTAGCCAAGCTGAATATCGCAAAGATATCCGCCCTTATATGCAGCCTGGCCGAAACCGTTTTGAGATCCTTTTCCTTGAAGAAGAGGAGAGCTTGTTACTCGAAGAGGATATGGATGAGTCTATATCTTCACAGGCTATCGCGAAATCTGATTCACGCATCGGGATTTGGCAAGCACCGTACCTGCAGTTCGTTCGAAACGTCAAACTAGAACAAGTTGTCACTGAGCAGATCTGGCACCACGGTGGTGGCTGTGAGTTTAAAGTGGATGTGATTTATCAGACGCTAAAAGCAGGTTTGGTATCTGCATCAATTAAGTTCAACGGCATGACACTCGTGATGCCGATAGATGTGCGAGCTGAGCATACTGGCGTGGTGTTTCAAGTGGAGGCTCCTATGGTATTTAACCTTGAGAAGCCTAACCCTAAGCACTTATACCAGTTAGAAGTTGAACTCGATGGGCAAAAAGAGAGTTCTTTCGTTGCCTTAAATCCAGCGTCTTGTGTGAGTAACTTTTTACGTTAAAAGCTAGTAACTAGCGTCTGATACTTATAACGCTTTGGCCATGACAACTTCACAAGCATCATGGCCTGTTTCTCCCCAAGCTGAATCAAGGTGTTCAAACTCCAGTTTTTCATAGAGTTTTACTGCAGCACCCAAGCATTCCGTTGTTTCCAAGTACATGTGTTGGTAGCCAAGTTGCTTAGCCAGTTTTAGGCTTTGAGCTACGATGCGCTTTGCCAAACCTTGCCCTCGGGTTTGTGGTAGGAAGTACATTTTCTGTAGCTCACATACATCTGGTCGGCCAGCTAATGGTGCAAAACCACCGCCACCTACCACTTCACCTTGATATTCGATCACCCAGTATATTGCGTTATCTTTGTTATAGACAGAGTACATGTCATCAAGGGTAGGATCGGCCACGCCATAACCTTTATCTTCGGTGAGTCCATGTTCCGCTGAAACTTTACGAATCACATTGGCTAACTGCGGGTTATCTGATTGAGTGAGTGGGCGAAGTATGAACTCGTCAACTTGGCAGACATTTGCTAACCCTTTTAAGTACGTTTCCAGTCCAACTTTCAGCTGTTGTTGTTCATCTTCATTGAGAGTCAGCAGCATGTCTTCGAAAAAGGTGTTTTGTTGCACGTCTAATTGACTCAACATGTTTTGCCCAAGAGACGTCAGTGTCACCCATTGGCTGCGTTTGTCTTTTGAATTTTCGATAGTCTCTACCAACTCAAGTTTGCTGAGTCCAGCCACCGTTCGACTGGCATTAGATTTATCGACATTGAGCTGTTGTGCTAATTGATTGATGGTTAAAGGCTGGAGTTGGATCTCTCCTAATGCATGAGCTTGGACAGGAGTGAGCGTGACCTCACCACATTGTTTATCAAGCATACCCAGTAAGCGCACGGCTTGGCGGGAGTATTGTCTTAGCTTTCGAGCATCCATAATTTTCACCTTTAAATAAAGTTGCGAACCGCAATTAAATTAATTGCGGTATGCAACTTTGTCAATGGTAAATTCTCTTAATTAAGCATGTTGGTGCAAACAGAACTGAGGTTGGGTTGTTTGGCTTTCTGCTTTTCGTAGCCACACTTTCTCGTGGAAGTAGTAAGCAACTGTATTTAAAGTTGGCTCAAGCAAAGCCATCACGCCGCCGATGAAGGCATCGCCAGTCAACAAGTAGACGACGGTAAAGGCAACACTAAAGTGAATGGTCGCAAAACTTGCTGTTTTTAACTTTGTCATCCACTGACGAGTTTTAAGCGCTGGAACTTGAGCCCACGCCTTTTCATGAAAATAGAAGGCAACCGTATTCACAGAAGGCTCAATCATAGCGATTAAGCTACCAATTAAGATGTCGCCTGTTAGTACGTAAGCGACACTAAATGCGATAGTAAAATGTAATGCAGCAAAGGTTAGTGTCTTTTTCATGATAATTACTCAGTCGTTGTGTTGTTTCGATAGAACTATTATTGAGAATTATTATCATTAAATCTAATGGGTAGTTAAGATTGTTTTGATAGGCAAAAGCTATCAAAGAATTCTAGAGATAGCATTATCACTAGTTAAGTGTCATTACATAGTGATAAATATCTTAGTAAGACCCATTCAGCTCTTTGTTATTATTTGTAAAAATTATGATAACTCCCTTTGATTTATCCACTCAAGTTATTGATTAGCATGGCGTGTTTCTATAGCGTGCACTCTCTCAATGCGCACCAAGATGCGCATGATTTAATGATAAACGTCAGATGGAGTTAAAATGGAAAACAAAGAGTTGGAAACCAAGGTTCTCTTTAGTGGGAAAGGGAAAGAGTACTTTGGAATATGGATTGTTAATATTCTACTATCGGTGATCACGCTCGGTATTTATTCGGCGTGGGCAAAAGTACGCAACAAGCGCTATTTCTACGGCCATACGTCGATCGCAGGTGATAGCTTTGAATATCATGGACAACCAATACAGATCCTAAAAGGGCGTATTATTGCGGTAGTTTGTGTAGTGATTTGGTCTGTGTCTGAACAAGTGTCACCTTTGTTGTCTTTAGGGCTAATAGTCGCGTTTGTACTACTGTTGCCTTTGTTGTCTCGTAGCAATGCTCGCTTTGATTCTGCGATGACCAGCTTTCGTAATGTACATTTTTCATTTAATGGAACAATTGCAGGGGCGTATTGGGCGATTCTAGGGCGAGGTACTTTAGCGACTGTAGGATTTGTTGCAGCAATGGGTATGGTTGTGTTTGCAATGAAGCTGAATATAGTGGCGGGCGTGCTAGCAATATTGGTGTTATTGCCTGCTTATGTATACCTACAAGCGTGGTCGTTGGTTGGCATTGCAAACTACTTCTCTAATGGTTATCGCTATGGTGAACGCCAGTTCAAAGCGGATTACAAAAATGCGTTTTACTTTAAAACCTATATTGTCGCGACACTGATTTGGTTGGCGCTGATGGCTCTGGTTTTGGTGAGCTTTGTTGCTATTGTTGGCGTAAACCTAGTTAGTAACCTTGAATCTTTTACTGAGATCATGAGTCATAGCGATATTGCTACCTTTATGATCGGGTACTATTTGGTCTTTATTGCTATCGGTCTTGCGATTGGTGCTTACCTTAAAGTAAAAGTTCGTAACTACACATTCTCTCGATTGGTTCTAGAAGGAAAAGACACTGAGACTGCGTCTGAATTTAGCTTTGTATCTACATTGACCGTTAAAGGTTATGTGAGCTTAGTGGTAACTAATTTCTTACTTCAAGTTGTGACTATTGGTCTTGCTCGACCTTGGGTTATGGTAAGAACGACGAACTATCTTGCTAATAATACCTTTGTTTACGGCGACATAGAGTTATTAGTTGCTAGCGATCAAGACTCTAATGTGAAGTCAGCTGTTTCTGATGAAGTAGCGCAAGCTTTTGATGTCGATCTCGGTATTGGCTAATGTTATTGGGATTGGCTCATCCACCTCGCAGCTCTCAACGCTGCGAGGCAAAGCTTGATACTTCACTGGATGGTATGCTGGTACTTTACGTTGGAGACCAACGTATATCTGCAGGGCTAGATAGGGTAGAGGTCAGTGTTGGTGTTAGTTCAACGCCAAGTAAAATTACTTTTCCCGATGGTTGGCTTTTTGTCGCTCAACCTTGTGATGAACTAACGACATTTTTAAAGCAGCATAACCAACATGATTGGGTTGGAAAGTTAGAAAAGAACGCATTAGCGCTCGTAATCTGCAGCGTAGTCATACTTTCTTTGACGGTTGGAACATTCACTCATGGTATTCCGTGGCTGACTGAGCGTGTCGTCGCTTATCTTCCTGAACCGTTCTCAAAAGTGGTAGAAGAGCGAGTTTTAGTTTCCCTAGATAAGCAATTATTTGAGCCGTCGGAGTTAGCTTTGTCTCGTCAGGTCAAGATTCGGCAGCGGTTTGAAGGACATTTAAGAGAGCTCGGTATTGATGGGAAGGTTCGTTTACTATTTCGCTCTTCCGATTTAGGAGCAAATGCGTTTGCGTTAAGCCATCGCACCATTATTGTGCTCGATGATCTGGTTAAGCTCATGGAAACCCAGCAGCAATTGGATGGTATTTTGTTTCATGAATTGGGGCATTTAGAGCATCAGCATGTCATGAAAACCATTGTGCGTTCGAGCTTGATCTCGCTCTCTATTGCATTGTTGACCGGGGAGAGTTCCGGAGTGATTGATAACTTAGCGGGAATTGGTGTATTTGTTGCTAACAATGGTCAGTCACAGCAAGCAGAACGCGAAGCCGATAGGTATGCAGCGGACTCGATGTGGCAGATACATGGTACCAACAAGCCAATGATTGAGATGTTTCAATTATTACAAGGAAGCTCTGAGCATGTGGCTGAGCTGCCGGCGTGGTTAAGCACTCACCCTGAGTTAACAGAGCGTATTGATTTACTGAAAAGTGTTCAATAGCAATAACTGACAAGATCAAAAAAGGGCAGAATAATCTGCCCTTTTTTACATGCTTGAATTGGTCGGTTAATTTACCAATTACAGTGCAGCGATAGTCGCTTTTTGCTCTTCAAGCTTAACAAGAGTCTCTTGGTAGCCTTCAAGCTTCTCACGCTCTTTCGCGATAACGGCTTCTGGTGCTTTAGCAACAAAACCTTCGTTACCTAGCTTACCTTCGATACGCTTAATCTCACCGTGAGTCTTCGCTACTTCTTTATCTAGACGAGCAAGCTCAGCATCTTTGTCGATAAGACCCGCCATTGGGATCATCAACTCAGATTTGCCAACCAGTTTAGTTGCACAAGCCGGAGTCTCTTCACCGTCTGCTAGGACTTTAATGTCGTCTAGTTTAGCTAGAGAGTTTAGAACGATCTTGTTCGCTTCGATACGAGCAGCGTCTTTCTCATCAGCGACTTTGATCATTACTTCTAAGCCTTGGCTTGGTGCAATGTCGTATTCCGCACGTAGGTTACGGATAGCTGTGATGAAAGTCTTAACCCACTCGATGTCTTCAACGATCTCAGCATTGAAGTTATCTTCGTTAAACTGAGGAAGCGCTTGAGTCATGATTGTCTCGCCTTCAACGCCGTCTACTAGCGGCTTAACGCTTTGCCAGATAGATTCAGTGATGTAAGGAAGAACAGGGTGAGCAAGACGCAGAGTCTTCTCTAGAACCGTGATAAGCGTGTAACGAGTCGCTTGTTGCTGAGCTTCAGTACCTTTCCAAAGAACAGGTTTAGTTAGCTCTAGGTACCAGTCACAGAATTGGTTCCAGATGAATTCGTAAAGCGTGTTTGCTGCCATGTCTAGACGGTAGTTGTCTAGGTGAGCGTTAAACTCTTTCGCTGCAACTTCAAACTGAGATTCAATCCACTTATCTGCTAGAGAGAATTCCATGTTTGCACGGTCTTCAACAGACAGTGACATGCCACAATCGTGCTCTTCTGTATTCATCAGTACGTAACGGCTTGCGTTCCATAGCTTGTTACAGAAGTTACGGTAACCTTCAAGACGCTTCATGTCCCAGTTGATGTCACGGCCCGTTGAAGCCATAGCAGCAAGAGTGAAACGCAGTGCGTCAGTACCGTATGGTTCGATACCGTTTTCGAAAGTTTTACGTGTTGCTTTTTCGATCTTAGCAGCCAGTTTAGGTTGCATCATGTTGCCACAACGCTTCTCTACTAGCTCTTCAAGGCCGATGCCGTCAATCATGTCGATTGGGTCAAGTACGTTCCCCTTCGATTTAGACATCTTGTCGCCGTTTTCATCACGGATAAGACCTGTCATGTAAACCGTTTTGAAAGGTACTTGAGCCTTGCCATCTTCGTCTTTCACGAAGTGCATGGTCATCATGATCATACGAGCAACCCAGAAGAAGATAATATCAAAACCAGATACTAGTACTTCAGATGGGTGGAATGTTTTCAGCGCTTCAGTATCTTCAGGCCAGCCTTGCGTGCCGAATGTCCAAAGTGCAGAAGAGAACCAAGTGTCTAGTACGTCGTCGTCTTGCTTAAGTACAACAACAGGCGCTAGGTTGTTCTTTTCACGAACTTCTTCTTCAGTGCGACCTACGTATACTTTACCATCGTTGTCGTACCATGCTGGGATACGGTGGCCCCACCAAAGTTGACGAGAGATACACCAGTCTTGCACGTCACGCATCCACGCGAAGTACATGTTTTCGTACTGCTTAGGTACGAACTGGATTTGACCATCTTCAACGGCTTTAACTGCAGGCTCAGCAAGAGGTGCTGTGCGCACGTACCATTGGTCAGTCAGCATTGGTTCGATAACTACACCACCACGGTCGCCGTAAGGTACGGTTAGGTCGTGATCTTTGATCTCTTCAAGAAGACCAAGTTCTTCGAATTCAGCAACAATAGCTTTACGAGCAGCAAAGCGCTCCATGCCTTGGTATTTAGCAGGGATGTCTGTTGAGTAAACATCGCTTTCTTCGCCGTTAGTTGTGAATACTTCAGCAGCATCACGGATATCAGCGTTGAACGTTAGGATGTTGATCATTGGTAGGTTGTTGCGCTTACCCACTTCGTAATCGTTAAAGTCGTGAGCTGGTGTGATCTTCACACAACCAGTACCTTTTTCCATGTCTGCGTGCTCATCACCTACGATAGGGATAAGACGGTTTACTACAGGAAGTAGGATTTCTTTACCGATAAGATCTTTGTAACGTGGATCTTCTGGGTTTACCGCTACGCCAGTATCACCAAGCATGGTTTCTGGACGAGTAGTAGCAACAACAATGTAGTCTTTGCCATCCGCCGTTTTAACACCGTTCGCTAGCGGGTAGCGGAAGTGCCACATGAAACCTTTTTTGTCTTTGTTTTCAACTTCAAGATCAGAAATCGCAGTGTGCAGTTTAGGATCCCAGTTTACTAGACGCTTACCACGGTAGATTAGGTCTTCTTCGTATAGACGAACAAACACTTCTTGAGTCGCAGCCGATAGGCCGTCATCCATAGTGAATCGCTCGCGATCCCAGTCTACAGATGCACCAAGACGACGAAGTTGTTGAGTGATCGTGCCACCTGATTCACCTTTCCATTCCCAGATCTTGTCGATGAAAGCTTCACGGCCGTAGTCGTGTTTTGTTTTGCCTTCTTCAGCAGCAATCTTACGCTCAACAACCATTTGAGTTGCGATACCAGCGTGGTCAGTACCCACTTGCCAAAGCGTGTTTTTGCCTTTCATACGTTGAGCACGGATAAGCGTATCCATGATCGTATCTTGGAACGCGTGACCCATATGCAGGCTGCCAGTGACGTTCGGTGGCGGGATCATGATGCTGTAAGCTTCTTTTGATGTGTCACCGTGTGGCTTAAAGTAGCCTTTCTCTTCCCAAGTCTGATACAGAGCTTGTTCGATTGATGTTGGGTTGTATGTCTTTTCCATAGTGCTCTTAAACGGATACTGTGAATGGTTAATCGTGGTCAAACTTCATAAGTGAAGCTTCTTGAATCTAAATCCAAAGATAGCTTTAACTATGAGGTTTGACTATGGATGTTGAATCTCGATAGTTTGTAGCTGATATCCAGCCTGACGGTAAATTTTATACCTTTCTCGAGCGAGTTGCTTAGCTTTTTCTTCGCAAGGAACGAAGTCTATCACCTGAGCAAAGGCGTTCGCAAAGGTTGTATGATTATCGGCCAGATTAATTACCAGCTGACGATTCCAATTGTGTTTTACACCTTGGTAGCCAATTTCAATGTTGGTTGAATATTTCGGACCTTCGCCAACTAAGTTGTGCGCAATAAATTCACTGGGTTCAACTTGCCAGAAAATCTCTGCGATACGCTCGGCATGTTCTTTGTCATTACAGTTGAGGTAAAGTTTAGCGCCTTGTTTCGCAAAATGCTGAGCAAGAAACAGCACATAGTGAGCAAAACCTTCTTCACTGGCTTGCGGGCTATCTGATGACACTATGTAAAACGTAGCTGTCTGCATGCTTAATACTCGAACTGGAAATCGTGGCTATTCATCTTACTGGGTCAATAGACTCTGACAAATAGCGCTTATTAAAAAAGGGCCCGTAGGCCCTTCTCATTATTTTGAAGATTGCTCTTCAGTCTCATGGCCGCTGCGGTTCAATAAGAATTGGACTAGCATTGAGACAGGACGACCTGTCGAGCCTTTCGCTGCACCAGATTTCCAAGCTGTACCTGCGATATCTAGGTGAGCCCAGTGGTACTTCTTAGTGAACTTAGACAGGAAGCAACCAGCTGTGATAGTACCGCCAGGGCGGCCGCCGATGTTCGCCATATCTGCGAATGGGCTGTTTAGCTGCTCGTGGTACTCGTCTGCCATTGGTAGACGCCATGCACGGTCACTTGCTTGCTCTGAAGCATTTACAAGTTCGTGAGACAGTGGGTTGTGGTTTGATAGAACGCCACTGATGTGGTGACCTAGAGCAATAACACACGCGCCTGTTAGCGTTGCGACGTCAACTACGCAATCTGGTTCGAAACGCTCAACGTAAGTTAGCGCATCACAAAGAACCAAGCGACCTTCAGCATCAGTGTTTAAAACTTCAACGGTTTGGCCTGACATCGTCGTTAGGATGTCACCTGGGCGGTAAGCATTGCTACCAGGCATGTTTTCACAACCCGCTAGAATACCGACAACGTTGATTGGCAAGTTAAGTTTCGCCAATGCTTTCATTGTACCGAATACAGACGCCGCACCACACATATCGTACTTCATCTCATCCATGCCTTCACCAGGCTTAAGTGAGATACCGCCTGAATCGAACGTAAGGCCTTTACCAACAAGTACAATCGGTTTTGCATCTGAATCAGGTGCGCCTTTGTACTCCATGATAGACATCATAGATTCGTTCTTAGAGCCACGACCTACCGCTAGGTAAGAAGTCATGCCCAGTTTTTCCATCTCTTCTTCACCGATGATCTTAGTCGTTACGGTTTCGAAGTCGTCAGCTAGGCGACGAGCTTGAGAGGCAAGGTATGCTGGGTTAGCAATGTTTGGTGGCATGTTGCCAAGATCTTTAGACGCTTTAACACCAGAAGCAATAGCAAGACCATGAGAGATCGCTTTTTCACCAAGGCTTAGCTCGCGACGTGTTGGTACGTTGAATACCAATTTACGTAGTGGGCGACGAGTCTCTGGTTTGTTGCTCTTGAATTGGTCAAATGTGTAAAGACCATCTTTAGTCGCTTCTACTGCTTGGCGAACTTTCCAGTAAGTGTCACGGCCTTTAACGTGAAGTTCTGTAAGGAAACATACTGCTTCCATAGAACCTGTTTCGTTTAGTGTGCTGATGGTTTTTTGAATAATTTCTTTGTATTGACGCTCGCCTAGCTCACGTTCTTTACCACAGCCTACTAGTAGAACACGTTCTGAAAGTACACCAGGTACTTGATGCAGTAGTAGCATCTGGCCAGGTTTACCCTCTAGATCACCGCGACGAAGCAGTGAACTAATGTAGCCATCGCTAATCTTATCTAATTGCTCGGCTACTGGAGAAAGGCGGCGCGGTTCGAATACACCGACAACGATACATGCGCTGCGCTGTTTCTCTGGGCTGCCACTTTTTACACTGAACTCCATGCGTACTCCTACATCCTGAAGACAAATCGAACTAAATGTTAGATAATGGGTTCTTACTTGTTGGATCCTATAATGGAACTAACCTTAAAGAAGAACGCTAACACTTAGCTAAAAATTTAAAAAAATAAAAGGTTCAACGGGAAATTATAGTGATTCAATCAAAAAAACAAGTTTTGTATAGGTAATTTGAGCGTGATTATTGTTAGATATTTGATCCGCGAGACAATCAAGAGCCAATTTGCGATCTTTTTTGTTCTCTTTCTCGTGTTTCTCAGCCAAAAATTCATCAGTGTTTTAGCGGACGCCTCTGATGGTGATATCCCTGCGAGTCTCATATTGTCTATTGTTGGTCTAAATATGCCAGCAATGGGCTTGTTGATGCTGCCACTCAGTATCTATATTGGTATTTTGCTCACTTTTGGCCGCCTTTACGCTGAAAGTGAAATTGTAGTGATGAACGCTACGGGTATCGGTAATAAATTCCTGATCCAATCTGCGCTTTACTTAGCTTTGATTACAGCATCGGTTGCAGCCTTTAACTCATTTTGGTTATCTCCTTGGTCGCAAGACAAAGTTGAGCAAATGTATGAAGAAGTCGCTGCAGAGAACAGTGTTGATTTGCTACCTAAGGGTAAGTTTGAAGGCACGCCAGATGGCTCATCTGTGGTATTCATCGATGATATCGAAGGTAATAAGCTAGAAAATGTGTTCGTTGCTCAAATGCGTCCACGTGATTCTGTACTTCCGAGCGTGATGTTCTCTAAGTCAGGGGATGTGAAAGAGCTAAGTGATGGTCGTCAAGTTATTGTGATGTACGATGGCACGCGTCATGAGGGTGTGCCTACACGCCTTGATTATATGGTGACGCACTTTGAAGAGTACGAAGGCCTGATTGGTCAGCGTGAAGTGGAGAAAAAAGGTCGAGATTGGGAAGCGATTTCAACTCTTGAACTGATTGGTAATCCAAACAATAGTGCGAAAGCGGAATTACAGTGGCGTATTTCATTGGTACTTTGTATTCCATTGTTGACCATGCTTGTTGTGCCACTATCTGCGGTAAACCCAAGACAGGGGCGTTTTGCAAAGATTGGCCCGGCGATTCTCATTTACCTGACTTACTTCTTGGCAATCAGTGCGACTAAATCTTCTATTGAAGAGGGCAGTATCCCGGCGGTAATCGGCATGTGGCCAATCAATGCGTTATTGTTATTTGTCGCGATTGGTGCAAACTTTATGGATAGCGTGCCAGTAAGGCGTTTGAAAGAAAAATTCAAGAATAAGAGGTTGGCTTAAGCCGTGTTTAAGATTCTCGATTTATATATAGGCAGAACCATCATCGCAACGACGTCACTGGTTTTGGTGACGTTTGTTGGTCTTTCTGGGATCATCAAGTATGTTGAGCAACTGAGAAAGGTTGGTCGTGGTACATACGATCTACTGCAAGCCCTGTATTTCGTTTTACTGAGTATTCCTCGTGATATTGAAATGTTCTTCCCAATGGCGGCACTGCTTGGTGCATTGATTGGTTTGGGGATGTTGGCTGCGAGCTCTGAGTTAGTCGTTATGCAGGCGGCAGGTTTCTCTAAGTTAGATATTGGCTTATCGGTACTCAAAACCGCTATCCCACTCATGATCGTCGTGACTCTTCTTGGTCAATGGGGCGCGCCTCAAGCTCAGAAGATGGCTCGTGACTTAAGAACTATCTCGATTGCTGGTGGTAATATCATCTCGACTCAAAGCGGTGTTTGGGCTCGTGACGCCAATGATTTCATCTTTATCGTTAAAATCGATGATGAGAAGCTTTACGGTATGAACATGTGGCGCTTTGATGAGAACAAAGCACTCAAAACGGCTATCTACTCTGAAGAAGTGGATTACGTCGGAGACAACGTTTGGACTATGAACGATGTGGAGATTACGTCGTTCGAAAATGAAATCCAGATCACTAAAGAAAGTTTACCCACTTATAGATGGGAGACATCACTAGCTCCGGATAAGCTTGCGATAGTAACGGTTAAACCAGAAGAGCTGTCTTTGAGTGGGTTGTATGATTATGTGTCTTATCTGAAGGCGTCAGAGCAAGATGCATCACGCTATGAACTGGCATTGTGGAGAAAGATAACTCAACCTATATCGATAGCAGTAATGATGTTGATGGCACTATCGTTTATCTTCGGCCCTCTGCGTAGTGTGACCATGGGTGCTAGGATTTTGTCTGGTGTTATAGCTGGCTTTACCTTCTATATATCCAGTGAGTTCTTTGGCCCTGTGAGTTTGGTTTATCAAATACCACCGGCCTTTGGTGCGATAGCCCCGAGCGTGGTGTTCCTCGGAATCGCGATCATGCTCTTGAGGCGGAAACTGTAGATAGAAAAAAGGAAGGCATAACGCCTTCCTTTTTTGATCTTGTTTGGATTTCGAATAATGGTGTTATCGAGCCTTCGGTAACACGACCACTTCCGTCTTCGCCCAGATATCGTGGAAGCCACGCTTTTGAGGGTCGAATGGAACACACAAGTTTGCTAGTCCAAAACCTGAAGTGCCTAAGCGAATTAGTGCTTGAGTGATTGTGATCGCAGAGCCATCTTTGTTTTGAACTCGTAGTTTCCAAGCTCGCATCCCCAGTGTTTGGCCTGCTTTTGTCCAGAAGAACATAAAGAAGTACACCCAAACCACTACTAGATAAAAAGTGTAAGCAGGGCTCCAAATAGGGTGGTTAGTTAAGAAGTCACTAACATCGGCATATCCAGTATGGTTGAAAACGCCAAGAGCCATGAGTGCGTGTAGCAGAGCAACAATGACGCCAGCCGCCATCATCTCAATAGCGATTACGATAAGAGCGTCATAGAACAAGGCACCAAATCGGCGCATTACCCCAGCTGGTGGCAGAGTGTTTGTTGATGTCATGGTGTTATTACTTCTTTAAAAATTGAGGCGTCAGAATATAGTTTAAGGCTTGGCCTGAAAAGAGACATGACGCACAGCTTATGACTTAGTGGCGAAATTATCGGCAAACACACATGAATTCAAGTTTTTATACTTGCCACATCAGTTCGCATACGTATAATGCAAAACATCGACAGGGCAATGCCCCAGATAATGCCGGTATGGTGAAATTGGTATACACGACGGATTCAAAATCCGTTGCCTTCGGGCGTGGCGGTTCAAGTCCGCCTACCGGTACCATATTTTAAGACAGAGCCTCAACGAAAGTTGGGGCTTTGTTGTATCTGGAGTTTGGAAAGCGTTGCCTTAGTGGTTACGAGATCAGTACCTGTCTAATCAGTCAGATCTTATTGTTTCATTCCTAAATCTCGCAGTTTCCCTTCGTAATTTCATTTCCTAATAAATTAATCATCTTAAATCATACTGTTACCTGTCATTCCTTCTTCTATTGTCTATGTTTAAATAAATAACAGAGGAGAGAGATATGCTGACAGTAACCCCTTACTTGTTTTTTGATGGTCGTTGTAGTGAAGCGTTGGATTTTTATCATAAGTGTTTTGGCGGTGTGGTTTTATCTAAGCAACTCTTTAGTGATGCACCACAGGTAATAGAGGGAGCTCAACCTGATTGGGTTATGCATGCTGAGTTCGAAGCATTTGGTATGAAGCTCATGATGTCTGATGGTGTAAAGGCAAAAGAACTAGAAGGGAACAACCTTGCGCTCTCTCTTGTTACTGAAGATACCGCAACTCAAGAGCAAATCTTTGAAAAGCTAAAGCAAGATGGTCGCGTAATGACGCCGTTAGCGGATACTTTTTGGGGGGCTAGGTTTGGTAAGGTCGAAGATAAGTTTGGGATACGCTGGATGGTGCATTGCGATTCTTTAAATTGAACCTGTGAAATTGGATAGTGAAATTGCTGCTTGGTTTTATTAGAATTATAAATAGAGATTATTAATCAATATTATATATAAAAATGGGCAGCATAAAGATTACCGTAGATCGCATTCAGCCCGGTCTGCATATACGACTCCCCGTAAAATGGAATGAACACCCATTTTTATTCAACAGTTTTAAAATCAAAGATGACGCCCAAGTAAAGGTAATTCGACATCTTGGGATTAAGCACGTCTATATAAACTTGAATCAAAGCGATACATCTCCTCTACCTGCTAACCATGTGATTGAGCAAGAAGCCGATACTGATTTACAAGTAAGCCTTGAAGCAGAAAGAATGTGGAAAGATAAGCATGAACGTATCGAAACTCTAAGCTCTTATCGTCGCAGAGTGAGTCATTGCGAGAAAGAGTTCGAACGTTCGCTTGCTCGCATGCGTTCTGTGATGACCAAGATCCGTAACCGACCTTTAGATGCAGTAGGGGAGGTAAAAGCTCTGGTTGATGACATTGTCGAAACATTAGTAAGCGATGATAACGTCACATTGCACCTTATGAATGCTAAAGCTGATTTTGAAGACATCTACTTTCATACACTGAATGTTTCTGTTGTCGCGCTGATGATAGGTAAAGCGAAAGGTTACAATACGCAGCAATTAAAAGATCTTTCTTTCGCAGCGTTGTTCCACGATGTAGGCAAAATCAAAATACCAGCCGCTATATTAAGAAAGCAGAGTGCGCTTACGGTACCAGAAGAGAACTACTTAAAGCTCCACACTAAATATGGTGCAGATATTGTCTCAACAATTGATGACTTTCCTGAAAGGGCCAAAAAGGTGATTGCTCAACATCATGAGATGAATGATGGTTCTGGTTATCCTGAAGGCTTAAAAGAAGATGAGATAGATGAATTTGCTAGGATAGTGGCAGTGGCTAATGCATTTGATAACCTTTGCCATGGTAAAACGCAATCTCAACAAATGATCCCGTATCTGGCATTGTCTCACTTATATAAGAGTTGCAAGCATCTATATAGTCAGGACAACTTGAGTTTGCTGGTCAAGTTTATGGGAGTGTACCCGCCGGGAACGGTAGTACAGCTTTCAAATGATTCGATTGGGATTGTGATATCCGTTAATGCTAAGCATATGCTTTATCCGAATGTTCTTATCTATGATCCTAGCGTACCAAGAACCCAAGCTCCGATTATTGACCTCTTTATTAAAGAGATAAAAATCGTCAATGCCGTTCATCCAAGTAAATTACCGGAACAAGTGAGAGAGTATCTAAACCCAAGAGCTCGTTTATCTTACTTTTTTGATAACGGAGAGTAGTTATCCACAAGGTGTTGTGGGTAATTTGTTCGAAACTTGGGGTGAAAATGGTATAAATAAGCCCTTGGTTGAAATGTCTTCGCTTAACCTCTTTTTTCAATAAAAAACGCATTTAATGCTTGCCAATAAGAGCGGCATCTCTATAATGCCGCCTCACTGACACGGCAGACGCCACAAGGCTTCAGCGCCGAATGTTAGTGAAGGCAACTAGCTTTGAGTGATTATTCGCTCCTACTTTTAGAAAGTAGAAATTAATTCCAAATAAGTGTTTGACACTGAGGATTAAGTCGCTAGAATGGCCGCCTCTTCCGAAGTGATGTAAGTCACAACGAAGAGAAGCTCTTTAACAATTTAAACCTATCAATCTGTGTGGGCACTCGTTGATGAATATCAAAACGTTTTATCGTTAGATAAAACAGATTCTTCGGAATCAAAATGATTTCAATGAACTGAGTGACCAATACGAATAATTACTTTCTTTATAGAGAGGGGTTATTTGGCACAGTCAATTCATTACCATTCTGTTGGAATGGTAATAGCTTTAGAATTACTTTTTGTAGTTTTGAAGTCAGTATTCGTTGAGTCACAAAATCTTAAATTGAAGAGTTTGATCATGGCTCAGATTGAACGCTGGCGGCAGGCCTAACACATGCAAGTCGAGCGGAAACGACACTAACAATCCTTCGGGTGCGTTAATGGGCGTCGAGCGGCGGACGGGTGAGTAATGCCTAGGAAATTGCCTTGATGTGGGGGATAACCATTGGAAACGATGGCTAATACCGCATAACGCCTACGGGCCAAAGAGGGGGACCTTCGGGCCTCTCGCGTCAAGATATGCCTAGGTGGGATTAGCTAGTTGGTGAGGTAATGGCTCACCAAGGCGACGATCCCTAGCTGGTCTGAGAGGATGATCAGCCACACTGGAACTGAGACACGGTCCAGACTCCTACGGGAGGCAGCAGTGGGGAATATTGCACAATGGGCGAAAGCCTGATGCAGCCATGCCGCGTGTATGAAGAAGGCCTTCGGGTTGTAAAGTACTTTCAGTTGTGAGGAAGGGGGTAGCGTTAATAGCGCTATCTCTTGACGTTAGCAACAGAAGAAGCACCGGCTAACTCCGTGCCAGCAGCCGCGGTAATACGGAGGGTGCGAGCGTTAATCGGAATTACTGGGCGTAAAGCGCATGCAGGTGGTTCATTAAGTCAGATGTGAAAGCCCGGGGCTCAACCTCGGAACTGCATTTGAAACTGGTGAACTAGAGTACTGTAGAGGGGGGTAGAATTTCAGGTGTAGCGGTGAAATGCGTAGAGATCTGAAGGAATACCAGTGGCGAAGGCGGCCCCCTGGACAGATACTGACACTCAGATGCGAAAGCGTGGGGAGCAAACAGGATTAGATACCCTGGTAGTCCACGCCGTAAACGATGTCTACTTGGAGGTTGTGGCCTTGAGCCGTGGCTTTCGGAGCTAACGCGTTAAGTAGACCGCCTGGGGAGTACGGTCGCAAGATTAAAACTCAAATGAATTGACGGGGGCCCGCACAAGCGGTGGAGCATGTGGTTTAATTCGATGCAACGCGAAGAACCTTACCTACTCTTGACATCCAGAGAAGCCAGCGGAGACGCAGGTGTGCCTTCGGGAGCTCTGAGACAGGTGCTGCATGGCTGTCGTCAGCTCGTGTTGTGAAATGTTGGGTTAAGTCCCGCAACGAGCGCAACCCTTATCCTTGTTTGCCAGCGAGTAATGTCGGGAACTCCAGGGAGACTGCCGGTGATAAACCGGAGGAAGGTGGGGACGACGTCAAGTCATCATGGCCCTTACGAGTAGGGCTACACACGTGCTACAATGGCGCATACAGAGGGCAGCAAGCCAGCGATGGTAAGCGAATCCCAAAAAGTGCGTCGTAGTCCGGATTGGAGTCTGCAACTCGACTCCATGAAGTCGGAATCGCTAGTAATCGTAGATCAGAATGCTACGGTGAATACGTTCCCGGGCCTTGTACACACCGCCCGTCACACCATGGGAGTGGGCTGCAAAAGAAGTGGGTAGTTTAACCTTTCGGGGAGGACGCTCACCACTTTGTGGTTCATGACTGGGGTGAAGTCGTAACAAGGTAGCCCTAGGGGAACCTGGGGCTGGATCACCTCCTTATACGAAGATACTCACGATAAGTGTCCACACAGATTGATATGTTTAAACAGTTAAGAGTAACCTATGTCCCGTTCGTCTAGAGGCCTAGGACACCGCCCTTTCACGGCGGTAACAGGGGTTCGACTCCCCTACGGGATACCATCTTTAAGCGCATTTATTTAAGTGTCTTTAAAAATGGTTCATTTATTGAATCAAGCTCTTTAACAATTTGGAAAGCTGACTGATTGATTACTTACGAGTAATTCAATCAAATTTAAAAGTTCTCAATGTTTATCTTTTGATAAACACAACAAACACATTCAAGTGTCTTGTATTCGATTCAAATTCGTTTGAATCACATTGAGTCCGGCAAACAGTCATTGAGAATTAACCCTTCTTAATGACAACCAAAAACCTTGGTTAGTTGCCATACACTAAGACCCTTTCGGGTTGTATGGTTAAGTGACTAAGCGTACACGGTGGATGCCTTGGCAGTCAGAGGCGATGAAAGGCGTAATAACTTGCGATAAGCCCAGATTAGGTAGTAATAACCTTTGAGTCTGGGATTCCTGAATGGGGAAACCCACTTACATAAGTAAGTATCCTGTTGTGAATACATAGCAACAGGAGGCAAACCGGGGGAACTGAAACATCTAAGTACCCCGAGGAAGAGAAATCAACCGAGATTCCGAAAGTAGCGGCGAGCGAAATTGGATTAGCCCTTAAGCTTTTAATGAGACAGATGAAGGCTCTGGAAAGTGCCGCAATAGAGGGTGATAGCCCCGTAATCGACATCTCATCATCAGTGAAAACGAGTAGGGCGGGACACGTGATATCCTGTCTGAATATGGGGGGACCATCCTCCAAGGCTAAATACTACTGACTGACCGATAGTGAACCAGTACCGTGAGGGAAAGGCGAAAAGAACCCCTGTGAGGGGAGTGAAATAGAACCTGAAACCGTGTACGTACAAGCAGTAGGAGCACCTTCGTGGTGTGACTGCGTACCTTTTGTATAATGGGTCAGCGACTTAATTTTAGTAGCAAGGTTAACCGTTTAGGGGAGCCGTAGGGAAACCGAGTCTTAACTGGGCGTACAGTTGCTAGGATTAGACCCGAAACCAGGTGATCTAGCCATGGGCAGGTTGAAGGTTGAGTAACATCAACTGGAGGACCGAACCGACTAATGTTGAAAAATTAGCGGATGACTTGTGGCTAGGGGTGAAAGGCCAATCAAACCTGGAGATAGCTGGTTCTCCCCGAAAGCTATTTAGGTAGCGCCTCGGACGAATACTACTGGGGGTAGAGCACTGTTAAGGCTAGGGGGTCATCCCGACTTACCAACCCTTTGCAAACTCCGAATACCAGTAAGTACTATCCGGGAGACACACGGCGGGTGCTAACGTCCGTCGTGGAGAGGGAAACAACCCAGACCGCCAGCTAAGGTCCCAAAGTATAGCTAAGTGGGAAACGATGTGGGAAGGCTCAGACAGCCAGGATGTTGGCTTAGAAGCAGCCATCATTTAAAGAAAGCGTAATAGCTCACTGGTCGAGTCGGCCTGCGCGGAAGATGTAACGGGGCTAAGCTATACACCGAAGCTGCGGCTACGTACCTTAGGGTATGTGGGGTAGGGGAGCGTTCTGTAAGCCGTTGAAGGTGGTCTGTAAGGGCTGCTGGAGGTATCAGAAGTGCGAATGCTGACATGAGTAACGATAAAGGGAGTGAAAAACTCCCTCGCCGGAAGACCAAGGGTTCCTGTCCAACGTTAATCGGGGCAGGGTAAGTCGACTCCTAAGGCGAGGCCGAAAGGCGTAGTCGATGGGAAACGGGTTAATATTCCCGTACTTCTTACAATTGCGATGGGGGGACGGAGAAGGCTAGGTGGGCCTGGCGACGGTTGTCCAGGTTCAAGTACGTAGGCGGAAAGTTTAGGTAAATCCGGACTTTCTTAACGCTGAGATACGATGTCGAGCTACTACGGTAGTGAAGTCATTGATGCCATGCTTCCAGGAAAAGCCTCTAAGCTTCAGATTGTAAGGAATCGTACCCCAAACCGACACAGGTGGTCGGGTAGAGAATACCAAGGCGCTTGAGAGAACTCGGGTGAAGGAACTAGGCAAAATGGTACCGTAACTTCGGGAGAAGGTACGCTCTTATCAGTGAAGTCCCTTGCGGATGGAGCAGACGAGAGTCGCAGATACCAGGTGGCTGCAACTGTTTATTAAAAACACAGCACTGTGCAAAATCGTAAGATGACGTATACGGTGTGACGCCTGCCCGGTGCCGGAAGGTTAATTGATGGGGTTAGACTTCGGTCGAAGCTCTTGATCGAAGCCCCGGTAAACGGCGGCCGTAACTATAACGGTCCTAAGGTAGCGAAATTCCTTGTCGGGTAAGTTCCGACCTGCACGAATGGCGTAATGATGGCCACGCTGTCTCCACCCGAGACTCAGTGAAATTGAAATCGCTGTGAAGATGCAGTGTACCCGCGGCTAGACGGAAAGACCCCGTGAACCTTTACTACAGCTTGGCACTGAACATTGAACCTACATGTGTAGGATAGGTGGGAGACTTTGAAACCGCGTCGCTAGATGTGGTGGAGTCGTCCTTGAAATACCACCCTTGTAGTTTTGATGTTCTAACGTTGGTCCCTGAATCGGGATTACGGACAGTGCCTGGTGGGTAGTTTGACTGGGGCGGTCTCCTCCCAAAGAGTAACGGAGGAGCACGAAGGTGGGCTAAACACGGTTGGACATCGTGTGGTTAGTGCAATGGCATAAGCCCGCTTGACTGCGAGAATGACAATTCGAGCAGGTGCGAAAGCAGGTCATAGTGATCCGGTGGTTCTGAATGGAAGGGCCATCGCTCAACGGATAAAAGGTACTCCGGGGATAACAGGCTGATACCGCCCAAGAGTTCATATCGACGGCGGTGTTTGGCACCTCGATGTCGGCTCATCACATCCTGGGGCTGAAGTCGGTCCCAAGGGTATGGCTGTTCGCCATTTAAAGTGGTACGCGAGCTGGGTTTAGAACGTCGTGAGACAGTTCGGTCCCTATCTGCCGTGGGCGTTGGAAAATTGAAGGGGGCTGCTCCTAGTACGAGAGGACCGGAGTGGACGAACCTCTGGTGTTCGGGTTGTCATGCCAATGGCATTGCCCGGTAGCTAAGTTCGGAATCGATAACCGCTGAAAGCATCTAAGCGGGAAGCGAGCCCTGAGATGAGTTTTCCCTGACGCTATAAGCGTCCTTAAGGGTTGTTCAAGACTAGAACGTTGATAGGCAGGGTGTGTAAGTGCTGCGAGGCATTGAGCTAACCTGTACTAATTGCCCGTGAGGCTTAACCATACAACACCCAAGGGGTTTTGTGGACTCAAAGACAGACCTTGAATGAGTTTGAAGAGTTACTTTTAAATACAGTTTTCCGAATTTTAAAATTTGCTTGGCGACCATAGCATTGTGGACCCACCTGATTCCATGCCGAACTCAGAAGTGAAACACAATAGCGCCGATGGTAGTGTGGGGCTTCCCCATGTGAGAGTAGGACATCGCCAGGCTTTAATTTCGACTTTGTCTACAAAGTAGACAAGTCACCATAGAGTTCTAAGTTTTCTTAGTATTTTATGTTGACTTTCAAAGTAGAAAGCGTATTATACGCGTCCTGCTTAAGTGCTAAGGCACTGAAAGCAAAGCTCTTTAACAATTTAAACCTATCAATCTGTGTGGGCACTCGTTGATGAATATCAAAACGTTTTATCGTTAGATAAAACAGATTCTTCGGAATCAAAATGATTTCAATGAACTGAGTGACCAATACAAATAACTTCGGTTATTTGGCACAGTCAATTCATTATCATTCTGTTGGAATGGTAATAGCTTTAGAATTACATGTTTACTTCGGTAAATATTAGTTTTGAAGTCAGTATTCGTTGAGTCACAAAATCTTAAATTGAAGAGTTTGATCATGGCTCAGATTGAACGCTGGCGGCAGGCCTAACACATGCAAGTCGAGCGGAAACGACACTAACAATCCTTCGGGTGCGTTAATGGGCGTCGAGCGGCGGACGGGTGAGTAATGCCTAGGAAATTGCCTTGATGTGGGGGATAACCATTGGAAACGATGGCTAATACCGCATAATGCCTACGGGCCAAAGAGGGGGACCTTCGGGCCTCTCGCGTCAAGATATGCCTAGGTGGGATTAGCTAGTTGGTGAGGTAATGGCTCACCAAGGCGACGATCCCTAGCTGGTCTGAGAGGATGATCAGCCACACTGGAACTGAGACACGGTCCAGACTCCTACGGGAGGCAGCAGTGGGGAATATTGCACAATGGGCGAAAGCCTGATGCAGCCATGCCGCGTGTATGAAGAAGGCCTTCGGGTTGTAAAGTACTTTCAGTTGTGAGGAAGGGGGTAGCGTTAATAGCGCTATCTCTTGACGTTAGCAACAGAAGAAGCACCGGCTAACTCCGTGCCAGCAGCCGCGGTAATACGGAGGGTGCGAGCGTTAATCGGAATTACTGGGCGTAAAGCGCATGCAGGTGGTTCATTAAGTCAGATGTGAAAGCCCGGGGCTCAACCTCGGAACTGCATTTGAAACTGGTGAACTAGAGTACTGTAGAGGGGGGTAGAATTTCAGGTGTAGCGGTGAAATGCGTAGAGATCTGAAGGAATACCAGTGGCGAAGGCGGCCCCCTGGACAGATACTGACACTCAGATGCGAAAGCGTGGGGAGCAAACAGGATTAGATACCCTGGTAGTCCACGCCGTAAACGATGTCTACTTGGAGGTTGTGGCCTTGAGCCGTGGCTTTCGGAGCTAACGCGTTAAGTAGACCGCCTGGGGAGTACGGTCGCAAGATTAAAACTCAAATGAATTGACGGGGGCCCGCACAAGCGGTGGAGCATGTGGTTTAATTCGATGCAACGCGAAGAACCTTACCTACTCTTGACATCCAGAGAAGCCAGCGGAGACGCAGGTGTGCCTTCGGGAGCTCTGAGACAGGTGCTGCATGGCTGTCGTCAGCTCGTGTTGTGAAATGTTGGGTTAAGTCCCGCAACGAGCGCAACCCTTATCCTTGTTTGCCAGCGAGTAATGTCGGGAACTCCAGGGAGACTGCCGGTGATAAACCGGAGGAAGGTGGGGACGACGTCAAGTCATCATGGCCCTTACGAGTAGGGCTACACACGTGCTACAATGGCGCATACAGAGGGCAGCAAGCCAGCGATGGTAAGCGAATCCCAAAAAGTGCGTCGTAGTCCGGATTGGAGTCTGCAACTCGACTCCATGAAGTCGGAATCGCTAGTAATCGTAGATCAGAATGCTACGGTGAATACGTTCCCGGGCCTTGTACACACCGCCCGTCACACCATGGGAGTGGGCTGCAAAAGAAGTGGGTAGTTTAACCTTTCGGGGAGGACGCTCACCACTTTGTGGTTCATGACTGGGGTGAAGTCGTAACAAGGTAGCCCTAGGGGAACCTGGGGCTGGATCACCTCCTTATACGAAGATACTCACGATAAGTGTCCACACAGATTGATTAGGTTTAGAAAAGTTAAGAGACGATATTGGGTCTGTAGCTCAGCTGGTTAGAGCGCTCGCCTGATAAGCGGGAGGTCGGTGGTTCAAGTCCACTCAGACCCACCAATATCGACCTAGATGGGGCTATAGCTCAGCTGGGAGAGCGCCTGCCTTGCACGCAGGAGGTCTGCGGTTCGATCCCGCATAGCTCCACCATCTTTAAGTATTCTCTTAAGAGAGTCTTTAAAAATGGTTTCGAAAGAAATCAAGCTCTTTAACAATTTGGAAAGCTGACTGATTGATTACTTACGAGTAATTCAATCAAATTTAAAAGTTCTCAATGTTTATCTTTTGATAAACACAACAAACACATTCAAGTGTCTTGTATTCGATTCAAATTCGTTTGAATCACATTGAGTCCGGCAAACAGTCATTGAGAATTAACCCTTCTTAATGACAACCAAAAACCTTGGTTAGTTGCCATACACTAAGACCCTTTCGGGTTGTATGGTTAAGTGACTAAGCGTACACGGTGGATGCCTTGGCAGTCAGAGGCGATGAAAGGCGTAATAACTTGCGATAAGCCCAGATTAGGTAGTAATAACCTTTAAGTCTGGGATTCCTGAATGGGGAAACCCACTTACATAAGTAAGTATCCTGTTGTGAATACATAGCAACAGGAGGCAAACCGGGGGAACTGAAACATCTAAGTACCCCGAGGAAGAGAAATCAACCGAGATTCCGAAAGTAGCGGCGAGCGAAATTGGATTAGCCCTTAAGCTTTTAATGAGACAGATGAAGGCTCTGGAAAGTGCCGCAATAGAGGGTGATAGCCCCGTAATCGACATCTCATCATCAGTGAAAACGAGTAGGGCGGGACACGTGATATCCTGTCTGAATATGGGGGGACCATCCTCCAAGGCTAAATACTACTGACTGACCGATAGTGAACCAGTACCGTGAGGGAAAGGCGAAAAGAACCCCTGTGAGGGGAGTGAAATAGAACCTGAAACCGTGTACGTACAAGCAGTAGGAGCACCTTCGTGGTGTGACTGCGTACCTTTTGTATAATGGGTCAGCGACTTAATTTTAGTAGCAAGGTTAACCGTTTAGGGGAGCCGTAGGGAAACCGAGTCTTAACTGGGCGTACAGTTGCTAGGATTAGACCCGAAACCAGGTGATCTAGCCATGGGCAGGTTGAAGGTTGAGTAACATCAACTGGAGGACCGAACCGACTAATGTTGAAAAATTAGCGGATGACTTGTGGCTAGGGGTGAAAGGCCAATCAAACCTGGAGATAGCTGGTTCTCCCCGAAAGCTATTTAGGTAGCGCCTCGGACGAATACTACTGGGGGTAGAGCACTGTTAAGGCTAGGGGGTCATCCCGACTTACCAACCCTTTGCAAACTCCGAATACCAGTAAGTACTATCCGGGAGACACACGGCGGGTGCTAACGTCCGTCGTGGAGAGGGAAACAACCCAGACCGCCAGCTAAGGTCCCAAAGTATAGCTAAGTGGGAAACGATGTGGGAAGGCTCAGACAGCCAGGATGTTGGCTTAGAAGCAGCCATCATTTAAAGAAAGCGTAATAGCTCACTGGTCGAGTCGGCCTGCGCGGAAGATGTAACGGGGCTAAGCTATACACCGAAGCTGCGGCTACGTACCTTAGGGTATGTGGGGTAGGGGAGCGTTCTGTAAGCCGTTGAAGGTGGTCTGTAAGGGCTGCTGGAGGTATCAGAAGTGCGAATGCTGACATGAGTAACGATAAAGGGAGTGAAAAACTCCCTCGCCGGAAGACCAAGGGTTCCTGTCCAACGTTAATCGGGGCAGGGTAAGTCGACTCCTAAGGCGAGGCCGAAAGGCGTAGTCGATGGGAAACGGGTTAATATTCCCGTACTTCTTACAATTGCGATGGGGGGACGGAGAAGGCTAGGTGGGCCTGGCGACGGTTGTCCAGGTTCAAGTACGTAGGCGGAAAGTTTAGGTAAATCCGGACTTTCTTAACGCTGAGATACGATGTCGAGCTACTACGGTAGTGAAGTCATTGATGCCATGCTTCCAGGAAAAGCCTCTAAGCTTCAGATTGTAAGGAATCGTACCCCAAACCGACACAGGTGGTCGGGTAGAGAATACCAAGGCGCTTGAGAGAACTCGGGTGAAGGAACTAGGCAAAATGGTACCGTAACTTCGGGAGAAGGTACGCTCTTATCAGTGAAGTCCCTTGCGGATGGAGCAGACGAGAGTCGCAGATACCAGGTGGCTGCAACTGTTTATTAAAAACACAGCACTGTGCAAAATCGTAAGATGACGTATACGGTGTGACGCCTGCCCGGTGCCGGAAGGTTAATTGATGGGGTTAGACTTCGGTCGAAGCTCTTGATCGAAGCCCCGGTAAACGGCGGCCGTAACTATAACGGTCCTAAGGTAGCGAAATTCCTTGTCGGGTAAGTTCCGACCTGCACGAATGGCGTAATGATGGCCACGCTGTCTCCACCCGAGACTCAGTGAAATTGAAATCGCTGTGAAGATGCAGTGTACCCGCGGCTAGACGGAAAGACCCCGTGAACCTTTACTACAGCTTGGCACTGAACATTGAACCTACATGTGTAGGATAGGTGGGAGACTTTGAAACCGCGTCGCTAGATGTGGTGGAGTCGTCCTTGAAATACCACCCTTGTAGTTTTGATGTTCTAACGTTGGTCCCTGAATCGGGATTACGGACAGTGCCTGGTGGGTAGTTTGACTGGGGCGGTCTCCTCCCAAAGAGTAACGGAGGAGCACGAAGGTGGGCTAAACACGGTTGGACATCGTGTGGTTAGTGCAATGGCATAAGCCCGCTTGACTGCGAGAATGACAATTCGAGCAGGTGCGAAAGCAGGTCATAGTGATCCGGTGGTTCTGAATGGAAGGGCCATCGCTCAACGGATAAAAGGTACTCCGGGGATAACAGGCTGATACCGCCCAAGAGTTCATATCGACGGCGGTGTTTGGCACCTCGATGTCGGCTCATCACATCCTGGGGCTGAAGTCGGTCCCAAGGGTATGGCTGTTCGCCATTTAAAGTGGTACGCGAGCTGGGTTTAGAACGTCGTGAGACAGTTCGGTCCCTATCTGCCGTGGGCGTTGGAAAATTGAAGGGGGCTGCTCCTAGTACGAGAGGACCGGAGTGGACGAACCTCTGGTGTTCGGGTTGTCATGCCAATGGCATTGCCCGGTAGCTAAGTTCGGAATCGATAACCGCTGAAAGCATCTAAGCGGGAAGCGAGCCCTGAGATGAGTTTTCCCTGACGCTATAAGCGTCCTTAAGGGTTGTTCAAGACTAGAACGTTGATAGGCAGGGTGTGTAAGTGCTGCGAGGCATTGAGCTAACCTGTACTAATTGCCCGTGAGGCTTAACCATACAACACCCAAGGGGTTTTGTGGACTCAAAGACAGACCTTGAATGAGTTTGAAGAGTTACTTTTAAATACAGTTTTCCGAATTTTAAAATTTGCTTGGCGACCATAGCATTGTGGACCCACCTGATTCCATGCCGAACTCAGAAGTGAAACACAATAGCGCCGATGGTAGTGTGGGGCTTCCCCATGTGAGAGTAGGACATCGCCAGGCTTTAAATTTATTTTCACTTTTCAAAAGTGAAGACAAAAGTTTCAGAATCGTTTTAAATGATTCTTGAACTGCTGATATAGCTCAGCCCGGTAGAGCGCACCCTTGGTAAGGGTGAGGTCCCCAGTTCGAGTCTGGGTATCAGCACCATATTTGGTTGATTTGATTATTCAAATTAACAACAGAATTTGTTTGACGACCATAGCATTGTGGACCCACCTGATTCCATGCCGAACTCAGAAGTGAAACACAATAGCGCCGATGGTAGTGTGGGGCTTCCCCATGTGAGAGTAGGACATCGTCAGGCTCAAATTGCTTTAAGCTGAATAGACACTGCGGAGTGGTAGTTCAGTTGGTTAGAATACCGGCCTGTCACGCCGGGGGTCGCGGGTTCGAGTCCCGTCCACTCCGCCAATTATAGAGAAGCCCTGCTAGAAATAGCAGGGCTTTTTTACATTTGAATCATTGTATATTCTCCCTTCGGTCGAAAGAGTCCCGCTCGTGCGCGAGTCCGATGGAATGCCAGCCCAGCCACTTCTTAGAAAGCCTCGTCTTATGACTAGGCTTTCGTCATTTCTGAGCGTAGATGTTTTGATCTTTGACTACGAGTCCCAATCTTCTGAGGCCCAAGCTACAACTACTCTTATAAGAAGTCTCGTTAGACATAGCGGAGTCTTTTGTAGCTAAATAATGGCTTATCTTTCTTTGGACTTACTTACATCAGTATTTAGCCTATCTTACTTTGAAAAAGCTTGTTGCACGTCGATAAGCATACGTCTTTGCTCTGTGAGTAATGATTTCTTGCTGCATGAGTCGTTAGTTATTTACTCATCATAAAAAACCTTCGTTGAGAGTCATTAGGCTTTTTGGACTTAATCTAATTATCCGGACTCCGTTGTTACTTATAGGCTCGACTATTTAGTCACAGTCCAGAAGCTCAATAGTAGAATTAGATTAACGCGCTTCTTGCATCGAGTTTTGTTTTTCGGCTACTTAATCTAGTGAAGACTTTAATGCCATTACAAGGCTCTGTTGAGAGTATAAACATTTCCCTAGAGGGTAGCTGCGCAGTTCGACTACCGAACTGAGTGACTTAAGAGGTTTATATGGATCAGTTCTCGGAAGGTTTACTATCAGCTACGTCTTCATACTCACGCAGGAATCTTGCGATCAAAATAGTGCTATTAGAAAGCGCGAGATATAGATACTTGTAAACAAAGCTTCACCCTACTTTTACCCTCCGCTCACTCTGTTTGTCGCTCACAATCAGGATTTGTAATGATTAGCCAGAGGTTTCCCCAGAAATATCACAGCCTCTAAGCTGGCATAGAGTGTAGAAAGAATTTCGCTCTGCAGTTATACAAGCTAGTACTTACCACAAATACCTTTTGTTGAAGCGCTAGAGGCTATCGTAGCTGCTACTCAACAGTCTTTGTCGCTATCGCCTTAGATAGCTCTTAGAGACTTTAGGCGCCTCATGAATGCACCTTAGAGATGAGCCTCAACATTATTACTTTGCTTGCTATTCATGTACTAGTTAGTCGTTGAATAAGAAGGAGGGGGGGGTAGATTGGAAGAGCATTACTAATGTGTATCCAATTAGGGACAATATCTTTAGCACTGATGTATATAAAGTTGTATGAGGTTTATTGGTTACGACTTCCCAAGAGATATTTCTTGGCCTGTCGGTGGAGGTGTGCTTGTTTCCTCAACACTGGCGATGGATATGTGAGGATAGTGATTAGTGATTAGTGACTGTGAGTTATTTATTTTAATGCTTGTTAGTTCAAGCTATGTTCTGGCTAATGCGGCTAACATTAGGTTGGAACTATTAAATTCCCTAAGATAATGAATTTACGATTTTGGAAACTAGGCACATTCCTAAGCCTCAAAGGTAACTCGATGAAATTAAGTTTTAACTTTGAAGATGCTAGCCAGATCTTTGTTGGATCTTTTGCTTTGGCCGTACCGATTTCTTTTTCTGAAGAGGCCTGGAAACTAGGGGAGACTTTACCCACAGCTAACTTATTATTACTGTTCTTGTTGTCTGCGGTGTTCCTGGGCTTTTATACCTATGAGAGTGTCTTTCAGAAAGATATTGTTGCTCGCCTGCCGGTCTTTATTTTTCGAATCGTTATTGCTTATGTGATGACAGCGTTGGTTGTTGCGTTGGTACTGACTTGTTTGGACAAGTTGCCTTTACTAAGCGATCCAATTGTATCGATCAAAAGGGTGATTGTAATTTCCATGCCTGCATCTATGGGAGCGATTGTAGTGGATAGTTTTGATAAAGAGTGAATCGTATATCATCTCAATTTAATCAACCAGTAGCGCCTTTCTAGAGCCAATTTGGTTCACTCTAAAGCTTGTTCATTTCTATAGAATTAATCAACAGTAACGTAACTAATAAGTCCGTTATGACTGGCTCTTTGTACAAATTGATAATCTGTTGTTACTGGATCTAAAACGGAATTAAAGAGTAAAGCGTGATGAGCTTTGAAGGGTATTTAAAACTGTTGGTTTCTGGATTAAATGAGATATTAGAAAGAGGAAGTTATTGAAAAATCAGGATCTCCAGATGCAAAAAAGCCGCATCAGTGATGCGGCTTTCTTTAATTGGCTCCCCTTGCAAGACTTGAACTTGCGACATACGGATTAACAGTCCGCCGTTCTACCAACTGAACTAAAGGGGAATTGATTGTTTAGTCTCTAATCAAGAGAATGGTGCCGACTACCGGAATCGAACTGGTGACCTACTGATTACAAGTCAGTTGCTCTACCTACTGAGCTAAGTCGGCATCATGAATCAAAAAGCTTATGCTTGATGATTAACTTGGCTCCCCTTGCAAGACTTGAACTTGCGACATACGGATTAACAGTCCGCCGTTCTACCAACTGAACTAAAGGGGAATTATTCTTAAAGCTTTAAAGAAATGGTGCCGACTACCGGAATCGAACTGGTGACCTACTGATTACAAGTCAGTTGCTCTACCTACTGAGCTAAGTCGGCACATAATATTTCTTTGTGCTTTACTGTTGTTGTCTAAGACACCAACAAATAAATTGTGGTGCCCGGAGGCGGAATCGAACCACCGACACGAGGATTTTCAATCCTCTGCTCTACCGACTGAGCTATCCGGGCGACGAGGTGTATTAAACGTGTTTTCGCGTTCTGGGTCAACATTAAATTGCAAAAAAAGTATCGTTTGATGTTTTTCTATACTTAGTGGGTTGTTTTTGTTCATTTGGCACGAAAAACCTAGGTCTAGCATGCCTTAAAAGAGAGCAAAACTTAGGTTAACTACACTGAATGGGTGCCGAAATAAAAAAAGCACGTATGAAAACGTGCTTTTTTACTGAAGAATTTTATCGAGAGTTTAGTGTTTTACTTCAAACCTATTAACCCAAGCTTCTAATTCGTTAGAAAGAGAGGCTAGGGTTTGGGTACTGTTGTGACTTTCTGTCACGACATTACTCAGTTGGTTGCCACTTTCTTCGATCATGTTGATGCGCTTTGAAATGTCATCGCTCACCTGGGTCTGCTCAGCAGCAGCTGTCGCGATTTGATGACTCATCGAGGAAATAGACTCCAGAGCGATAACAATCTGTTGTAGCGCTTCAGAGGCATTTTGAGACTCGGTTACGGTGCTCTCACTGGTTGCTGCACACACTTTCATGGTTTGAATAGCGTTACGAGAGCCTTCTTGAAGGTTATTAATCATCAATTGGATTTCTTTGGTGCTTGATTGTGTTCGACCAGCAAGGTTACGAACTTCGTCAGCAACAACCGCAAACCCACGACCTTGTTCGCCAGCTCGTGCGGCCTCAATAGCTGCATTCAGTGCCAATAGGTTAGTCTGTTCTGCAATGTCACCGATAACGTCGAGTACTTTCACAATGTTATTTACATCGTTATCTAGATTAGCGACAGCTTCACTTGCTGTACCTAGTTGGCCTGCTAGCCCTTGAATGTTGTCTACTGTGTTGCGAATAAGACGTTGGGTATGCTTGCTCTGCTTGTCTGCTTCATCAGTATTACGAGCTGTATCGCCTGCTGAATCAGCAACATTGTTAGCCGAAGAAGCCATTTCGGTCATTGCTGTCGCGATCATCTCAGTCGATTGTTGCTGAGTTTCGGTTAGTTGAGCGATAGAACCTGCACGATCTTCCACGCGCTGTAATTCGCCTCTTAATGCCAGCATAGAAGCATTTAGGTTCGATACTAGTTCAGCTAACGATTTACTCATTTGCTGAACAGCGTGATAGATACTGCCGTTGATCGCTTGAGTTTCGAAAGAGGTTTGAATACGACCTTCTGCGACGGCTTGTACCGCTTCTCTTACATCTTTAGGCTCGCCACCAAGAAGCGCTAGCATGCGTTTAATGGATACGATTAAGCTCGATAGAATGAGGCCTGCAATCATGACACAAAGGAATAGCTGCCATTGAGCGGTAGACCAAAAACGAGCGTTAACTTCGTTGAAGCCGATACCTGTGCCGACAACCCAACCCCAGTGCGGGGTTTTCTCTGCAATAGACAGTTTTTCTTCAATGGTTCCGTCTGGCAGATTTTGCGTCCAAGTGTATTCAACGATCTGTCCAGTACGATTGCCAAGTACTCTTTGTATAAGCTGGCCTACGCTATTTCCATCACCGTCTTTAAAGTCATTGAAGCTGGTTCCATGCAGCTGTGGATCTAGCGGTGTCGCGACAAACGTCATGTTTTCATCTGCAACGTAGACGTATTCATTGTCTTTATAGATGTTGTTACGCAGTAGGCGAGTAGCAAGTTGTTTCGCTTGTTGCTCTTCTAAAGTTCCATCAATAGCCATTTTCTCGACTTCAGTAAGAATGCTGTATGCACTCTTAAATAGCTCTGTAACGCGAGCTTTGTTGTCCATGTTGCTAGCGACTCTCAAGGTCCATAAACCAGTAGCAGTCAGCGCTAGCAAGGCGATCAAGATGATGCCTGATAATAAGTAAGCTTGCGTTTTTAATTTCATATTTCCCCGCGCAGCGATTCAATAATTAGTATTAGGTATATTTCATCGAATCTTAATCTAAGTCGTGTAGGGCAGATATCAGAAAGATATCAAAACATGATGAAGATTAAATTTACGAAGAAAAAAAAGTAACAGAACGAAAGCTCGTTTATTTTTGTGTGACTATGAACGAGTTTGAAAAGTGTTGGTTTGGTGAATTTACGGAGTTTGGGGCGCGAGTTCGTGGGAAGTTAATTAAGAAGAAGATATTGTCGTGAGAGTGAAGAGGGGCTTTATAGGGGTTGTTAAGGTTAGATGCTGTGGTCGAATAGATTTAGCTTTCGTTCAAACGAAAAAAAGCCAAGTCTTTCGACTTGGCTTTCTTGAATGTGGCTCCCCTTGCAAGACTTGAACTTGCGACATACGGATTAACAGTCCGCCGTTCTACCAACTGAACTAAAGGGGAATTACTTGTCTCAACATCAGGTCTATTAAGACCATTATTTGTTAAGTATCAAATAATGGTGCCTCGAGGCGGAATCGAACCACCGACACGCGGATTTTCAATCCGCTGCTCTACCGACTGAGCTATCGAGGCAAAAGAATGGTGCCGACTACCGGAGTCGAACTGGTGACCTACTGATTACAAGTCAGTTGCTCTACCTACTGAGCTAAGTCGGCACACTAAATTCTTTGCTTGAAGAGTAAACTCTTCGTTAGAACCTCATTAAAATGAAGCCCTTTAAAATGGCTCCCCCTGCGGGACTCGAACCTGCGACATACGGATTAACAGTCCGCCGTTCTACCAACTGAACTAAGGGGGAATTACTTGTCTCAACATCAGGTCTATTAAGACCATTATTTGTTAAGTACCAAATAATGGTGCCTCGAGGCGGAATCGAACCACCGACACGCGGATTTTCAATCCGCTGCTCTACCGACTGAGCTATCGAGGCAAAAGAATGGTGCCGACTACCGGAGTCGAACTGGTGACCTACTGATTACAAGTCAGTTGCTCTACCTACTGAGCTAAGTCGGCACACTAAATTCTTTATGCTTTTGTCCGTGTTGCTACTCCCTGTTAAAGAGTGTTGACACCAACAAATCAAATTGTGGTGCCCGGAGGCGGAATCGAACCACCGACACGAGGATTTTCAATCCTCTGCTCTACCGACTGAGCTATCCGGGCAACGGAGCGCTATTAAACGGATTTTCTGCATAACCGTCAACACCTTTTTTGAAAATAATTAAAAAAAACGTTCGTTAGTTGTTTTTTTATTCAAAAGTGAGGCTTACGTTTTACCTTGGTTAAAATCTTTCTTGAATTTTGTTACTTTTTCTAGGTATCGGCGCGACTCTTTATTTGGGTGCTTCTTGGTAAGTGCCCAGTACGCTTGGCTAGGTTGGAGCGAGTTTAGGTCTCGCATTGCTCGTTTTCTGTCCTTACTGAACGTATTGAGTACGCCACCAGTACCGCCGTTGTATGCAGAAATCATGCTGTACTCAAGTGTTGTTGGGTGTTGCACGTCTTTTAAATAACGATTTTTAAGGATGTAAAAGTACGCCGTGCCAGCATCAATGTTGTTTTCTGGATTGAATAAATACTCAGGGGTCGGTTCTCCAGGCTTGTTCTTTACCAGCTTAAATACGTCTCGACCTGCAGTTTTCGGCACGACTTGCATAAGACCGTAAGCATTCGCCCAGCTCACAGCATATGGGTTAAAACTACTTTCTGTTTTGATGATGGCGTAAATCAAGTCTTCAGGAATGTCATAACGCTGAGACGCTCTGCGCACGATATCGGCATATTGATAACTACGCTGACTCGCGTGATCGGCCACCATTGGGATCTCAACGTAGTAGGCTTTTTTAAAGTCGACCTCTTTAGTTTTGAGGTTATTAGCGATCAAGTAATCTGCGAATTGGTTAGCGCGCCATGTCCATTGAATGGGCTTTTTCTCTTGGTCGACGACCTGATTGTAGAGGAAAGGTTTACCTTCTAACTTGATGCTTTTTGAAGAGAATAGGTCGACATGCGCCGGATCATCTGGTGTCAAAAGCGTCGTCATTATTGCATTTTTGAGGTGTTTTTTAGGCTCAGTTGAGGACACAGTTTCTACTGTGATCAGGCCTTCGCTAAAGTTTACTTCTGAACGACTCAAGTAATTATCTATGTATTTCACATAGTTACTCTTACCTGCTATTTTTACTTCACTGCTGCCCCAGCGCTTTTGGATATTGCCAGAAAAGCTATTAATCAAAGCATCCAGTGCACCGGTGTCTTTTTCAAACTGACCAGGTAGCTCTGCCAAGTTGCTGACAAATCGGTTGGTCGGTTCGTAATTCACATCATAAATGCTTTCGACAAATTCACGGCTGCAGCCTGTTAATAACATGGCTGTTAGGAAGTAACTTAGCTTTTTCATAGTTCCTCATACAAAAATGACATCGCAGCGTTAACCATGATGTCATTAAAATTTGCTTAAATAAATGTCTTATTCGCTTGGTGGAGTATAGCCATCAATTACGACATCTTTACCTTCGAAAAGGAAGTTAACCATCTCAGTTTCAAGAAGTTTACGATGCTCAGGATCCATCATATTTAGCTTCTTTTCATTGATCAGCATTGTTTGCTTGCTTTGCCATTGTCCCCAAGCTTCTTTAGAGATGTTGTCAAAGATACGCTTACCTAAGTCACCTGGGTAAAGTTGAAAATCTAAGCCTTCAGCGTCTTTCTGGAGGCGAGCACAAAATACAGTGCGGCTCATAGTGGTTCCTCTTATCGCGTTCGTTGATTCAAACGTCGTCGTTCAGTTCAAAGGGTAGGCTCTCAATAAGCTGCTTCACAGGAGCGGCTAGGCCAATTTCTTCCGGTTTTGATAAGTTATACCAGAGACCTTTGGTCCCTTCCATTATCAAATCTGGTTGTTTATCTAATTTTACTAATACTGGTGTGATATCTAAGTGGTAGTGACTGAAAGTGTGCCTAAACGCAATCATGGTCTTGATTGAATCGGTTTCAGCATCTTTGATCGAGCGAAGATCTAACTGATGTTCAATCTCTGCGTTTTCATTTTGAGGAAAGCAGAATAAGCCTCCCCAGATACCAGACTGAGGACGCTGTTCAAGCCACACTTGATTGTTGTGATAAAGAATCACAAACCATGTTTCTTTTACTGGTTTCTCTTTCTTAGGTTTCTTGCCCGGGAAGTCGAGTTGTCTATCAAGCTTCTTAGCTTCACACATGCTTTCAATCGGACACAGAGTACATTTAGGTTTGCTACGAGTACAAACCATGGCACCCATGTCCATCATTGCCTGATTGTACTTATCGACATTTTTCTTCGGAGTATGAGCTTCTGCATGCTCCCAAAGTTGGTTTTCAACCTTCTTTTGTCCAGGCCAACCTTCAACGGCAAAGCTTCTTGCAAGCGTTCGCTTTACATTGCCATCAAGAATCGCATGAGGAAGCTTATGAACGGAAGACAGCACTGCGGCGGCTGTTGAGCGGCCAATACCCGGTAGCGCGTTCATCTCTTCAAGAGAAAGCGGAAACTCACCACCATACTGCTCAGCAACAATCTTAGCTGCTTTATGCAAGTTACGAGCTCGCGCGTAATAACCAAGCCCCGTCCATAAGTGGAGCACCTCATCTTGTTCAGCGTTCGCTAGGTCAATCACCGTAGGAAAGCGTTCTAAGAAGCGCTGGTAGTATGGAATCACCGTGGCGACCTGAGTCTGCTGAAGCATGATTTCAGATAACCAAACGGTGTAGGCGGTTTTGTTTTGTTGCCAAGGTAATTCTTTACGCCCGTAGGCGTCATACCACTTTAATATGGCGGTTGCGAAAGGAGTCACGACATGCTCTATGCTTTGCTATTATTAGAAGCGAAATTGCACCACACTTAACGTTGGATGTAAAACAGACAAATTGTGTGGGAATTTATCCACGGAAAGACTTGCACCGAAGGCAATTCTTTGGATAATCCCCGCTTTGATTAATCAATGTGCAGGCAAAAATCAATGAGTGAAGTGACCACTAACGAATATACTGAAGACGGCAAACTGGTTCGTAAGATCCGTAGTTTTGTTCGCCGCGAAGGCCGCTTAACAAAAGGCCAAGAAAACGCGATGAATGAATGTTGGCCAACAATGGGTATCGACTACAACCCAGAGCTTCTGAATTGGAAAGAAGTATTTGGCAACGATAACCCAGTTGTACTAGAGATTGGCTTCGGTATGGGTGCATCACTGGTTGAAATGGCAAAGAACGCACCTGAGAAAAACTTCTTAGGTATTGAGGTTCACAGCCCAGGTGTTGGTGCTTGTTTAGGTACAGCGCGTGATGCTGGCGTAACTAACTTGCGTGTAATGTGTCACGATGCAGTAGAAGTATTTGAACACATGATTCCAGATAGCAGCCTGCATACACTGCAACTGTTCTTCCCTGACCCATGGCACAAAGCTCGTCACCACAAACGTCGTATTGTTAAGGCTGAGTTTGCAGAAATGGTTCGCGGTAAGCTTCAACTTGATACTGGTATTTTCCACATGGCAACAGACTGGGAAAACTACGCAGAGCACATGATTGAAGTGATGAACGTTGCTCCAGGCTTCGAGAATATCGCTGAAGATGGTGATTACATTCCTCGCCCTGATGAGCGTCCACTGACTAAATTTGAAGCTCGTGGCCACCGTCTTGGTCATGGTGTTTGGGATATTAAGTACAAGCGTACTAAGTAATTCTCGAGCACAACAAGTGAAGGCAAACCTGCTTTAGGTTAAACCTTACACTTTGTGGGATTGATTAAAGCCAACATTATTGTAATGTTGGCTTTTTTGTCCTTAGGCTTTTATTGAAATAAAGGTTTAAGGACAGAAAGTAATGTTAGACCCCTACAAAAATAACAATATAGAAGTAAGCACACATGAAACCAACTCAAGCTATTTTGGCCGAGATTTTAGACGAAGTTCGTCCCCTAATTGGTCAGGGAAAGGTTGCTGATTATATCCCTGCATTGGCTCGCGTATCGAACCAGAAACTGGCGATTGCGGTATACACAAACGAAGGTGAGGTGATTCAAGCAGGTGATGCAGAGGAGGCCTTTTCTGTGCAATCTATCTCTAAAGCCTTGAGCCTGACGTTAGCTATGGTGTTATACAAGCCTGAAGAGATTTGGCAACGCGTAGGCAAAGAGCCTTCTGGTCAAGCCTTTAATTCTATGATTCAGCTTGAGATGGAACATGGCATCCCCCGCAACCCGTTCATTAATGCGGGTGCAATTGTCGTTGCAGACCTACTACAAAGCCGCTTGTCTGCGCCTAGACACCGTTTGTTAGAGTTTGTTCGTCAGCTATCGGGTGATACTCATATTGTGTATGACAAGGTGGTAGCTGCTTCAGAAATGATGCACAGCGATCGTAATGCTGCCATTGCTTATTTGATGCGTTCATTTGGTAACTTTGAGAATGATGTTATCCCAGTTCTGAATAACTACTTCCATGCTTGTGCGCTTAAAATGACGTGTGTGGATTTGGCGAAAACCTTTAGTTATTTGGCGAACAAAGGTGTGTCGGTTCAGACTAAGAAAGAGATCATCACGCCAGTTCAAACTAAGCAGTTGAATGCCTTGCTTGCGACATGTGGTTTGTACGATGGGGCGGGTGAGTTTGCTTACCGTGTTGGTATGCCGGGTAAGTCGGGTGTGGGTGGCGGTATTATTGCCATCGTTCCGGGTGAGATGACAATCGCCGTGTGGTCTCCAGAGCTTGATCCTTCTGGTAACTCTCTTGCTGGTACTAAGGCGCTAGAGTTGCTTTCAGAGCGAATTGGTCGTTCTATTTTTTAAAAGCGCTTTTAAGTTGGAGTTCTACATTTACAAGATCTCCCCAACGCACTCTTGAGGATGACGGTGTTGTTGGTAACTTTCGATGCACTCGCCTCTAACTTTTTGGGATAAGACTTGTTTGATGTCCGTCATTCCCGATAGCGACGAAGGAGCGTAATCGGGAATCTATTATTTGTCGGCGCGTAAATTAGAAAAGGGTTGGCCCTAAAGCCAACCCTACACAATACATCTCGAATCTCGAACTATTCGTCTTCTTCAGCCATAAAAGCTTCCAGCAGATCATTTAAGAACAGCTTTCCTTTTTCGGTGATCTGCCAGTGAGTGTCGGTTTCGTTTAAGTAACCTAGCTCTTTTGCCCACTCAATCGTTGACTGAACAGCGTCAAAACCAAGCCCTGTCGTATCGATGAAATCTTGTTTTGGACACGCTTCCATTAACCTAAAGCGGTTCATAAAGAACTCAAAAGGGCGGTCTTCATTCGGCACTTCAAACTCATCAGATAGATAAGGCTTCACCATGTTTTGGTAAGCCGCTAAATAGCCTCTAGGGTGTTTAACCTTAGTCGTGCGAATGATGCGTCCATCAGCAAAACTCAGCTTGCCATGAGAGCCACAACCAATACCTAGGTAGTCACCAAAGCGCCAATAGTTAAGGTTATGTTGACACTGGTAGCCGGGCTTGCTGTAGCCTGAAATTTCGTACTGCACATAGCCTGCGTCTGCGAGTTTCTTATGACCTAGGTCGAAAATATCCCAAAGGTCATCGTCGTCAGGTAGCTTTGGCGTTTTGTAATAGAACATGGTGTTAGGTTCTATTGTTAGTTGATACCAAGATAAGTGTGGAGGATTAAGCTCGATCGCTTTATCTAGATCCGCCAATGCTTGATCTATGCTTTGATCCGGCAAGCCATGCATGAGATCTAAGTTGAAACTGTTCAATCCGATCTTATGTGCTAAGTGAGCGGCATTCACTGCTTCATCTTGACCATGAATTCGCCCAAGTCTTTCTAGCTTCTCTTGCTCAAAGCTTTGTACACCCACTGAGATTCGAGTAATACCCGCCTTTTGGTAACCTGCAAAACGTTCAGCTTCAATGGTGCCTGGGTTGGCTTCCATGGTGATTTCGATTTCCGGTTTGAACGGGATACGTTGTTCAATGCCTTGGAGTAATCGACCTATCCCTTCTGGAGAGAATAGGCTCGGGGTACCACCACCAATAAAGATTGAGTGCAATGGACGAGGTGCGCCCTTGAGTTGGTACTTTTCGATATCAGTATCGAGATCCTCAAGCAGCGCATCGATGTACTCCTTTTCAGGAATATCGGCTTTCAGAGCGTGTGAGTTGAAATCACAATACGGACACTTTTGTACACACCATGGGATGTGTACATAGAGACTAAGTGCTGGTGGTATAAGCGCTGTATCGTGCATTACAGAGCTTGCTCCTTGATTGCTTCGAATAGAGAAGCAAGGGCTTTACCGCGGTGTGAAAGCTGCTTTTTACGTGTAGATTCTAGCTCAGCAGATGCACAGTTATCTTCTGGTACAAAGAATACAGGATCGTAGCCAAAGCCATTCTCACCGTGCTCTTCAGTCAGAATACGACCTTCCCATTTACCGTGACACACTAATGGTGTTGGATCGTTTTCGTGACGCATTAGCACCAACACACAGTGGAAACGAGCAGTACGCTTTTCAGTTTCCACACCTTGCATGGCATCAAGTAGCTTTTCAATGTTTTGCTTATCCGTCGCCCCTTCACCTGAGTAACGAGCTGAGTAGATGCCCGGAGCACCCTTAAGGAAATCAACCTCTAAACCTGAGTCGTCAGCGATCGCTGGTAGCCCTGTCTCTTTAGCAGCATGGCGAGCCTTGATGATGGCATTTTCAATGAAAGTTGTTCCTGTTTCAGCGACTTGTGAAACGTTGAACTCACTTTGTGCGACAACGTCAAAACCAAACTCAGACAGAATATCTGCCATCTCGCGAACTTTACCTTGGTTGCCTGTGGCTAAAACAATCTTACTCATGGGGATGTGGCTCTAATAAGTTAGTGAACAGAAAAGTGACGGTTGAAGTTACTCTTCTATATAGAATTTTTGTGTGAATCGCAGTGGGCCTGTGCCTTTCAAACCTGCGTTAACATCGATATTAAAAGTGATGTTTTCTTCGTGTGTTACAGGGAACTCAGCTAGGTAATAAATCGCATCACCCTCCTTTATTTCGCGGAAGTTAAGTGTGCGAGTGTTGCCGACAAGGTTCTTCGCTGTTCCTGTGATTTTAGCCGTTGTTGCTGGCTTGCCAAGGGAAGCTCTGTCTAACACGCTGATGTTCAGAATCGCTGAGTAGCCATTTCGCTTAAGCTTGTATTGCTTAGCGACCTGAGCTGTTAGAAATGTCGAGTTAAAAGCCGAGTAGTGAACCTCGACATCCTTAATGTTTTTAAATTGTCCTGCTGAGCTTGGTAGGGCAACAAGAGCGGTGAGTAGTGCTGTAATCCATAGACGCATAGTGACTCCAATAAATAGCAAAAAGCCATCATAGGATGGCTTTGACTTCAGTTGGGATTTGACTTGGCGAGCATATTCGAACTTGCTTATGCCGACCGAGCTCTCCCTTTTCTATCTTAATTTGCCCTTTAGCGACCTTAAACTGTTTCGCTAGGTATTTCGCTAAGTGGGCATTGGCTTTGCCATCTACTGGTGGAGCAGTAATGGCAATTTTGAGTTCCTCACCGTGCAAGCCAACAATATTGTCTCGGCTTGCTTTGGGTTGGATATAGAGCCTAAGAAGAATATCGTCTTCCTCGGCCCAAACCGCTTTTGGCATCGTCAAAGTACCTGATGTTCGTACTTGAATTATAGCTGATACCAAATAGGACCAATCATGTCGCCCATTAGGAAGTTCGCAAATTGCAGAACAATGAACAGAACCAGCACGCTTAGGTCGAAGCCACCCATATCCGGTAGGATACGGCGGATAGGCATTAGCATTGGCTCAGTCAGTTGATGGAAAACGTACTCGATTGGGCTACGGCCTTGGCTAACCCAGCTAAGGATTGCGCGGATTAGTAGAACCCAGAAGATCAAACCACCCGCCGCTTTTAACAAAGATAATGCACCAAAGATCAGGAAGCTGATATCGAATACCGCAGCGCCGCCAGAGATAATTAGGTTTAGAGCAACGAACTTAAGCACACATAGCACATAAGCAAAAACAACCGTCGCAAGATCAAGGCTGCCGATAGATGGGATAACTCGGCGTAGTGGGGCAACAACCGGTTGTGTCGCTTTTACGATGAATTGTGAGAATGGGTTGTAGAAATCTGCACGTGAAGCTTGTAGCCAGATACGCAAGATCACAACCATGATGTAAAGATCAAAAACGGTCGAGATCAGAAAGCTCATCGAGTTCATATTGTTTCCTTTTTCGGATTTACTTGCCGCTTAGATATAAACCGAGCGACAAAATGCTTAAAACAGTTTTTCCATCTCTTCAGCTCGAGCGACAGCCGCTTGCATGGCTTTGGCTACGATGTCTGATAGTTGATGTTCATT
Source organism: Vibrio pomeroyi (assembly GCF_024347595.1). Classification (NCBI taxonomy): domain Bacteria; kingdom Pseudomonadati; phylum Pseudomonadota; class Gammaproteobacteria; order Vibrionales; family Vibrionaceae; genus Vibrio; species Vibrio pomeroyi. The sequence goes on along the minus strand of NZ_AP025506.1, from coordinate 3,176,421 downwards.
GAACGTGCGCAATGCTTCTGCGGTTGTCCCGCCTTTTGAAGTCACTTGTTCACGCAGTGTTGATAATTCAGTATTTGGGTTCGCTACTACCATCTCTGCCGCGCCTAATGCAGACTGCTGCACTAATTTGCGAGCGGTTTCCTGATCGAAGCCTTGGTTGATTGCCTCAGCTTGCATTGCTTCCATAAATAGGAAGAAGTAAGCCGGAGCACTACCCGCCGCCGCAATGATGTTGTTGATACCAGATTCTTGTTCAACCCAGCTCACTTCACCTACAGCTTGCATCAGCTGAGATGCGAAGTCTTTATCATCTTGGCTGACCGTTGAATCGGCATAAAGACCGCTCATTCCTTTACCTAGCAGTGATGGCGTGTTTGGCATCACACGAACAAGGTTCAGTTGGCAGTTTAACATCTCATTGAGTCGATTCGCATTAATACCCGCAGCAATTGAGATAACCAGTTTGTTGCTAAAGTCGATGCTTTGTAAGGGTTTACATACATCAGCCATCATCTGTGGCTTCACTGATAACACAACAACGTCTGCTTGTTCAGCTGCGGCAATATTATCGCTGGTGGTATTGATGCCGTATTCTTGCTCTAACGGCAGCCTTCTGGTGTCTGAAGGCGCTGTCGCAGTAATCTTTTGCGCTGGGTAACTACTTGCTACTAAGCCCGCTACAATTGAGCGAACCATGTTTCCCGCCCCAATAAAGGCGATGTTCTTATGTTCCATATATAAAATCCTGAGCGTGTCGCTGCGCGATTCAAGCGAAGCGGTATCAATACTTATCGTCGATTTCTGGTTGCTAACTATCTGGTTGCTAACTAATTGCTATTTTGCGTAATCACGAGCACCAAAGATGGCCGTTCCAATACGAACCATGGTACTGCCAGCCTCAACTGCTGCGTCCATATCACCACTCATACCCATAGACAGGGTATCGATGTCTGGATACTTCGCGGAGAGCTTATCTTTAAGCTCTGCCAGTTGAGAGAATGCATTAAGCTGAGATTGATAGTCAGAGACGTTTGCAGGAATTGACATCAATCCTCTTAAAGTGAGGTTAGGGAGCGACGAAATCAACTCCGCCAGTGCAAAAACTGTCTCTTCAGAAGTACCAGACTTAGACTCTTCACCACTGGTGTTCACCTGGATAAGCACCTGTAGAGGTGAAAGTTCGCTTGGGCGTTGATCGTTAAGCCTTTGTGCGATCTTATCGCGATCGACTGAATGCACCCATCCGAAGCTTTCTGCGATAGGGCGAGTTTTATTGGACTGAATTGGACCAATAAAGTGCCACTCTAAATTTAGGTTAGAATGTTGTTCTGAAAAGTGTTTTACTTTATCGACACCTTCTTGAACATAGTTTTCACCAAAGGCAACTTGGCCTCCGAGTGCGGCTTCTAGAATCGCATCAATAGGTTTAGTTTTGCTGACGGCTAAAAGTTGCACGGACTCTGGAGCTCGTCCGCACTTTTGCTCAGCACTACGAATCTGTGAGGTGATTTGTTCGATATTTTGTTGAATACTACTCATAGCTGACTTTACTTAAGGGAAAATAAATGGATATCACTGAGTTACTAGATTTTAGTGTAAAGCATAACGCGTCAGATCTACATCTTTCTGCGGGTGTATCTCCAATGGTACGTATAGATGGTGAAGTAAGGAAGCTTGGAATACCAGCTTTGAGTCATGCTGATGTGCATCGTTTAGTTTTTGAGATCATGAGCGATTCACAGCGTGGTGAGTTTGAAGAAAAATTGGAAGTCGACTTCTCTTTTGAATTACCCAATGTTGGTCGTTTCCGTGTTAACGCTTTTAACCAAGCTCGTGGTTGCTCCGCTGTCTTTCGAACTATCCCTGTAGAGATCCCGACTTTAGATCAGTTAGGTGCGCCTGAAATCTTTGAAAAGATTGCGAACTACGAAAAAGGTTTAGTGCTCGTTACTGGCCCTACTGGTTCTGGTAAATCGACAACGCTCGCAGCGATGGTTGATTACGTAAACCGTAACCACAATAAGCACATCCTGACGATTGAAGACCCGATTGAATTCGTTCATACCAACAATAAATGCCTTGTTAACCAGCGTGAGGTTCATCGTGATACTCACAGCTTTAAAGCGGCGCTGCGCAGTGCGTTACGTGAAGACCCAGATGTAATTCTTGTTGGTGAGCTTCGTGACCAAGAGACGATCAGCTTGGCGCTAACCGCAGCGGAAACCGGCCACTTGGTTTTTGGTACTCTGCATACCAGCTCTGCTGCTAAAACTATCGACCGTATTATCGATGTATTCCCGGGTAGCGACAAAGACATGGTGCGTTCAATGCTGTCTGAATCGTTGCGTTCGGTCATCGCTCAGAAGTTGTTGAAGCGTGTTGGTGGCGGTCGTGTGGCTTGTCATGAAATCATGATGGCGACACCTGCTATTAGAAACTTGATTCGTGAAGACAAGGTCGCGCAGATGTATTCGATCATTCAAACGGGCGCAGCACATGGTATGCAGACCATGGAGCAAAATGCGAAGCAGCTAATGGCTCAAGGCTTGGTTGACTCGGAAGAGGTCGAGAGAAAGATCGAAATTGAAACCTCAATGTTTTAATCAAGGTGAAGAAAATGGAATTGAATCAAATCCTTGAAGGGATGCTGTCTCAAAAAGCATCGGATCTTTATATCACCGTTGATGCACCTATCCTGTTTCGTGTTGATGGTGAATTACGACCTCAAGGCGATAAGCTGAATGCGGCTCAGATTGCTCAATTACTTGATGCGATGATGGATCAAGACCGACGTGATGAATATCAGCAAACACGTGAGGCAAACTTTGCCATTGTGCGTGAGTTTGGTCGCTTTCGTGTCAGTGCATTCTTCCAACGAGAGCTACCTGGAGCGGTAATTCGACGCATCGAGACTAACATCCCAACCTTTGAGCAATTAAAGCTTCCTGATGTATTACAAGACCTTTCAATCGCTAAGCGGGGGCTTGTGCTGGTGGTTGGTGCGACTGGCTCTGGTAAATCGACCTCAATGGCCGCAATGACAGGCTATCGCAATACCAATCGTTCAGGGCACATCTTAACGGTTGAAGACCCGATTGAATTCGTCCATGAACATAAGAAATGTATTGTGACTCAGCGTGAGGTCGGGCTCGACACCGAGAGCTACGAAGTCGCACTTAAGAACTCGTTACGTCAAGCACCAGATATGATCTTGATTGGCGAAATCCGTAGCCGTGAAACCATGGAATACGCGATGACCTTTGCTGAAACGGGTCACTTGTGTATGGCTACACTGCATGCGAATAACGCTAACCAAGCACTAGAGCGTATTCTCCACTTGGTGCCAAAAGAGCAGAAAGAACAGTTCCTGTTTGATCTGTCGATGAATCTGCGTGGTGTGGTCGCTCAACAGCTAATTCGAGATAAGAATGGCTGCGGTCGTCATGGTGTGTTTGAGATTTTACTCAACAGCCCCCGAGTGTCTGACCTAATTCGTCGTGGTGAGCTGCATGAACTAAAAGCAACGATGGCGAAATCGAAAGAGATTGGGATGCAGACCTTTGACCAAGCTTTGTATGATTTAGTTATAGCAGGCAAGATCAGCGAAGAGGATGCGTTCCACAGTGCTGACTCCGCTAACGACTTACGCTTGATGCTAAAAACCAGACGTGGCGATGATGACTACGGGACCGGTGCTTTGGCTGGTGTGAAGATCGATATGGGGTAGATTCAGTGCTTAGTGCTCAATCTTAGTACCAATAAAAAAACCCGCTCGAAAGGCGGGTTTTTTGTGAAGCGAATAAATTAGTGGTTTGCAAAACTGTTGTTATCGTTCGAGTAACCGCGTTCTTTTTCTAATTTAATTTTAGTTGGATATTGCTCGCCAGTATAACCAGCCGAACCACCACCCATTGAACTACATGCTGAAATAGTTAGAGCGGCGAAGATTGCTAGAAAAATTTTCATGTGAACTCCCACGTTCTTATTTTGAATTGCATCGACATTACGATATGAAATTCGAGTGGGATCACAGGTTAGTTCACATTTTGCTCACTTATTTTTCGTTATGAATATTGTGCTTCAAACCAGCTCTCTAAAATAACCACAGCTGATTGGTTATCAACATTGCCTTTGCTTAGTGCTTTATAGCCACCCATGTCAAAAAGATCGGCTCTTGCTTCTGCGGTCGATAGCCTCTCATCATGCAGTTCAACATCAACACCAAAGCGTCCTTTCAGGCGGTTAGCGAACTTCTTCGCTCTAGGTGTGATGGTTGCTAAATCTTTGCCGTGAAGGTCGGTAGGAAGGCCAACCACAATCAGATTCGGTTGCCATTCCTTAATTTGCTTCTCGATATCGTCCCAGTTTGGGATGCCATCTTTGGCTTTAAAGGCTTTCAGAGGGCTTGCTGTGCCTGTGATTTCTTGTCCAATCGCACTGCCGATACTTTTTGTACCGTAGTCAAATGCCATAATTGTTCGTGACATGGGGCTTCCAAATTAATCTGTGTTTGAGTGTTTATTTTATTGATCTGAGCTGAGTTAGGCGTGGCCTGCATCTGCTGAAAGCTGAGCGGCATTAATACCTAACATTTGTACCGCAACTTTCCAGCGGTCTGAGATTGGTGTGTCGAAGATGACCTTTGGATCGGCTTCAACGGTTAGCCATGAGTTCTGGGTCAGTTCGATCTCCAGCTGACCAGGCTCCCACCCAGAATAACCAAGTGCAACCAGATAATTGATAGGTTCATCTTCGGTCCCTAACACCATCAAGATATCTTTTGAGGTTGTTACCGATATTTGGTCGGTCATGTTGATACTGGATTGATAGCTGCCTTTGGGCTTGTGCAAAATAAACCCGCGGTCTTCTGCTACAGGTCCACCATTTAATACAGGCTTATCAAGGCTTGCTTGGTTGGATTTTGGTTGTTCAGAATCAACCTCAACTTGTTTGAGCATGCTGCCGACAGTGACATCGATAGGAGCGTTGATCATCAAACCCATTGCACCTTCGTCATTGTGCTCACAAAGGTAGATCACCGAGTTTTGAAAGTATGGGTCTTTCATTCCGGGCATTGCGACCAGAAAGTGGTTCGTTAAATTCATAGAGCCTCCTGCCAGTGTGTTCCCAGTAAAGGAAGAAGAGCGGCGTAAAGCCGCTCATTGATTCTGTGTCTAAATGTTTGCGAATAGCTAAGACTTTCTTAAGTTTAGGCTATTTAGCGTTAACGCGACGCTCGATTGCATCCATTAATTTACCCGTAACTGAAATATCAAAAGCAGCTTCAATTTCACGGATACACGTAGGGCTCGTCACGTTAATCTCAGTCAGCTTGTCACCGATAACGTCAAGTCCTACGAAGATTAAGCCTTTCTCTTTTAGTGCTGGAGCAACCGCTCGTGCGATAGCCCAGTCAGTTTCACTTAGAGGGCGAGCTTCACCAGTACCACCAGCAGCTAGGTTGCCTCGAGTTTCCCCTTTAGCCGGAATACGCGCTAGGCAGTAAGGCATTGGCTCACCATCAACCACAAGAATACGCTTGTCACCGTTGCTGATGTCTGGAACAAAGGTTTGTGCCATTGCGTAGTTTTGACCGTGGTTAGTCAAGGTTTCAATGATCACTGATACGTTTGGATCGCCTTCCTTAACACGGAAGATAGATGCGCCACCCATACCATCAAGTGGCTTAAGGATTACGTCACCGTGCTTCTCGCGGAACTCTTTAATCTTTTCAGCTTTACGAGTCACGATAGTGGTTGGTGTCAGCTCTGGGAACCAAGCTGTAAATAATTTCTCGTTACAGTCACGTAGGCTTTGTGGTTTGTTTACGATCAGTGCGCCGTTCTCTTCAGCACGCTCAAGAATGTAGGTCGCGTAGATGTACTCAGTATCAAACGGAGGATCTTTACGCATTAGCACTGCATCTAAATCAGATAGCGCGATAGTCTGTTCTGACTTGAACTCGTACCAACCGTTTGGATCTTCTTTGAGTTCTACAACCTTTGTGTCAGCAATGGCTACGCCTTGATCTAAGTGTAGATCATTCATTTCCATGTAATGGATTTCGTAACCACGACGCTGCGCTTCAAGCATCATGGCAAAGCTAGAGTCTTTTTTGATGTTAATGGATGAAATCGGATCCATTACGATGCCAAGTTTGATCATTTTTTTCTCCTAGCCTAGATCGCCAAAACGGACTTGTAAGGCAGTAATTGCGGTTAGAGCTGCTGTCTCGGTACGAAGTACACGTGGGCCGAGTAGCGTCTCTTCAAATTTGTATTGTTCTGTCATGCCGATTTCTTCAGCTGACAAGCCACCTTCAGGACCGATCAATAGGCGTACCTTGCTGATAGGTTCTGGAAGGGTATTAATTGAGTATTTTGCTCGAGGGTGCAGGTTCAGCTTTAATGCTTCACTCGGTTCGCTACACCACTCTTCAAGTTGCATGATTGGGCGAATGACTGGAACCGTGTTACGGCCACACTGTTCACACGCCGCGATCGCAATCTTTTGCCACTGCGCGAGTTTTTTCTCGAAGCGCTTAGTATCGAGTTTAACGCCACAGCGCTCTGAAATCAGAGGGGTAATGGTGTTCACACCAAGCTCAACCGACTTTTGAATCGTAAATTCCATTTTGTCGCCACGTGAAATCACTTGGCCTAAATGTAAGTCTAACGGAGATTCATTGCTGCGCTCGATTCGCTCAGTAACATTAACCGTTACATTCTTCTTTGATACTTCAGCAATTGTCGCTGGGAATTCAGCGCCACTGCCATCAAATAGAAGAACCTCTTGACCTTCTTTCATACGAAGTACACGACCAACATGACCCGCGGCATCTTCGCCTAAAGCGAGAGAACCTAACTGGTGAATGCGTTCTGGGTGATGGATACGAGGGATTCTCATGCTGGTAAACCTATAAATATGATCATTTGGGTATTTTGTCTCTGCATAACATGGATGCTTTTAGTTGAAAAAACAAGGGTAGAGCAAGAGTTTCAGGGGCAATTCTGAAACTCTTGTTTGAGATGGTTAGGAATGTGGGTTACGCGAGCGGCGTTATTTACAAGCTGGGTAAACAAATGGGTTGTGATTACCTTGGATGGCATGAATACGCTCATCACGAGTACATTCCCACTCATCGACAGGGAACTGCTTGTTCCACGCCATCATCAGGTTGGTTTGTTGCTTAGATAGCTTGAAACCATACTCTTGGCTCATGTAAAGATAAGTACGAGCGATAGAGCCTTTTGCTCTGTCTGGCGGCATCACCTTACGTTGCTTGAAGTTGACCTGCATTTCACACTGACCATAGCTCACTCCATCCATGCCATTCCATTGACTGAAATTGTAGTTGGATCGATCACCGTTAACCTCGCCAATCGCCGGAGTTAGGTTGTGAAGGTCGGCTTCCATGGATTTGAATACTTTGTCATTACGAGTGCAATTCTTGCGTCCACCGTCTTGCCAGCACTGACGCTGGTGGCCAAATTGCCAAGCGGGCACCACGTGTTCCCATTCAATTCGACTCGCCCGTTTTTGCTGCTTTCGTACTTGATAACCACAGCCGTCAAGGTCTGGAATGCCTTTCTTTTTGTCTTTCCAAGTAATGTCACACCCACAATAGAATGAAGTCGGGTGATCAAGGTAGATCTTCACGGCTTCTTTTTTTGCTTTGGAGAATGAGCTTGGTGGAGCGGCGAAAACGCTTTGGGTTACCAATAGGCCAAATACTATTGATAAGTAAAAAGACACTGATAGGCCAAATGCTTTTGGAGTGGTTTTATGCATAGAAAAAGACTGATAAAAGTATGATAAATATCAGTCTAGCACTCAAGTGATAGATTTCTCCATTACATTTCAATCATCTACTTGTTGGAGTGCAGTTTCTTGAAGAAAAGTAAGCGGGCTACTCAATTGGACACGTGCGAGTGATAGGGCGTTAGCTGAGCTGCGTTCCTGTAAAGGCCAAGGTTTGATTGCACTGTTGGCAGCGATAGCTTGACTGGTTACGCAATACCTTGTTGTGACGTCTAATCGAAAGTGGGTAAACCGTGCAGTCGCAGCGGTATTCAAAGGTCTTGCCTTGCACTGAGGTGATCTCAAAACTGTGGGTTGTTTTGGCTGGTACGTTGAATACCTTTTCCATCACGTATTTCCACTCATTCCCGTGAGGTCTCACTCGTCCAAATACTTGATGTGTGATCAGATGTGCCAGTTCATGAGGCACCACCTCGTTAATGAAGGCATCTTCATTCTCGGCGAAGAGTACATGGTTAAGCTTAATTTCATTGAGCTGAAGGTAGGCCTTTCCCGCAGCTTTGCCTCTTAACTTGTAAGTAATGGTTGGGCATGGGAATTCACGAGAGAAATGTTGATTAGCGATAGCTAGGCACTCGGCCAACTTCTTATTTGCTCGATGTTGTTGCGGGGTGTAAGACAAACGTTGTTAACTCCAAAAAAAGGCCTCAGCGTTTAAGCTAAGGCCTCATCATAACATTGCTCGTTATTCTGGCGATAATTTATAGGTGGTGATTCTTCTTAATGATTTCGTGGTAGGCATGCCATGTACCATAACCAAGTAGTGGCATGGTGACGATCATACCAATGCCGTAGGTCGCGAAGCCCACCAGAATACCGGCACAAATAATACTTGCCCACACCACCATTGCTGGGATATTGGATTTCACGGCATTGAAGCTAGTAAAGATCGCGCTCATCACATCCACGCGTCTCTCCATCATCAATGGGATAGAAAACGCTGAGATGCTGAAGATTAGGCTAGCGATAACGAATCCAATCACAGACCCCGTGATCAAGAAGGGCGCAAACTCGGCCAGTGGCGCACCTTGTACAGATGGATACAAAGCATGCAACAGAGCGGCGATACGCATCCAAAATATCATCGCGACCATTAAGACAATCGCAAAAGCCCATTGATGGGTTGAGTTGCGAGTGATGGCTTTCATGGAGTGGAGTAGGCTGGCGTTGTGTCCTTTTTCTCTTTCCCAGGCTGCGTCATACAAGCCCAGAGCAAGAAAAGGTCCTATTAGCATGTACACAATCAAGCTTGGCATCACCACCAAGTGTGTTCCTTGCCATTGGACAAGTTGAACTATGGCGATTGCCGCTCCCATAAAGCACAAACCGTAAAATGCGCTGATTAATGGCATTCTTACTAAGTCATGCAGAGCAAGCGACAACCAATGAAAGGGTGCGGAAATACTGATTTGGTTGCAAGGAATGGTACGAGCGTAATCCTTATCGCTGACCTTGTGTTTTTTATCGTTCAGTTCGGATGGGTGCGCGGTACGAGGCATAGATCCCCCTAGTTAAATAACGTCCTAGTTATAATTCCATAAGGCTCATCGGTGTGGCTTTTGTGAGAGTTATGGTGTTGAGCTAAATTGCTCTTTGTCATCCCAGTTTTTGTTCTAGCGTGCATTTAACGAGCGTTATCAGACTGAATTAATTTAAGTTAAATGTGAGCTTGATCGCCTAGGAGTTACCTTAACTATTGTCAGTAGTGTTAGAAAACACAAATTATCGGCGGCTTTTTATACTTAGTGGTTAACGGTAAAGAAGGGCGTGAAAGAAGGGTGTTGCGAGTAAAAGTTTGGTAAGTACATAAAAATAAAGCCCTTACTAAGCAGTAAGGGCTTTAAAGAAACAAATCGCAGTGGCTAAATTATTTTAGGCCAGCGAAGTCTGCAAGGATTGCTGCTTTGTCAGTCGCTTCCCAAGGGAACTCTTCACGACCGAAGTGACCGTATGCTGCAGTCTGCTTGTAGATAGGCTGAAGAAGGTTCAGCATTTCTTGAAGACCGTATGGACGTAGGTCGAAGTTTTGACGAACAGCTTCAATGATGATTTCGTGAGCTACTTTCTCAGTACCAAACGTTTCAACCATGATAGATGTTGGATCTGCAACACCGATAGCGTAAGACAGTTGAATCTCACAACGGTCAGCCATGCCAGCAGCAACGATGTTTTTCGCAACGTAACGTGCTGCGTAAGCTGCAGAACGGTCAACTTTTGATGGATCTTTACCAGAGAAAGCACCGCCACCGTGACGAGCTGCGCCGCCGTAGGTATCAACGATGATCTTACGACCTGTTAGACCACAGTCACCCATTGGTCCACCGATTACGAAACGGCCTGTTGGGTTGATGAAGAAGTTAGTGTCTTTGTTGATCCACTCAGAAGGAAGTACTGGCTTGATGATCTCTTCCATTACTGCTTCACGTAGATCCGGAGTTGTTACTGAATCACAGTGTTGAGTAGAAAGAACAACAGCATCGATACCAACGATCTTACCTTGGTCGTACTGGAATGTTACTTGAGATTTCGCATCTGGGCGAAGGAAGTCAAGTTTGCCGCTCTTACGTACTTCAGCTTGCTTCTTAACAAGAAGGTGAGAGTAAGTAATTGGAGCTGGCATTAGGATTGGCGTTTCGTTAGTTGCGTAACCAAACATGATGCCTTGGTCGCCAGCGCCTTGCTCTTTAGGGTCTGCTTTATCAACACCTTGGTTGATGTCTGGAGACTGCTTACCAATTGTGTTTAGAACAGCACAAGAGTCAGCGTCAAAGCCCATATCAGAATGAACGTAACCAATTTCACGTACTGTTTCACGAGTGATTTCTTCGATATCAACCCATGCAGACGTTGTTACTTCACCGCCAACCATAACCATGCCGGTTTTTACGTAAGTCTCACAAGCAACACGTGCTTTTGGATCTTGTTCCAAGATGGCATCAAGAACAGCATCAGAGATTTGGTCTGCAATTTTATCTGGATGGCCTTCTGAAACAGATTCAGAAGTGAATAGGTGCTTAGCCATGAGAGCTCCACTTTTAGGTTTTGGTGTAAATAGTTTTATGGCGTCGCAAGCTAGGAAGCGCCGCCATTAAATACAGTATATTTTGTAGGTGTTTCTACATCTAGACGGCTATTCTAAATTCCAGCGGTCGAATTACAAGCTCTTTTTTATGATATGTCATAACTAAACGTTTGCGTATCGTTTGAGATAAGCCGTTGCTAAGTGATGTAAATGATCGAAAATTGCGAAAAATGACCGTTAAAATGCCAGTAAAACGTTTGCAGTCGCTATAGTCGTTTGAGAGAATACCCGCGCTAATAAAAATGAAAACTTTAGCATCAATCTCTTTTTTAAATCGCTTATGTATCCAGGAGCAGACATGCCTTCTCGTAAAGATCTAGCCAATGCAATCCGCGCACTTAGCATGGACGGTGTTCAACAAGCAAATTCAGGCCACCCAGGCGCACCTATGGGCATGGCTGACATCGCTGAAGTTCTTTGGCGTGGCCACTTGAACCACAACCCAGCAAACCCAGAGTGGGCTGACCGCGACCGTTTTATCCTGTCTAACGGCCACGGTTCAATGCTGATTTACTCTCTGCTTCACCTTGCAGGTTACGAGCTTTCAATTGAAGACCTTAAAAACTTCCGTCAACTTCACTCTAAGACTCCAGGTCACCCAGAGTACGGTTACGCTCCTGGTATCGAGACAACTACTGGTCCTCTAGGTCAAGGCATCACTAACGCTGTTGGTATGGCAATGGCTGAGAAAGCACTGGCTGCACAGTTCAACAAAGAAGGCCACGACATCGTAGACCACTACACTTATGCATTCATGGGTGATGGCTGTCTGATGGAGGGTATCTCTCACGAAGCATGTTCTCTAGCAGGTACGCTAGGTCTAGGTAAACTGGTAGCTTTCTGGGATGACAACGGCATTTCTATCGATGGTGAAGTTGAAGGTTGGTTCTCGGACGATACACCTAAGCGTTTTGAAGCATACGGCTGGCACGTAATCCCAGCGGTAGACGGTCACGATTCTGATGCTATTAACGCTGCGATTGAAGCGGCTAAAGCGGATCCTCGTCCAACGCTTATCTGTACTAAAACTATCATCGGTTTTGGTTCTCCAAACAAAGCGGGTACGCACGACTGTCACGGTGCTCCACTAGGCGCTGATGAAATCACAGCAACTAAAGCTGCACTTGGTTGGGAGCACGGTCCTTTCGAAATCCCAGCTGATATCGCAGCTGAGTGGAATGCGAAAGAAGCAGGCGCAGCGAAAGAAGCAGCGTGGAATGCTAAATTTGACGCATACGCAGCGGCTTACCCAGAGCTAGCAGCAGAATTCAAACGTCGTACTAACGGTGAACTTCCAGCTGAGTGGGAAGAAAAAGCAAATGCAATCATTGCTGATCTTCAAGCTAACCCAGCAAACATCGCTTCACGTAAAGCATCTCAAAACGCACTAGAAGCGTTTGGTCAAATGCTTCCAGAATTCATGGGCGGCTCTGCTGACCTTGCGCCTTCTAACCTAACTATGTGGTCTGGTTCTAAGTCTCTTGAAGCAACTGACTTCTCTGGTAACTACATCCACTACGGCGTACGTGAATTCGGTATGACGGCTATCATGAACGGTATCGCTCTGCACGGTGGTTTCGTACCATACGGCGCTACTTTCCTAATGTTCATGGAATACGCGCGTAACGCAATGCGTATGGCTGCTCTGATGAAAGTTCAGAACATCCAAGTTTACACGCACGACTCTATTGGTCTTGGTGAAGATGGTCCTACTCACCAACCGGTTGAGCAGATCGCATCTCTACGTTTGACTCCAAACATGAGCACATGGCGTCCATGTGACCAAGTTGAATCTGCAGTCGCTTGGAAACTGGCTATTGAGCGTAAAGATGGTCCTTCATCTCTAATCTTCTCTCGTCAAAACCTTGCACAACAAGATCGTAACGCTGAGCAAGTCGCTAACATCGCTAAGGGTGGTTACATCCTGAAAGATTGTGAAGGCAAGCCAGAGCTAATCATCATTGCAACAGGTTCTGAAGTTGAGCTTGCAGTTGAAGCTGCTGCACAACTAACCGCTGAAGGTAAAGCTGTACGCGTAGTATCTATGCCTGCAACTGACGCGTTCGACAAGCAAGACGCTGAATACCGTGAGTCTGTACTTCCATCTGACGTTACTGCTCGTATCGCAGTAGAAGCTGGTATCGCTGACTTCTGGTACAAGTACGTAGGTTTCGGTGGCAAGATCATCGGTATGACAACGTTCGGCGAATCTGCACCAGCAGGCGAGCTATTCAAGATGTTCGGTTTCACTACTGAAAACGTAGTAAACACAGCGAAAGAGCTTCTTGCTTAATCATTGACTGATGGCCTTGTGCTAACAGTTAAATGAAAGAAAAAACCGAGCGCTGAGCTCGGTTTTTTGTATCTGGGATTTGTTTTCTCCTAGACTCATCTTTATACGCAGCAGATCAATCTGTCCTAAGTAGGCTGAGTTATTCAAGTAATGCCTTTTGGGTAGGATTCAGTTATCATCTGTTGCACGAAATTTTGGTTAGATGTACGGAACTATGCTAAAAGTCGCGATAAACGGATTTGGAAGAATAGGGCGTAATGTATTACGCGCTGTTTATGAAAGTGGCAAAAGCCAACAAATCAAAGTAGTAGCTGTCAATGAGCTTGCTCAGCCTGACGCTATGGCTCACCTATTGCAGTACGACACCAGTCACGGCCGCTTCGGTAAGAAGATCTCCAACGACCAAGAGCACATCTATGTCCATCATGGCATTGGTGCGGAAGATAAAGGTGACTTCGACACTATTCGTATCTTGCACCTTGCTGATATCGAGTTGTTGCCTTGGCGTGACCTTGAGGTGGATATTGTACTCGATTGTACCGGTGTTTACGGTTGCCGAGCTGACGGCCTAGCACATATTGCTGCTGGGGCGAAAAAGGTGCTGTTTTCACATCCTGGTGCGAACGACCTTGATAACACCATTATCTATGGCGTGAATCACGATACCATCGAAGCTGACCACCGAATCGTTTCCAACGGTTCATGTACCACCAACTGTATTGTTCCTATCATTAAGGTTCTTGATGACGCCTTTGGCATCGAATCCGGTACCATCACAACGATTCACTCTTCAATGAATGATCAGCAAGTGATCGATGCGTACCACAGCGACCTTCGTCGTACTCGAGCTGCGAGCCAATCCATCATTCCTGTCGATACCAAATTGCATAAAGGTATTGAAAGAATCTTCCCGAAATTTTCTAACAAGTTCGAAGCGATATCTGTGCGTGTACCAACGGTAAACGTAACAGCGATGGATTTAAGTGTCACAATTAATACAAATGTGAAAGTTAATGACGTAAATCAAACCATTGTTAATGCGTCCCAGTGTACATTACACAATATAGTTGACTATACTGAAGCGCCGCTCGTTTCCATCGACTTTAATCACGATCCCCATAGCGCAATCGTCGATGGTTCACAAACTCGAGTGAGCAACGGCCACTTAGTAAAAATGCTAGTGTGGTGTGACAATGAATGGGGCTTTGCGAACCGAATGCTGGATACGGTTCTCGCAATGCAAGCTTCTGAAGGCAAGAAGTAAGACCTAGAAGCAAATGTGCGGATTATTTATTTTTTAGCTTGAAATAAATGCTAAGTGTCCACATATTAATAGTAGTTAAAGAATTACCAGTTGAATAATTTATAGGCTTAGCAGGGTTGCTGAGTTTCCAAAACTTTATTTTTATTTAAATTTGAGAGGACAAATCATGTCTGTGATCAAGATGACTGACCTGGAACTTGCAGGTAAACGCGTATTTATCCGTGCTGACCTAAACGTACCAGTAAAAGACGGTAAAGTAACTTCAGATGCACGTATCCTAGCATCTCTACCAACTATCAAGCTTTGCCTAGAAGCTGGTGCAAAAGTAATGGTTACTTCTCACCTTGGTCGTCCTACTGAAGGCGAATACAACGAAGAGTTCTCTCTAGCTCCTGTAGTTAACTACCTAAACGACGCACTAGATTGCGAAGTTAAACTAGCTAAAGATTACCTAAACGGCCTAGAGCTAAACGCTGGTGAACTAGTTGTTCTTGAAAACGTTCGTTTCAACGAAGGTGAGAAGAAGAACGAAGAAGCACTTTCTAAGCAGTACGCTGCGCTATGTGACATCTTCGTGATGGACGCATTCGGTACAGCTCACCGTGCACAAGCATCTACTCACGGTGTTGGTACTCACGCTCCTGTAGCATGTGCTGGTCCTCTTCTTGCTGCTGAGCTTGAAGCTCTTGGCAAAGCAATGGACAACCCAGAGCGTCCGCTAGTTGCTATCGTTGGTGGTTCTAAAGTATCGACTAAGCTAACAGTTCTTGAGTCTCTATCTAAAATCGCTGACCAACTTGTTGTTGGTGGTGGTATCGCGAACACATTCATCGCTGCTGAAGGCCACAATGTAGGTAAGTCTCTATACGAAGCTGACCTAGTTGAAACTGCTCAGAAGCTAATGAAAGAGTGTGCTATCCCAGTAGCGACTGACGTTGCATGTGCTAAAGCATTCGACGAAAACGCAGAAGCTGAAATCAAGCACGTTTCTGAAGTTCAAGACGACGACATGATCTTCGACCTTGGCCCAGATTCAACTGCAGCACTAGCTGAAATCATCGGCAACGCAAAAACTATCCTTTGGAACGGCCCTGTAGGCGTATTCGAATTCAAAAACTTCGAAGCGGGTACAGCTGGTATCTCTAAAGCAATCGCTGAGTCTGCAGGTTTCTCTGTAGCAGGTGGTGGTGACACGCTAGCAGCTATCGACAAGTTCGGTATCAAAGCTGACGTTTCTTACATCTCTACTGGCGGTGGCGCTTTCCTTGAGTTCGTTGAAGGTAAAGTACTTCCTGCAGTAGCAATGCTTGAAGAGCGTGCTAAAGCATAATTGATTTAGAAAGGCGAGATGCGAATCTCGCCTTTTAACGTTTGCTGCATATCACACTTTTTTGCTAGAATGGCATAAGTTGTGAGCAAACGATTGCAAGTTTTTGAACTTAAGTTTTTTAATCTTAAAACGATAGAATAAATAGGACTATTTCCATGTCTAAGATCTTCGATTTTGTAAAACCTGGTGTGATTTCTGGCGATGACGTACAGAAAGTATTTGAAGTAGCAAAAGAAAACAAATTTGCTCTTCCTGCTGTAAACGTTGTTGGTACTGACTCTGTAAACGCAGTACTAGAAGCAGCTGCTAAAGTTAAAGCTCCAGTAGTTGTTCAGTTCTCTAACGGTGGCGCTGCATTCTTCGCAGGTAAAGGCGTTAAACTTGAAGGTCAAGGCGCACAAGTTCTTGGCGCTGTAGCTGGTGCAAAATACGTACACGCTGTAGCTGAAGCTTACGGTGTTCCAGTTATTCTACATACTGACCACGCTGCTAAGAAACTTCTTCCATGGATCGACGGTCTACTAGACGCTGGTGAAGAGTTCTTCGCACAAACTGGTAAGCCTCTATTCTCTTCTCACATGCTAGACCTTTCTGAAGAGTCTCTAGAAGAGAACATCGAAACATGTGCTAAGTACCTAGAGCGCATGGCTAAAATGAACATGACAATCGAGATCGAACTTGGTTGTACTGGTGGTGAAGAAGACGGCGTAGATAACTCTGATATGGACGCATCTGAGCTTTACACTTCTCCAGAAGACGTAGCATACGCATACGAGAAACTAATGGCTGTTAGCCCACGTTTCACTATCGCTGCTTCTTTCGGTAACGTACACGGTGTTTACCAAGCTGGTAACGTTGTACTTACTCCAACTATCCTACGTGATTCTCAAGCATACTGTGCAGAGAAGTTCGGTATCGCACCTAACGCTCTAAACTTCGTATTCCACGGTGGTTCTGGTTCTTCTGAAGCAGAAATCCAAGAGTCTATCGGCTACGGTGTTATCAAAATGAACATCGATACTGATACACAGTGGGCAACTTGGGACGGTATCCGTCAGTACTCTGCTGACAACTTCGATTTCCTGCAAGGTCAAATCGGCAACCCAACTGGCGAAGCTGCTCCAAACAAGAAGTACTACGATCCACGCGTATGGCTACGTGCTGGTCAAGCTTCAATGGTTGCTCGTCTAGAGAAAGCATTTGCTGACCTTAACGCTGTAGACGTACTATAATTCTTTGAATTAAGTACTCTTTAAGTTTTAAAAACCCGCTCATTGAGCGGGTTTTTTTATGTCTGATAAAAACTTGTATTAATTATGTGAAAAACCTAGCGTGCGGTGAATAAATTTCGTAGTCTTTTAGTTATCGGTATTTGTGTTTATCAGTAAGTTTTATTATTTCAAAAGCTTACATAAATATGACTTTGCAATCTGTCAAAGATAGGATATCGTGCCGAAAAACTGGACTTGGTTCAGTTTATAAAAAAGGACTTGGCTTTAATTTACTTTTAACACAATGACTTAACAGAAATTAAACTGTTTGCTTTGTTGTTTGGTAGGTTTGGCTTAAGGCAGTTTAGCTCATAGCATATTACATAGAGGATGCACATTATGGCTGAGAGTTCTACAACGATTGAGACCCCGCTTGTGGATGGTCTTTCAAATGCAGAACAATGGTTAACGGATAACTCAGATTTGTTTATTCAATACGGTGTAAACATTATTTCTGCGCTCGTTATTCTATTTATTGGTAACTTAATCGTTAAAGCAGTAGCGAATAGCGTGTCTAAGGTTCTTCAGAAGAAGAAAATGGACCGAGCGGTTGTCGAGTTTATCCATGGCTTAGTTCGTTACTTGTTATTTGTTATTGTTCTAATTGCAGCCCTTGGTCGCTTAGGTGTTCAAACAGCATCTGTCGTTGCTGTAATTGGTGCGGCTGGTTTAGCTATCGGTCTGGCTCTACAAGGCTCACTATCTAACTTTGCTGCTGGTGTACTTATTGTAGCATTCCGTCCATTCAAGTCTGGTGACTACGTGGAAATCGGTGGTGTAGCGGGTTCAGTTGATTCGATTCAAATCTTCCAAACTGTTCTAACAACACCTGACAACAAAATGGTTGTGGTACCAAACGGCAGCGTTATCGGTAGCCCAATCACGAACTACTCTCGTCATGACACACGTCGTATCGACCTAATGATCGGTGTTTCTTACGGTGCTGATCTACAAAAGACCAAAGAACTTCTGACTAAGATCTGTGAATCTGATGAGCGCGTATTGAAAGAACCAGGCGTTCAAGTGGGTGTTCACACACTTGCTGACTCTTCAGTTAACTTCGTGGTTCGCCCATGGGTTAGCACTGCAGAGTACTGGAATGTTTACTTCGACCTGATGCAAGCAATCAAAGAAGGCTTGGATAAAGAAGGTATCGAAATTCCATTCCCACAAATGGATGTGCACATGAATAAAGTAGAAGCTTAATTCTTTAATCGGCTTTTACAGCGGTAAGCTTTTATAACGAAAGGCGGATAACTTAGGTTGTCCGCCTTTTTTGTTGTCTTCAATATCATTCCTCTTACTCGTTAGCTCTTGTTACTGCTTAGCTTCTTTTCTTTGTATATCCCTATTTTGCGTTCTACTTGACGTTGGCCATAACGATGTTTTCAGCATCGCATATAAGGGTTTTCTGACTTCTTGTCCTCCCAAGATAGCCAATAAACATAAACCTCCAGGAATCAAAATCATCATCAGTAGTGGTCGAAGTAGGTAAGAGAAGCAAAAGATCGTGGGCAGAAAAATCAGCACTTGTCCCAGTCGGTTTAATATATTCATCATCTCCGTATCTCCAAAATTAAATTGAGCGTGCTCATTTTTATAATTGAGCGCGCTCAATTTGTCAAATTAGAGCACTAAGAGTATGATCAAGCTTGATTTGAGAAGGGTGTATTTTCGTGAGTAAGAGAGAGATAACGAAACAGAAGATCTTAGCATCTGCTTGGGAGCTGTTTGAGGAGAATGGTTATGACAACACCACAACTCGCCAGATCGCTCGTCACGCGGGTGTGGCAGATGGCACGGTGTTTAGTCATTTTGAAACCAAGCTGACGATTCTTCGAGAAGGAATGCTATTGCAGTTGGAAAAGCTTGGTCAGGAAGTGTTAGCTGCTGATCAAGATAGACGTGCTGTGGATGTCGGTATCTCGCTGATTGAACATTACTATCGCTATTATTTTGATAATGTTGAGTTAAGTCGAGCGTTACTCAAAGAGGTCATTTGGGATTTAGACTATTATCGCACCTTTGATCAGGCACTCTTTCAGACGGTTAATATCGATGCATCTATTTCTGAAAAAATGCCATTGATTATGGATAGCTATTTCATGACCTTGATAAATCACTTGAGCCAACCGGAACCAAGCCTTGAAGCTGCGTTGAGTCAGCTGAACAGTAAAATTCGAGTCATTCTAGCGTAACTCATTATTATATTAATGAGTTACTGATGTCTTCCCTGGCTTGGTCGGCAGTCTTTGTTCTTTAATTGCTTACCAGTATTGCTCAACCAGTCCATTGGTAAGCACAGCAGCAATTGCGAACATCATAGTTGCTACTGCGATATCAATGCCTTTCTTAACATTCGGTTTAGATAGCGTTGGTCCTAGCTTGGCTGCACCCAGTGACAAAGAGTAAAACCAAACGAACGAAGCCAAGATGGTTCCCATAGCAAAAGCAATTCTGTCGTTACCTTCAAACTGTCCGCCAATCGACCCAAGAATCACCACGGTATCCAAATAGAGGTGTGGGTTTAATACTGTCACCGCCAAGGCACCCAAAATAACGGTGCGCTTACCACGAGCCAGTATCTCCCCTTTTGACTCCTCGCTTGAGCGCGCTTTAAATGCACTGCGCAGTGATAACAAACCATACACGGTTAGAAAAGCGATGCCGCCTAATGTCACTGAGGTAAGTAGCAATTCATTTTGCGACAGAATCGCACCGCCACCAAAGATACCCAATGAGATAAACAGAGTGTCGAGCAGGCTACAGATTGTCGCTGTGGTTAAATGGTGGTTGCGCTTTATCCCTTGATTTAGGACGTACGCATTCTGAGCGCCAATAGGGATAATCATGCTTGCCCCTAGACCAAAACCTTGTAATAAAACCCAAAAACTCATTTTAACCTCCACTTATTTAACGATATTTACGTGCTATATGGCGAAGATACTCCGACCCTGTAAATAAGTATAATTAATGATTTTAATCTATTATTAGAGTTGCTAATGTGGTGTTGAGTTAGCTTAAAAAGGAAGCAAGTTGATGCGTGGATTGGATTATAAGTGGATAGAAGCACTGGATGCTGTGGTGAAACAACGCAGCTTTGAAAGGGCTGCGGAGCAGTTATATATCTCCCAGTCTGCGGTGTCTCAACGCATCAAACAGCTAGAAAAGTGGTTAGCTCAACCTGCTTTGGTGAGAGAAAACCCGCCTAGGCCGACTCCTGCTGGTAAAAAGTTATTGGGTTTGTATCGCCGGGTTCGTTTGTTAGAGCATGAACTGGTGCCTGAGTTGATGAATGAAGATAGTGTGCAACCTTTATCAATATCTATTGCCACCAATGCTGATAGCTTAGCGACATGGCTGTTACCAGCATTATCGGATGTGATGAAGTCTCGCCAAGTGGAACTGAACCTCGCGATTCATGGCGAGGCGAGAACCATTGATAAGATAAAAAGTGGTGAGGTTGCTGGCGCAATCAGTTTAGAGTCTCAACCTATCCCCGGTTGCAGTGCTGACTATCTTGGCAGGATGGATTATGTGTGTGTGGCGAGCCCTGACTTCCATCAGCGCTATTTTTCTGAGGGCGTAAACTACGCCACATTAAGTAAGGCACCGGCGGTTTCTTATGACCAATACGATGATCTGCATAAGAAGTTTCTGCACGATCACTTTAACGTACCAAGGGACAGCGTAATCAATCACACAGTCGGCAGCTCGGAAGCATTTGTGCGTTTAGCGTTGTCAGGTGTTGCTTATTGCTTGATCCCTCGGTTGCAGATCATCGATGAGCTAGAGTCCGGTGTATTGATCGATATTACGCCCGGTTTTTTGTTGTCTTATCGTATCTATTGGCACCACTGGCAGCTTGAAAGTGGGGTACTCAAAGAGATATCTCAAGCGATATTAGGGTTTGCTCACAACCACTTACCTCAGTAAATTGTTGGTTTTTTCAGCGTCAAAGTTCTGTTAGAAGTTCGGCATCAGGATTGGCTAAACGGCAAATTGCTCTATGATGAAAGTACATTTGTTTAGCATAGGTCTACCTAATGAAGTTTGCACCAAAGATGTTAGCAACGTCTATTACTCTTACTGCAGCGTTGAGTGCTGTGAGTTTTCCATCATTGGCTGACTCTCCATCCTTCCCGCATATTTCAACGACGGGTTACGGTGAAGTGATCGCAACACCAGATATGGCGACATTCTCTGTTAGAGTCGTGGAATCGACGATGACTGCTGAACAAGCTAAAAATACCGTAGATAAAGTAGTGACTGGCTTCCTCAATAAACTGCATCAAGCCGGTGTAGAAGAGGCGAGCGTACACAGTTCTAACCTGTATCTATCTCCTCAATACCATTATCCAAAAGATGGCAAACCAGAATTGGTAGGCTACCGCGCTTCACGTAATGTGACCGTTCAAGTGAACGAGCTAGCTAATCTCAATGAGTACATGGATATTGCGATTGGAGAGGGCATTAATCAGATCGACAACATTCAGCTTCAAGTTCGTGATCAAGCTAAGTATCAAGAGCAAGCGCGTTTAGAAGCCATCAAGGATGCGCGATCGAAAGCGAAATCATTAGCGAGTGGTTTTGAGCGTGAGCTAGGTGATGTTTGGCGTGTTGATTACAACGCACAATCTTCTCAGCCTGTGCTAATGCGTTCAATGGCGATGGATGCGAGAACTGAATCGAACTCTTATGAAGACTCAACGATCACCATTCGAGATCGCGTTAATGTGATCTACCAGATCGAAGAGTAATGACAGCTGCATAGAGGCTTTTGGATCATGATGATCTAATTACCTACGATAGGCTAAATACTAAAAAGGCTCTCATAATGAGAGCCTTTTTGTTTTTACTAATATCGAGTTCGATGATTAGTGAAGTAGACGAGCACGGATTGTGCCTTCGATCTCTTTCAGTTTAAGCAGTGCTTCTTCTGAACGATCCGCTTCTACATCGATAACTACATAACCCATATCAGCCGCAGTCTGTAGATACTGACCCGCGATGTTGATGCCTTCTTCAGCGAAGATGGTGTTGATCTGAGTTAGGATACCTGGGCGGTTTTCGTGAATGTGTAGCAAACGAGACGTGCCCGTGTGTAGCGGTAGAGATACCTCTGGGAAGTTAACACTTGATAACGTAGAACCGTTATCTGAGTATTTCGCTAGCTTGCCAGCCACTTCAACACCGATATTCTCTTGCGCTTCCTGAGTTGAACCACCTACGTGAGGCGTAAGAATCACGTTGTCGAACTGCATTAATGGAGACTCAAATGGGTCTGCATTGGTTTTTGGTTCAGTTGGAAAAACGTCGATCGCTGCACCTGCAAGGTGACCAGAATCTAGAGCGCCACACAGAGCTGGAATGTCTACCACTGTGCCACGCGCTGCGTTGATAAAGATAGAACCAGGCTTCATGCGCTCGAACTCTTCTTTACCCATCATGTTCTTAGTTTCGTTGGTTTCAGGGACGTGCAAAGAGATCACATCACACTTGTTCAACAGTTCAGTCATGGTGTGAACTTGCGTTGCGTTACCCAAAGACAGCTTGTTTTCGATGTCGTAGAAGTAAACGCGCATACCAAGGTTTTCCGCAATAATACCCAGCTGAGTACCAATGTGACCGTAACCAATAATACCTAAACGCTTACCACGAGCCTCGTAAGAGTTGTCTGCACTCTTTTTCCAAATACCACGGTGCGCAAGAGCGTTCTTTTCTGGAATGCCACGAAGTAGCAATAGAACCTGACCAAGAACCAGCTCAGCAACACTTCGAGTATTTGAGAACGGTGCGTTGAACACAGGGATGCCGCGCTTTGCTGCTGCTTGAAGGTTGACTTGGTTAGTACCAATACAGAAACAACCAACGGCAACCAGTTTTTCAGCCGCATCAATTACTTCTTGGGAGATGTTTGTGCGAGAACGGATACCAATGAAGTGAGCATCTTTAACTGCTTCAAGAAGTTCATCTTCCGGTAGCGAGCCTTTGTGGTACTCAATATTTGTGTAACCAGCAGCTTGCAGTACTTCTACAGAAGAAGGGTGAAGACCTTCTAGAAGTAGAATTTTTATTTTTTCTTTTTCCAGTGAAACTTTGGCCATTGTTCTCGTCCTTAAAATGGAAAGGTTGGGCAAATGCGGCGCACGTGCTACAAAATGGCTGAAAGGGGAACAAATTCACCACTTTGTTAGGAGACAAACGTTTTCCCTGTGCGTCTTCTGAACAATAAAGTAACAAAAAAAAAATGTTTTGGGTAAGAAAATTACGGAATAAGACATAATTTTACAGGTATAAAGCAAAAAAAACGGCGCCCTTGGGCACCGTATGTAATGAAGTAACAGAAAAACTCAATCTTCTATTATTTATTCTTCGATTTTTGCACCTTCTGGTGTGCCAGTGATAACTACATCAGCACCACGGTGAGCGAACAGACCAACCGTTACCACACCAGCGATACCATTGATGATATCTTCTAGTTGTTTCGGGTTTTCGATCGCCATGCCGTACACGTCTAGGATCATGTTGCCGTTATCGGTTGTGCAACCTTCGCGGTAAACTGGGTCACCACCAAGCTTTACTAGCTCACGTGCAACGTATGAACGCGCCATTGGAATCACTTCAACAGGCAGTGGGAATTTACCCAACACATCGACTGCTTTAGTGCCGTCAACAATACACACAAACTTATCAGAGATAGCCGCTACGATTTTTTCACGAGTCAGAGCAGCACCGCCGCCTTTGATCATGTCGCGAGTTGGGTTGATTTCATCTGCGCCATCAACATAGATGTCTAGCTTAGCGACATCGTTACACTCATACACTTTGATCTCTAGCTCTTCTAGTCGTTGCGTTGAAGCAACAGAGCTTGAAACCGCACCTTTGATTTTGTCTTTCATTGTGCCTAGTGCGTCGATGAAGTGATTTACTGTAGAGCCAGTACCTACACCTACAATGCTGCCTTCTTCAACATATTGAAGTGCTGCCCAGCCAGCTGCTTTTTTCATTTCATCTTGAGTCATGCCATTCTCCTGAATAAGGTCTTGCGCTTTGAATTGATCGTTTGCGTAATGATGAAGTTAACGTTTAGATATTGAGTTAACGTTTAGATATTGAGTTAACGTTTCTATATCGAGGTTAACGTTTGCGGCGCGATTATAGCGCTTTAATGGTCATTTTCCCATTGCCAAGTTTTACTCGGAGTCACGATTTTAGGTAAGGGAATGTCCCATTCTTCAATCGGTAAGGTATCGACATGTTGGCAATCGTGAGCCAAACCAATTGGAGTTGCGCCTTCGCCAGTCTCGAACCATTTCGCTAGGGTGCGATCGTAATATCCGCCCCCC
The DNA here is from genome assembly GCF_024347595.1 of Vibrio pomeroyi. Lineage (NCBI taxonomy): Bacteria > Pseudomonadati > Pseudomonadota > Gammaproteobacteria > Vibrionales > Vibrionaceae > Vibrio > Vibrio pomeroyi. The sequence continues at coordinate 3,152,011 of NZ_AP025506.1, read as the reverse complement.
ATGCCCAAGCGATGACCATGAGAGTCAAAGCCGACAAGGGGCGTCAGGATAAGGTCGAGTTGCTGACAAGGTTTCACCAACATTTGATTAAGCTTGGGTTCTACAATGCCGTACTTATTTAAAACCGTGGGTGTGGTTGGAGAGTAATGTAGGAACAACAGGTGTCCGGCAGAGAAGGGGTGCAATACTGGTAAATAAGTTTGCTTACCTTGCGACCATAACCATTCAATTAAAGGCTGGGTATCGAGCTCGCCATCAATCGAAATATAAAGAGCAATATGCTGAGCAGACTGAATCTCATCAAGCTGCGTGCACTGCTTAACTAGGTCTAAACTAGATTGAGTTTGTTGTTCGCCAGATAAGGCATTGCGTTTGATACGGATCTGTTTGCGAAATTCGCTGCGTGTGAGCGTCTTCATAAGAAGGGATACCCCAAAGTGCCGTTGAGAATAGATGGCCCTTGAACCAGCGAGTTCAAGGCGGATCAGCAATGATTACCGTAGGCTTCTCGGCGGACCGAGCATGCTCAATAGCACTCAAGTACTAACCCTTAGGGATTGCTTATCGGCTCGGGGACGTGAATCCTCTGACAAACACTCCAGGGTAAATTTTGTGTACGCTATTGCTGTCCGTGCTTAACTTTACTGAGGACATCTGAAAGCGATGTCGTGAGCTGTTCCATTCGCTCGGTCAGTGCGTTTTGTTCATCATTTGCTTCAAACTTCTTGGTTTGTAATTCGTAGCAAATATTCAGAGCTGCAATAGTCAGCAGCTTCACTTCATTGGTTACCTTAGTACGTTCAGCCATCTCTTTCAATCGATTATCAAGATCGGCCGCCGCTGCAATCAATGACTCTTCTTGCCCTGGTGGACAATTCACTCGAGTCAGTTTTCCTAATATTTCAACGTCTACCGCTTGATTACTCATGATGGATGAACTCTTTAACGCGCTATTTTAAGGCTGTTGCCCTTCGCCATTTTTTGAGAAAGAAAAAGTGCAAGTACCGATGAGGAAGCAATCTCCTCTGAGGGAGAAACTATAGGTAAACCGCTATTAAGATTCAAGCTTTTCAGAGTGACTGTTTGTAAATGAGAGCTTGAGCACACAGTAATTCAGCAAATTGAACAATTGCTAGTCAGTCATCCTTCAATTGCTAGGGATCGATGCTTACCAGAATTGGGGTGAAGTGGTACGATTATACTATCGATATAAAGAATAACTGAGCGAGCTATCTGATGAGCGAAACTACTTTACCTGACTACCTAACGGTTGCGACTGAACTTCAATCGGCAAGTCTAGCCGTAACCCCTGCTGAGATGCATGGTTTATTAACGGGTATGTTAAGCGGAGGCTTAAACCTTGCAGATAAAAGCTGGCAACCATTGATCTTCGATTACACCAATGAAGGTATGGGCTGGCCAGATCGCGCGCTAACGCTAGCGGAAGCAACACTGAAAGTCACAACTAGCGAAATCACAGGCTCAGGCATGGAACTGTCTATGTTACTGCCGGATGAAGATGCAAGCGCGAGCGTGTTTGATCTTGCTGATGGTGTATCTGATTGGATTAACCATTTCATCTCTGGTTTAGGTCTTGTTGGCGCTCAATTGAACAAAGCGTCTGAAGGCACGAAAGAAGCATTGGCTGATCTTGAAGAGATGGCGAAGCTAGGCATTGACGAAGAAGATGATCTGGAAGAGCAAGCACAACTTCTAGAACACGTTATTGAGCATGTAAAAGCGTGTGCATTAACGATTCATGCTGAATTTGGTGCACGCCCATCAGAAGATGCGGCTCCAACTATTCACTAATCGTTTGTCGGTTTGAGGTTATGATGGCTCAATATGATGTTGTAATTGCTGGTGGCGCAATGGCAGGGGCAACTCTAGCCCTTGCTCTGAATCACCTAAGCCAAGGTTCGTTGTCGATTGTGGTCGTTGAGCCTTATCAGGTTGATCATCAAGCTCACCCTGGGTTTGATTCTCGTTCGATCGCATTGTCTTACGGCACGGTACAGATCCTTGATTCATTGCACTTGTGGCAATCTATCGCTCCAGTCGCTACCCCGATTAAAGATATTCATGTATCGGATCGTGGGCATGCTGGGATGACGGATATCTACAGTGAAGAATTGGCTGTAGATGCGCTTGGCTATGTGGTCGAGTTAGCGGATGTTGGTCGAATCTATCAGCAGAAGCTGGAATCAGAAGCGGCAATTACGATGCTGTGTCCTGACTCGGTAGCGAAAGTCGAACGAAGTGAGTCACTGACGACCATTGACCTCAACAGTGGACAAACCGTCACAACTAAGTTGCTGGTTGCGGCTGACGGTGCAATCTCAACCTGCTGCCAGCAACTCAATATCTCATTGAGTGAGCATGACTTTGAACAGGTCGCTGTGATTGCCAATATCGTGGCGAGCGAACCTCATCAAGGTCGAGCGTTTGAGCGTTTTACTCATCATGGGCCTGTTGCTCTACTACCGATGAGCGATAACCGTTTGTCTCTGGTTTGGTGTTTGCCGCCGGAGCAAGCGGATAAAGTTATGGCTTTCAACGACGACGAATTCCTTGAACAGCTTCAGAGCGATTTTGGTTGGCGATTAGGTCGACTAGAAAAGGTTGGTAAGCGTGCGAGCTACCCACTGATTCTTCGTCATCGTAAGCAAAATATCTCTCATCGATTCGCGATTGTAGGCAACGCCGCTCAAACCCTTCACCCAATTGCAGGGCAAGGTTTTAATCTCGGTATTCGTGATGTGGCCTCTCTAGCGGAAGAATTGTGTACTCAGTTGGATGATGTCGGTCGTTACACTGGTCTTGTTAACTTTAGAAAACGTAGAGAACAAGACAGAGGTGCGACGATTACACTGACTTCAAGCCTCGTTCATCTGTTCTCAAACGATTTTTTGACTGCTCGTATCGGGCGTAATCTTGGGTTAGCCGTTATGGATAACCTTCCACCACTTAAAGGTCCACTTTTGCGTCATACGCTTGGCCTAGTAGAAAGATAAGGTAGATAAATAATGATGCAAAGTGTTGATATCGCGATTGTTGGTGGTGGAATGGTTGGCCTAGCGCTCGCGGCTGCATTGAAAGACAGCGATCTAAGAATTGCCGTAATAGAGGGTAAAGCACCTAGCGAAGGTCTGAATGAATTACCGGATGTTCGTGTGTCGGCATTGAGCCGCTCTAGTGAGGTGATTCTGCGTAATCTAGACGCATGGCAAGGCATTGAACAAAGACGTGCTGCACCGTATCAAGCGATGGAAGTGTGGGAGCAAGATAGCTTTGCCCGTATTGAGTTTGACTCAACACGTTTGGCACAGCCTAATCTAGGTCATATTGTTGAGAATCGTGTGATTCAATTAGCGTTGCTTGATCAGGTTAAGAAACAAGACAATGTTAGCCTCTACATGCCTGCGACATGCAAAACAATGGCAATTGGAGAGAGCGAAGCGTGGCTAACTCTAGACAATGGCCAAGCACTGACCGCTAAGCTAGTTGTCGGTGCGGATGGCGCAAATTCTTGGGTTCGTAAGCAGCAAGATATCCCATTAACACATTGGGATTACGGGCACAGTGCAATTGTCGCGAACATCAAAACCACAGAGCCGCACCACAGCGTTGCGCGTCAAATATTCACACCTCAAGGTCCACTGGCATTCTTACCAATGCAGCCGAGCAACATGAGCTCGATTGTATGGTCTACTGAGCCTAATCGTGCCGAGAATCTCGTATCTATGTCGGATGCTGAATTCAATAAGCAGTTAACGGCAGAGTTCGATTCAAAGCTTGGGTTGTGCGAAGTCGTCGGTGATCGTTTTGCCTTCCCACTGCGCATGCGATACGCACGAGACTTTGCTGTTGATCGTGTGGCTTTGGTGGGTGATGCTGCCCACACCATTCACCCGCTAGCAGGGCAGGGCGTGAACCTTGGCCTATTAGATGCTGCAAGTTTAGCGCAGGAGCTGTTAAAGCTTTGGGCTGCTGGTGAAGACATTGGCACCAAGCGTAACCTACGTGGTTATGAGCGCTGGAGAAAGGCAGAAGCGGCGAAAATGATTGCTTCAATGCAGGGCTTTAAAGATCTGTTTGAAGGCGACAATCCGGCTAAGAAGCTGATTCGTGGCATTGGTATGAAGCTTGCGGGTCAACTACCTGGTGCGAAAGATGAAATCATGAAGCGAGCACTTGGCCTTGCGGGCAACCTGCCTGATTTAGCAAAGCGCCCTGTGACTCATCGTTAGTCGTTTAATTTTCAGGTGATCAGTCACCTGAACTCATGGCCTCTCTCAGAGTCATGTGTACGAAAAAAGGGTTGGCACATGCCAACCCTTTTTGTTTTGAATTCTTTAGATAATCAGATTATGCGTAAGCACAGCGCAGTTTCATGATTTCACTATTTATTTCTTTCACTGTTTGAAAGTGGCGCTTCTCTGCTCGATCTGGCAGGACTAGCTTGCCGTTATCAAACTCAAATTTCCCTACGCCGTAAATGTAGATTCGTCCTTTGAAAAGTCGACTTACATGTTTAGCAATCATACTCGGTGTATAGCGCTTAAACAGTCTCATTCTTAATTATCCTTATATTTACCTAGCCTGCACATTATAGAAAAACTCCGAGATAATAATTGTGATAAGCATGGAGTAATATGCAGTAGCGATGACGTTAATTAGATATTTGTGCTGTTCTAAGCACTTTCTACAGTAAATATCTATTTTTACGTGAGCTCCTCCCCAAAATAATACTGAGTCGTGAACTGCTGTGAACTTTCCTGTCCGGTATTAAGCAGTGGTAATGTTACAAGTATAAGAATAGGCGGGATTTTTTTGTTTGTGTAATCAAATTGTAAATTTTAGACATAAAAAAAGCCCGTATAAAACGGGCGAATAGTCACAGATGCATTACACAAAAGTGGATACTGATGTTACTCAGTGGATTCACTTGTACTGATTTGCCTAAAGGCTAGTCAGTAAATTCACAATAACGCAGATTTTGCTTTGTGACTACTTATGCTTTAATTTTGATTAACTATTTAATGTTGGCGTGTTTTTCTTATGACGAGCTTCACACTAAATATGTATCTAATGAAAACTTTAAAGAAGGTTTGCGATCAATTACGTCTTAGAATGGATCATCGACTGATCTCTGCAACGATTGGCGCGCATAACGCCATAAGATCCTCGAGATCAAGTGCAACGCCTGCCATTCGATCACCAGAACTAATGGTCACGGTTGAGTTACTCTGAATGGAAGGATCAAAAATGATCGGCATGTGCCTCTTTAGAGCAAGCGGACCGACACAACCAACCTTAAAGCCGGTGATGGATTCCACATCGGTGAGTGGTACGCAGGTCATGCGGCGGCAATTCAACACCGAGCGCACTTTCTTGGGGTCGACTGAGCGATCGCCAGTTGTACAGGCCAACGCATATTGGTTGCCCATATCCTTGAGCAAGATGCACTTAACCATTTGAGAGGCGTCGATGCCTCGTTCTTGCGCGGTTTCTTCGATGCTGGTGGTAGGTTTGCTTTGCATCAGCAGGCGGTAGCCCACCTGCTGTTGATCCAGCCATTGTGTAATCAGTGTTTCCACGTGATTACTCGTCTTCGAGGCTGTAAGGCAGTGGCAGGATATTCCATGTTTGATCAGGCTGAGCAGTCAATCGAAGTTGAACATCGTCATCAAGGTTGTTTGGCAACACCATCAAACCAATCGCTTGGTTATCAGCAAATTGATATACGTTTAATAGTCGGCCAGCACCACGCCAGTTCTCACCCACACTACGCTCTAGTTCAATAGGGTTCTCTAGAGACAGTACGTCCGCAGTTGTGCCCGACACAATGCGCATCTCACGCTTGTTCATGCCGCGGTACTTAGCACGAGCAACCGTTTCTTGACCTGTGTAACAACCTTTTGAAAAGCTGATACCGCCGATTGCTTGTAGGTTAAGCGCTTGAGGGATGTGCTCGTTTTGCTCTGCTTTTGATAGGTTAGGCTGAGCATCAATAATTTCATGATACTGCCATAACGCTTCTGATACTTTTTCCGCAGCGGTGTTTGACACCAAGGCTTCAGCGGCTTCTTCTGTCACAAGTAGAGCCCAGCGGTTATCTGCAACTTGAACGGCTGTACCGCCAGAGATTGCACGTACATTGCCTTGGCTTTCTGAAATAGAATCAATGTATTGATTAGCAGATGCACCCATCACACCGATAACAACGTCCGACGTTTGCTCGATATCGACCTTAGAGAACACCGCGTATTTCTTGATTTCAACGAGCTCGACTTCAATCGCAGATTTAGGTTGCATGAGTGCGTAGCCACCGTTGTGGTGGAACAAACGAAAGATACTCCATACCTTTCCTTTTGCATCACAGTGTGCACCTAATGTCGATTCATCATTAGGAAGAGTCACGACGTCGCACGTTACTTGACCTTGCAGGTACGATTTTTTGTCATCGCCTACCATGGTAATTGCGCTCCAATCTGATACGTGTGTCATCATCAGTTCTGGAAGCGAGTCATTTTGCGTATGAGCGTGCGGCTGAAATGTGTTTTTCCAATCCATTTTATCTTTCCTAAGAATTTTATTTGGCTCTATGTTAATCCTGTTCTGTTTCTTTGTCAGCCTAGGTTTTTTTGTGAGCTTAGATAGGGACTGTGACTCACATAGTAGTTGCAGAGCGTATGACTTGTTACACTCCGAGAAAGAAAAATTATAGGTGAGGATAGCCAATGTACACTGCAGAGCAGAAAGCACGAATTAAATGGGGTTGCCGTCGCGGCATGTTAGAACTTGATGTAGTCATCATGCCATTTTTCGAAGAGTGTTTTGATTCATTGCAAGAGCAGGAACAGCGCGAGTTTGTTTCTCTACTAGAGTGTGATGACCCAGATTTGTTTACTTGGGTGATGGGACACGGACGCAGTGAAAATCTAGGCCATGCATCAATGGTTGATAAAATTGTCGCACACAACCTCAGCAAGGTTCGTTAAGCTCCAGCTTAACCCTTCATATTTCGCATTATTTGCAAAAGGCACTGTTTTCGGCTGCCTTTTGTTTTTCATCGTCCTGTCTTCTATCCCACTTGTTGTCAGCCTTTATTGCTTGGCACTGCTGATTCATCTGCTTCAAACCAACCATCTGATTTTGAATAGTGCCCATGGCCGTTTTGACTATAAAGAGGATGGTGAGATTCGATTGAATGACCGACGCTATATTCTAAAATCCGTGGATAAGATCTGGGCGCAATTCTTTATTAAATTGCAGTTTGAGTGTGGACACTCAGTCTTGTTGTGGCGGGATAGTTGTTGTGATCGTGAATATCGACATTTCTTGGCGAACCTGCAACGAACAGGTTAGATAAATCAAAATATCAGGCTGAAAGCAATGAGCACAGATGAAAGAAAGGGAGCACTAGGCTCCCTTTTTCGCATTTTATCCATCAATCTATCAAGATTAAGACTGGCTTTTCTCTGGTGTCAGAATCGTTGGGCCGCTGTCTTCAGCAAGTTCTGGATAATCCAACGTGTAATGAAGGCCGCGGCTCTCTTTACGTTGCATTGCACAGCGAACCATTAGTTCAGCGACTTGTAGCAAGTTACGCAGCTCTAATAGGTTGTTTGAAACCTTAAAGTTGCTGTAATACTCGTGAGTTTCTTGCTGCAACATCTGGATACGACGCATTGCGCGCTCAAGACGTTTATCAGTACGCACGATGCCCATGTAATCCCACATGAATAGACGCAGCTCATGCCAGTTGTGCTGAATGATAACCTCTTCATCACTGTTAGTGACTTGGCTTTCATCCCATGCTGGCAATTCAGCGCATAGCTGAGATTGGTCGATGTTCTCGACGATGTCTTTGGCCGCTGCCCATGCGTAAACCACACACTCAAGCAGTGAGTTTGAAGCCATACGGTTCGCACCATGCAGGCCAGTGTAGCTCACTTCACCAATCGCATACAGATTCGCTAGATCGGTTTGACCTTGCTTATTGACCATGACACCACCACAGGTGTAGTGGGCTGCTGGTACGATAGGAATCGGCTCTTTGGTCATGTCGATACCCAAGTCCATCAAACGAGTGTGGATCATTGGGAAGTGCGCTGTGATGAATTCTTCAGGCTTGTGGCTGATGTCAACGTACATGCAGTCAGCACCTAAGCGCTTCATTTCAAAGTCAATTGCGCGAGCAACCACATCACGAGGAGCCAGTTCACCGCGCTCATCGAAGTCCTTCATGAAGCGAGAACCGTCTGGACGACGCAGGTACGCACCTTCACCACGCAGTGCTTCCGTTAGTAGGAAGTTACGCGCTTCTGGGTGGAACAAGCAAGTTGGGTGAAATTGGTTGAACTCAAGGTTCGCCACACGACAACCTGCACGCCAAGCGATAGCAATACCATCACCTGAAGAGACATCTGGGTTAGACGTGTATTGATAAACCTTTGAAGCGCCGCCAGTTGCTAATACAACAAATTTAGCGCGCACGGTTTCGACGTGTTCTTGGTTGCGGTTCCAAATGTAGGCACCGATAACCTTGTCTTTCGAACCACCAACCTTATCTTCAGTGATCAAATCCAACGCATTATGGCGCTCGAAGATCTCGATGTTTGGGTGATTCTTTACGTTATCTTGTAGTGAGGTTTGCATCGCCATGCCGGTTGCATCGGCAGCGTGCAGAATTCTGCGGTGGCTGTGTCCACCTTCACGAGTAAGGTGGTATTTTGGCTGGCCTTCGGTGCTGTTCTCATCTTTATCAAATGGAACACCGCCATCAATTAGCCATTGCACACACTCTTTAGCATTTTCAGCAATGAATTGAACTGTATCTTCTTCACATAACCCAGCCCCAGCAATTTGAGTATCTTCTACATGAGACTCAATACTGTCCGACTCATCGAACACCGCGGCGATACCACCTTGTGCGTAATACGTCGATCCTTCGCTGCGTGGTCCTTTGCTTAATACAATTACTTTTGCATGTTCTGCTACGCGTAAGGCTAATGACAAGCCTGCCGCACCACTTCCTACCACTAATACATCACACTGATGTTCACGGTTTGCGTTCATAAAACTTATTAAATCCCGGGCTATAGTCGAGTTGTCCACTCTCAATTGACTTTGTCTTGTTTTAGGACTTGCGGTAAGACTGTTATAATCTCCCCAGAGTCATCCTAAAACGCTACGCAAAATCAATATATAGACAGCTATCTAGAAATATTTAATTGCTCAATACCATTGCTTTTGCTCAAGGTTTCCCCAAATTGATAGGGATAACCATTTTTATTACATCACATTGTGAAACAATAATGGCAAATAATTTTAAGAAAGTTGGAACTTTCGGTATTTGGCTTAGTCACAATAGTGCTCTTGTAGACGGTGGTGTCAATACTACATTTCGCATAATTAGTACCCATATCTGTGAAGGTGAGGGTTATAACAATAGGAGTACCCGCTCGAATGAACGAGCAGCTAACCGATCAAGTGTTGATTGAGCGAGTTCAGAGTGGAGATAAGCAGGCATTTAACTTACTAGTGGTTAAGTATCAAAACAAAGTTTGTAATCTTATCTCTCGATACGTGAATAATTCCGGTGATGTACCTGATGTAGCACAAGAAGCTTTTATTAAAGCTTACCGCGCGATACCTAACTTTCGCGGCGAGAGTGCCTTCTATACATGGTTATACCGAATTGCCGTGAACACCGCTAAAAATCATATTGTTGCCCAGAGCCGTAGGCCGCCAGCAACAGATGTAGATGCAGAAGATGCTGAATATTACGAAACAGGCAGCGCGTTAAAAGAAATATCGAACCCTGAGAACTTAACGCTGTCAAAAGAATTGAAACAAGTCGTTTTTGGAGCGATTGAAGCGCTGCCAGAAGACTTAAAAACTGCAATGACGCTGCGTGAGCTTGAAGGTTTGAGCTACGAAGAGATTGCAGAAGTAATGGATTGCCCTGTAGGAACCGTACGTTCGCGTATTTTCCGAGCTCGTGAAGCAGTGGAAAAGAAAATTAAACCTCTTTTGCAACGCTAGAACTTGTAATAATTATGGTGAAAATAATGGCTGATAAAGAAAAGCTTTCGGCACTCATGGATGGTGAAACGATCGATAAAGCTCTCATTGTAGACCTTGAATCTGATCAAGAAAGCATGAATACCTGGCAGAGTTACCATTTGATTGGTGACGTAATGCGTGGGGATGCGCCAGAAACTCAAGATTGGAACATTGCTGACAGTGTGGCAGCGGCGCTTGAAGCCGAGCCTGCACATAGTGCAATGCCGAACCTGCACCAAGTGAATGTTGAACCTACTGTTGCTCCAATTGAAGAGCAGCCGAAACCTCAGCAAGCGAAGCGTCAGCTTCCTGCGTGGTTACAACAGTTTGGACAAGTTGCCGTGGCAGCTTGTGTATCGTTAGCCGTTGTACTCGGTGTTCAGCAATATGGTGGCAGCGACCCTGCAGCACCTGAGCAATTGCCTGTACTACAGACGATTCCATTTGCGGGTTCTGCGGAACCAGTAAGCTTAACGCGCGACTCTGTTGAGAAGCCGGCATCTGAAGCTAACCTGCAAGAGCAACGCAAACGTGTTCATGCAATGTTAGAAGATTATGAGCTACAACTAAGATTAAACAGTGATGCATCGCCAATGCAAGATGCACATCTAGAATCGGACATTGAATGAAGAAAATCCTGGTCAGTGCACTGACACTGTTCAGCTTGATGTCTCCAGCAGCCTTTGCAGAGGAACCCACTGCAAAGGCCTTGTTGCATCAAATGAACGAGGCCAGTCAGCATCTAAATTACGAACTCTCCTACATATTGATAAAGAAGAGCAGTATTGAACCTCTACTTTATCGTCATGCAGTTAACGACGACCAACAACTCGCACACCTTGTTTACCTAAGCGGCCCTGTTCGTGAGGTCATTCGACGTGGCAATGAAGTTAGCTACATAGAACCGGGTACAGAGCCATTTACCATTCAATCGGGTAGCATGGTTGCACCTGTTATTCCGATGATTAACCGAGATATCGACTCTCTTAACCAATACTACGACTTCGTCAAAGTGGGACGCTCTCGTGAAGCGGGCAGCACAACACAAGTATTGCGCGTAGTGCCGAAGGATGGTCTGCGTTACTCATACGTAGTTTGGGTCGACGAGAAAACGAATCTTCCTTTGCGTGCCGATCTCTTAGATCGTGACGGTGAAGTGCTTGAACAGTACCGTACTATCTCTTATGTGGTGAATGACAAGATCGCAGAAGCTATGGGTGGTTTAAACCAAGCGAAATTGCCGAAGGTTTTATCACTACCAGAAGGCTTAGTGAGCGATACCAACTGGCAAGCGTCTTGGGTGCCTGAAGGGTTTAAGTCGAAAGAGCTTAGCCGTTACCAAATGGCAGCGACCGAAAAAATGGTCGAGAGTCAGCTTTTCAGTGATGGATTGTTTAGCTTTTCGGTGTACATCGCCGACAAAGATGAGCATTCATTGAAAGGGCAGTTGGTACGTCAAGGACGCAGAACCTTACACAGCTTAGTGATTGGCGACAGAGAAATCTCAGTGGTTGGTGATATTCCGCCAGCAACGGCTAAGCGTATTGCTCAGTCAGTCACGTTCAATAACCCGGTACCAGCGCAATGATGACCGCGCTGGCGACCGTTAGCTCAGTCGAACAAAAAGGTAAGCAATATTTTGTTCAACTGAGCTGCGAACAACAAACCAGTTGCAGCAGCTGCTCTTCTCAAAAGAGCTGTGGAACCGGTATCGTCACCAAGGCTGTAGGCAATAAATCGTTGTTTTGGCAGCTTAAAACCAAAAGTCTTGTTAAAGCCGGACAAATCGTAGAGATCGGCTTCCCAGAAAAAAGCCTGCTTCAGTCGGCAGCTATCGTTTACCTCATCCCACTTTTCATGTTGATGATTGGTGCTGGCGTTGGACAACTCTTGTTACAACCCTTACTCCAAGGGGGCGAGGGGATTGTTATACTCTGTGCTGCACTATTTACTGCTGGTGGTATTGCCTTAGCGAAGCGGCTAGCCAAACCTATGGAAGACAAATCCAAGCAAGAAGTCGTCTTGATTCGAATCCTAGGTGAGTCTCTCGTCTAATTTATGATGCTTATTGCCCTTAAATTGGGTAGAATCTGCCAACTTGATTGAAATGCCGCCACCAATGCTGATGCTAGATTGGAAGCATAGCGGCTTTCTTATTATCCCTATTCAAAGAGTTTAGTCACACCAAGCCTATGAAGCACATTCGTAATTTTTCGATTATCGCCCACATCGACCACGGTAAGTCGACCCTTTCTGACCGCTTAATCCAAGTTTGTGGAGGATTAAGTGAACGTGAGATGGCAGCTCAAGTCCTCGATTCTATGGATATAGAACGCGAGCGTGGTATTACAATTAAAGCGCAGAGTGTGACTTTAGATTACAAAGCTAAAGATGGTGAAACTTACCAACTTAACTTTATCGACACTCCTGGACACGTAGACTTCTCGTACGAAGTATCTCGTTCTCTAGCGGCTTGTGAAGGCGCACTACTTGTAGTGGATGCTGGCCAAGGTGTTGAAGCACAAACTCTAGCAAACTGTTACACAGCAATCGAAATGGAACTGGAAGTTGTGCCAATCTTGAACAAGATTGACCTACCAGCTGCTGAACCAGAGCGTGTTGCTGAAGAGATCGAAGAGATCGTTGGCATCGATGCGATGGAAGCGACTCGCTGTTCTGCGAAAACAGGTTTAGGCGTTGATGATGTTCTAGAAAACATCGTGACGGCTATCCCACCACCGGAAGGCGATCCTGAAGCGCCTCTACAAGCGCTGATCATTGACTCTTGGTTCGATAACTACCTTGGCGTTGTTTCTTTGGTTCGTATCAAGAACGGTACACTGAAGAAGAACGACAAGATTCGCGTAATGTCGACAGACCAAGTTTGGGGTGTTGACCGTCTAGGTATCTTCACACCTAAGCAAATCGACACCACTGAGCTAAATACTGGTGAAGTAGGTTGGGTTGTTTGTGGTATTAAAGACATCCTAGGTGCACCGGTTGGTGATACGTTGACGCTTGCTAAAGGCGGCAGCACTGAACGTCTACCTGGTTTCCAAAAAGTGAAACCTCAGGTATACGCAGGCCTGTTCCCTGTTTCATCTGATGACTACGAAAACTTCCGTGATGCACTAGGCAAACTAAGCCTGAACGATGCGTCACTGTTCTTCGAACCAGAAAGTTCGGCAGCACTTGGTTTTGGTTTCCGTTGTGGCTTCTTAGGAATGCTTCACATGGAGATCATCCAAGAGCGTCTAGAGCGTGAATACGACCTGGACCTAATCACAACAGCTCCAACAGTAGTGTATGAAGTTGTAAAAACAGATAAAACGGTTCTTTACGTTGATAGCCCGGCTAAACTGCCAGCGGTTAATGATCTAGAAGAAATTCGTGAGCCAATTGCACGTTGTAATATTTTGGTACCTTCGGACTACCTAGGTAACGTAATCACACTGTGTGTTGAGAAGCGTGGCGTACAAGTAGACATGGTTTACCACGGTAACCAAGTTGCTGTGACATACGATCTTCCTATGGCAGAAGTAGTTCTAGACTTCTTCGACCGTCTGAAATCAACGTCTCGTGGTTACGCATCATTGGATTACAACTTCCAACGTTACGAGCCATCAAACATGGTACGTGTAGACGTATTGCTGAATGGCGAAACGGTTGATGCACTGGCTATCATCACGCACAAAGACATTGCTCAGTCTCGTGGTCGTCTACTGGTTGAGAAGATGAAAGAATTCATCCCTCGTCAGATGTTCGATATCGCGATTCAAGCAGCGATTGGTAACCACATCATTGCTCGTTCTACAGTGAAACAGCTGCGTAAGAACGTAATCGCAAAATGTTACGGTGGTGATATCAGTCGTAAGAAGAAACTTCTTAAGAAACAAAAAGAAGGTAAGAAGCGTATGAAGCAGATCGGTAACGTTGAACTGCCTCAAGAAGCATTCTTAGCGATTCTTCATGTTGGTAAAGACTAGGTATCAATCGCACTAACTACCTGCTGAACATTACTGGTTAAAATCGTTTATTTCTTTGTTGCAAAGATTGCAATTAGGCCCACTAGTCACTGCACTTTGCGTCTCGAACTAAACGATTTTTCCTGCGTAATCTCCCCAGCATTTAGTCAGCATGATTGATACAGATTAGAAATATTAAGCAGAGTGAAAGGGTTATACTCTTTCACTTTCGTTATTTTTAAAGAAATGAAATTTAAGGGATATCAATGGCTAATACATTTTCGCTTATCTTAGTGATCGTAACTCTAGTGACTGGCATTGTATGGGCGTTGGAAAAGTTTGTGTGGGCGAAGAAGCGCCAACAAAAACTGGCTGACGTTGAAGCACAATCGAATGGCCTAGACGCTGAAACCAGCGCAAAAGTTACGGCTCAGCCTTGGTGGGTTGAGAACAGTGTTTCCATTTTCCCGGTAATTGCATTTGTTTTGGTTCTGCGTTCATTTATTTATGAACCGTTTCAAATCCCTTCTGGCTCGATGATGCCAACCCTTTTGGTTGGTGATTTCATCTTGGTAGAGAAGTACGCGTACGGTCTAAAAGACCCGGTATGGCGCACTCAACTGGTAGAAACGGGCAAGCCAGAGCGTGGTGATTCAATCGTATTTAAGTACCCACCTCAGCCTAACATCGACTACATCAAGCGTGTTGTTGGTATGCCAGGTGACACCATTCGCTACAGCAGTCGTAAAGAGATCTGCATTCAAGCGAAGGGCACAAGTAGCTGTGAACCAGTGAAACTAAGTAACGTTGAAGAAAGCCAATTTGTTCAAGATGGTGTGCCTCTGATTCAGCTGAATGAACAGCTTGGAGACGTAGAGCACCAAATTTTAGTTAACCCATTACGCCGCGACCGTGTGCAAGCATATCAGCCTCGCAATGGTGTTAACGAGTGGGTTGTTCCAGAAGGTCAGTACTTTGTGATGGGTGATAACCGTGACAACAGTGCCGATAGCCGTTACTGGGGCTTTGTCCCTGAAGCAAACCTTGTTGGTAAGGCCGTTGCAATTTGGATCAGCTTCGAGTTCGAACGTGGTTCAGACAGTGTACTTCCAACATGGATTCCTACTGGTGTGCGTTTTAATCGCATCGGTGGGATTCATTAATCGATCAATTAACACATCGAGAGAGCATGAATTCTCCAATTGATAAACTAGAGAGAAAGATTGGCTATCAGTTCAATGATGCCGATCTTATCCACTTGGCGCTGACTCACCGCAGCGCCGCAGGTAAACATAACGAACGTCTTGAGTTTCTGGGCGATTCAATTTTAAGTTTTGTTATCGCTGATGATCTTTACCACCGTTTTCCTAAGGTAAACGAAGGTGATATGAGCCGCATGCGCGCAACATTAGTACGTGGTCATACATTGGCAGAACTAGGTCGTGAATTCGAACTAGGAGATTACTTAAAATTAGGTCCAGGTGAGTTGAAGAGTGGCGGTTTCCGTCGTGATTCTATTCTAGCGGATGCTGTTGAAGCGATCATCGGCGCTGTCTATTTAGATAGTGATACCGAGACGGTTCGCGGCATTATTTTAAGCTGGTACCAATCTCGCCTAGAAGCAATTCAGCCTGGAGTATCTCAAAAAGATCCGAAAACTCGTCTTCAAGAGTTTTTGCAAGGTCGAAGAAATCCTCTACCTGTCTACACAGTGACTAATATTAAAGGTGAAGCACACAACCAAGAGTTTACGGTTGAGTGTGAAGTGGCAGGTGTGGATAAACCTGTTATCGGTAAAGGCACTAGCCGCCGCAAGGCAGAACAAGCGGCTGCTGAAACAGCATTAGAGCAACTAAGCAATGTCTGATAACAACCAAGATTTCGATATCGATGCATTCTTTTCATCTGATAGCAAACAAACAGGCCTACCGGAAAACCAACACTGTGGCTTCATCGCTATTGTCGGTCGCCCAAATGTAGGTAAGTCGACGCTTCTGAATCATATTCTGGGTCAGAAGATCTCTATTACATCACGTAAACCACAGACGACACGCCACCGTATTATGGGCGTTGAAACTGAGGGTGATTACCAAGCGATTTTCGTTGATACTCCTGGACTTCATATTGAAGAAAAGCGTGCAATCAACCGTTTGATGAACCGTGCGGCGAACAGCTCACTGAGTGATGTGAACCTAGTATTCTTCCTTGTCGACGGTACTCACTGGACTGACGACGATGAAATGGTTCTGAACAAACTGAAGAAGACCGATTTCCCAGTTGTACTTTGCATCAACAAAGTAGATAACGTTCAAGACCGTACGAACGTCATGCAACATATGATGGAAGTTTCTAAGAAGATGGACTTCATTGATGTTGTGCCAATCTCTGCGAAGCAAGGTAAGAACATTGATGTACTGCGTAAGCACGTACGTGAACACTTACCAAAAGCGACTCACCACTTCCCAGAAGAATACGTGACGGATCGCTCGCAACGCTTTATGGCATCTGAAATTATCCGTGAAAAGCTAATGCGCTTTACGGGTGACGAGCTACCTTACTCGGTAACGGTTGAAATTGAACGCTTCGATTACAACCCAGATAACGATGGTTTCCACATCAATGCTCTGATTCTTGTTGAACGTACTGGTCAGAAGAAGATGGTGATTGGTAAAGCGGGCGAGAAGATCAAAACGATTGGTCGTGAAGCGCGTATCGATATGGAAGAGCTATTCGGTCGTAAGGTTTACCTAGAGACTTGGGTCAAGGTTAAATCTGGCTGGGCTGATGATGAGCGTGCACTTCGCTCGTTAGGCTACATCGACGATCTATAATATATTGAACGTCACTTTCTGAGATTAAGAAAGTTGAACTGAAGATAAATCCAAGAGAGAGTGCGAACTCTCTCTTTTTGTATCTGTAATAAGGGTAAGTGATTGAGCGAAGGGTTACAGCGATGCTTTGTGTTGCACCGTCGGCCATACAGTGAGTCGAGTCTGATCTTGGACGTCTTCAGTGAAGAGTTCGGTCGGATGACGTTGATGTCTAAAGGCGCACGCAGCAAGCGTTCCAATTTGAAAGGTGCATTGCAACCTTTTACGCCGCTACTGCTTAAGTGGTCTGGTAATGGTTCGATGAAAACCTTACGCCAAGCTGAGCCAATCAGCTTGGGGCTTCCTCTCGCGGGGATAAACCTGTATTCAGCCATGTATGTGAATGAGCTTATCGGACGCGTATTGATGGCTGAAGTACCAATGCCTGCACTTTTTCACGACTATCTTCATGCTTTAACAGAGCTCGCGCATAATGAGAACCCTGAGCCAGCACTGCGTCGCTTTGAGTTGGCTCTGTTATCAGCTATGGGTTATGGCGTCGACTTTTTACACTGTGCAGGTACCGGTGAACCGATCGATCCAACAATGACTTATCGCTATCGAGAGCAGAAAGGTTTCATCGCTTCAGTGCGTCGAGATAACCTGACTTTTATGGGCGATGAACTTATTGCAATCAGCGAACGTAGGTTTATCACTAAAGAGCAGTTAAAAGCGGCAAAACGCTTTACACGCATAGCCTTAAAGCCGTATCTTGGCGGCAAACCATTAAAAAGTAGAGAGCTATTTATGCCAACAATAGCCCTCTCTAGAGCACGGAGTATTGGAAAATGAGCTCAATCCTTTTAGGCGTTAATATCGACCATATTGCAACACTACGTAATGCACGTGGTACTAAATACCCAGATCCAGTACACGCAGCTGAAATTGCTGAACGTGCTGGTGCAGACGGCATTACTATTCACTTGCGTGAAGACCGTCGTCATATCGTTGATCGCGATGTGCGTATTCTGGCTGAAACACTTCAAACTCGCATGAACTTGGAGATGGCCGTAACGGACGAGATGGTTCAAATTGCACTCGATACTAATCCTGAGTTTGTTTGTCTGGTTCCTGAAAAACGTGAAGAGCTAACCACTGAAGGTGGCTTGGACGTCGTTGGTCAACTAGAGAAGATCAAAGCGGCGACACAAAAACTGTCTGCAGCGGGTATCAAGGTGTCTCTGTTTATCGATGCTGACCGTGAGCAAATCGACGCAGCAAAAGCGTGTGGCGCACCGTTCATTGAACTGCACACGGGTCACTATGCTGATGCTAAGACAGAAGAAGACCAACAAGACGAGCTTAAGAAGATCGCAGCAGGCGCAAGCTACGCAGACGATCTTGGTATCACAGTCAATGCGGGGCATGGCCTGACTTACCACAACGTTGCACCAATTGCGGCACTTCCAGAGATCTACGAGCTGAACATCGGTCACTCAATCATGGGACGCGCTGTGTTTGATGGCTTAAACAAAGCCGTTGCAGACATGAAAGCAATCATGGAAACAGCACGTAACAACGCTTAGTTCGGCAAGTCGTCGGCACTAAGCGACGTTCAGTTAATCAGTGAATCATTAGATAGAAGTTAAGTAGTAGAGGAAGCATGGCAGTTGTTGGATTAGGTACAGATATCGCAGAAATCGAACGTGTCGAGAAGGCGCTGTCGCGAAGTGGCGACGCTTTTGCTCAGCGTATTTTAACGGATTCTGAGTTTGAAGTATTCCAACAGTTGAAGCAAAAAGGCCGTTACCTTGCAAAACGCTTTGCCGCTAAAGAAGCAGCATCTAAGGCGTTAGGTACGGGTATTGCGCTGGGTGTTACCTTCCACGACTTTGAGATTTCAAACGATGAGCATGGTAAGCCAGTATTGAGCCTGCACAAGAAAGCGCGTGAAATCGCAGAGGCGAGTGGTACAACATCAATTCACCTGACAATCTCAGATGAACGCCACTATGCTGTGGCAACCGTGTTACTCGAATCGTGATTGATTACGACTAACCTGAACCTAATGTTTGATTAGCGACTCGCTACAAGACAAAAAAGCAGAGCTTATGAGCTCTGCTTTTTTATTGGCTGGAAAACCGTTTAACGATTTTTTTGAACAACTATTCGTTAAGCCTTCGCGGGTTTCAAATAGTGAATCGCAGTGGCTTGGACTTTTTCTAGTTCATCCTGAAGTTCAAAAAGCTCCGGCTCAATATCTTCAACAGAAGTGCCTGAACGTAGTTCTTTCTCTATCGTTGCACATACCGATTTGAGCCTTGGAACGCCACTGTACGAGCTGCTGCCATGCATCTTGTGGATGATGTGTATCAGTTGTTCAACAGGGTAGTCGCTGTCTTCAATGGCTTTCTCTGCGGCCTCATAAACCTCAGGAATGAAGTCCACTAGCATTTGCAACATATCGCGTGCGAGGTCTTCTTTATTGGCGGCTTGCTTCATTGCAGCTTGCCAATCAATGATGATGTTCTTGTGCACGCTGGCTTCAGTTTCTGACACTTGGCTGTTGTCGATTTCAGCTGAAACAGCAGGGTGGTCTGGATTGATTTTTTCGATGTGCTCAACCTCAGAGGTCGGGCTCCAGTGAATCAGAACCTGCTGTAACACATGCTCTTCAATTGGCTTGGTTAGGTAATCATCCATACCGGCTTCAAGCAGTCGGTCACGCTCGCCAATCATCGCATGAGCGGTCACGGCAATGACTGGCGTATTAGCATTGTTCGCCAGCTTCTTAATATTCTCACAAGCCGTCACACCATCCATTTGTGGCATTTGAATATCCATGAAGATGATATCAAACGGTGTTTCTGTCGCCTTGTCGATCGCCTGTTGCCCGCTAGTACAACTGATAACGGTTTCTACACGTTCTTTAAGCAGCGCGGTAATCAACTTAAGGTTGGCTGGGTTGTCGTCCACTGCCATCACAGTAAGCGGCAGCTTCTCTTCAGAATGCGTTTCAATTGCTGGTGCTATCAAGGTTGGTGCTTGGTTAGACACCAAAGTTTGCAGTAGCTTCTTACGAGACAGAGGCTTGGTGATACACTGAACATCAACCTCTTTCATCAGTTGCTCACCCAATGCTAACTCGGTACTCGGTGTACCAATAATCACGTTCTGAGCAATCTTCTTCGCACCAATTGCCCAACCACTTACCGTATCAAATTGGTAATCTTGGTTAGCCGCAAGGTTAAGCAGAACGTAGTCGTATGAGGTCGACTCATCAGGCATTACCGAACGGTAAGTAACGACTAAGCCTTCTTGAGTCAGAATTTGCTGAGTAATCGAAGCCGCTTGCATGTTTGGTTCGATAAGCAGCAGTTGCTTGTCTTGCAGACATTGAGTTTCAATCAGCTCGGTCATTGGCATATCGGTAGTCGAAAGCCTTAAAGTGAACCAGAAGGTTGAACCTTGGTGCAGACGACTGGTTAGACTGATTTCACCACCCATTTGGCTAACAAGCTTCTGAGTGATAACCAGACCTAGGCCAGTACCGCCATAGCGACGAGAGATACTCGCATCCGCTTGGCTGAAGGCTTGGAATAATTGGGCTTGTTGACGCTCTGAGATACCAATACCGGTATCGCGAACCATGAATTGCAGCTCGATGTTGTCTTCGCTTTGCGAGCGCAGTTCAACACTGATATCAATGTTGCCACGCTCAGTAAACTTGATTGAGTTACCAACGAGGTTGGTTAGGATTTGCTGGATACGCAGTGGGTCACCAACAACGCCCGGTGGCACTTTAGGATCAATCTTAAGCGTCAATTCTAATCCTTTCTCATGGGCGTTAGTCGCTTGAAGGTTCACAACCTCTTCAAGGCTGGCTTGGAATTCAAATGGAATGTTTTCTAGGGCTAGTTTACCGGCCTCAAGCTTCGAGAAGTCCAAGATATCGTTAATGATACTAAGTAAGTTATTGGCAGAGCGTTCGATGGTTTGTAGATAATCGGTTTGGCTGTTCGACAGGTGAGTTTTAAGCATCTGTCGAGTAAAGCCAATCACACCATTTAGTGGTGTTCTTAGCTCGTGAGACATATTGGCTAAGAATTCAGACTTAACACGAGCCGCTTCTTGTGCGCGTTTTTTCGCGATGTCCAACTCAACGTTTTGAATCTCTAACTGTTCAAGGGTTTCACGCAGATCCGAGGTTGCTTGGTCAATGCTGTGCTGCATCTCGACGTGATATTCCGACAGCGACACCGCCATCGCGTTGATACCATTTTTCAGCGAGTCCAACTCACCGTGCATTTTACCTTCAATACGGACATCTAAGTGACCACGACGAATCCGGTCGACCATGTTCTTCATGTGTGTGATCGGTTGAGTCACATCGTGCATCAAGCGGAAAGCGAACACACCAGAAAGCCCCAGTCCTAGAATCAGTACTAAGAAGGCTGAGAACACCTCTTGGTATTGTTGCAAACGAAGTGAAGATAGGTCTAACTCAATCGCGATATAACCAATGGCTTGGTTGGCTTGTGATTGGCCATTGGCCGAATTGATGTACTGACCTTCCGCAATAATTGGTGTCCGAAGAATCAGCGTATTATCGAGCAGATTCGACGAGCTTAAATGCGGAATAGGTTTATCTTTCGGGTAGGTCAGGCTTTCAAAATCAGGGTGGAAGTTTGACGTTACAAACAACTCGTGTCGTTCATCGAACACCGCGATACTGCGCACAAGCTTAGAATTCTTTCGATGCGCATAGCTAATCAGCTGACGAACAGACTCTCGGCTTTCGAGTTGCATGCCGGATTCACTCGCAATCGCCAGTGGTTCAATGATGCTAGTACCAGTGTTAACCACTTGCCCCTCAAGGTCTTGATAGCGGTTAAATGAGAAAAATGCACTCAATAGCAACCCAATAATCAGGGTTGGAGCTAGAGTTAAGGTAATTACACGGGCTCTTAAGCCATATCTGGTCATGTTCTTTAATTACATCGAGGTCTGGATATGGGAAAATAACGCACACAATGGCGGTTAAGTGAACGGTAAGCTTAATCAAAGCCGTGACGTTCGACAATGATTCCAAGACAGAATAATGAGTCCTGGATACCAATTACTTATTAAAAGATACATTAGGCGCAAGCAATGGCACGTTTTTTCCAACCAAAAAAGAAAACTCAACTCGAGACCAAGCATCAATCGGTTTTAGTTGAACGAATGGATCACAATGGCGCTGGTATCGCTTATCAGAAAAACAAACCTGTTTTCATTGATGGCGCATTGCCTGGTGAGCAGGTGGTTATTCAACTTACTGAGAGTAAGAGTAAATTTTCACGCGCGAAACTCATCAAATTATTGAAGCCGAGCGAGCAACGTTTAAAGCCTTTTTGTAAACACTTTAATCAGTGTGGTGGCTGCCATCTTCAGCACCTTGGTTACGAATCTCAGATTGAGCACAAGGCGCAATCTCTCACGCACTTAATGAACCAATATAAGACGGATAAGACCGAAGTTGCCCAACCGATTGTGGGTGATGAAACCGGTTATCGTCGTCGTGCGCGCATCAGCCTGTTTGTTGATAAGAAAACACAGAAGCTTCAGTTTGGATTCCGTAAGAAGCAAAGCAAACAGATTGAAAACATCACTGACTGTGCCGTGCTTGATCCTCGTCTTAATGTCTTGCTGCCAAAGCTGAAAAATTTACTCAACACTTTCAGCAACCTTACCTCTTTAGGACACGTTGAATTGGTATTGGGTGATACTGGCCCTGTTATGGTGCTGCGTCACCTTAAGCCTTTGGTAGAAAAAGATGAGCAAGCGCTGATTGCGTTAGCGAAAGAGGAAGATGCGACTCTGTACTTGATGCCAGAAACCGACAAATTACTTCGCTTAGTGGGTGATGCGCCAGCTTATAAAGAAACGGGTGTGACATTGCCGTTTGAACCAAACCACTTTATTCAGGTTAACCAGAAGGTAAACCAACAGATGGTGGCTCAAGCGATTGAGTGGTTAGAACCTAAAGCGGATGAGCGAGTGCTTGACCTGTTTTGTGGGTTAGGTAACTTCAGTCTGCCTATCGCACAGCAATCGGCGTTTGTGGTTGGTGTTGAAGGTGTTGACGAAATGGTACAACAGGCCACGTCGAATGCAGAATTAAACCAATTGAGTAATACCGAGTTTTACCAAGCGAACCTTGAAGAAGACTTATCTTCACAGCCTTGGGCAAAAGAGAAATTCGATAAAGTATTGCTCGACCCTGCAAGGGCTGGAGCGAGTGGGATCGTTGATCAAATTTCAGCGTTAGGAGCGAAGCGTGTGGTTTATGTTTCGTGTAATCCTGCTACTCTAGCTAGAGATTCTGAGAGCTTGGAAAAACAAGGCTACCAATTAGCCAAGCTTGGTATGTTGGACATGTTCCCACATACCAGTCATCTAGAATCCATGGCTCTCTTTATCAAGGCTTAGAGGCCCTTAAACAAGGCTTCAAAATGAATCACAAAGGCGCAGGGAAACTTGCGCTGATATCAATATGGTCGAACTAACTTGGAACCAGTTAGTCATATTGAATTGGGTATAAACAGAATAACTAGGAAGGCATGATGGTTGCGGTACGAAGCGCACATTTAAACCCAAGCGAACAGTTTGAGCTAGAAAGTTGGATTGCGTCATTGAATCAAGACGCAAAAACCTCGAATAAACTGATTAAAGTTTATCGTCACTGTGAAGAACTTTTAAAAGATCACGAGCAAGCATCGCTCTTGCTTTGGCGTGGCCGAGAGATGATCGAAATCTTGGTCACCTTGTCCATGGACCGTGCCACTTTAATTGCTGCACAACTTTTCCCCGTCGTCTCTAGCGGCGTTTTTGAGCGCGAAGCGTTTGAAGAAAGCTACGGCAAAGAAACCGTAAAGTTGATTGATGGCGTTGAAGAAATGGCGGCCTTGGGCCAGCTTAACGTGACCCTTGAAGGCAGTGCAGCCTCGGGTCAAGTCGATAACGTTCGTCGCATGCTATTAGCAATGGTTGACGACTTCCGCTGCGTAGTCATCAAGCTAGCAGAGCGAATCTGTAACCTTATCGAGGTGAAAAAAGCGCCTGATGCTGTGCGCCGCGCGGCAGCAAAAGAGTGTTCTAACATCTATGCACCACTGGCTAACCGTCTCGGCATTGGTCAGCTTAAGTGGGAAATCGAAGATTACGCATTCCGCTACCAACAACCAGACACTTACAAGCAGATCGCTAAGCAGTTGTCTGAGCGTCGCATCGTACGTGAACAATACATTACAGATTTCGTTGACGACTTAACGGCAGAAATGAACCGTTCAAGCATTAATGCTGAAGTCAGCGGTCGACCAAAACACATCTACAGCATCTGGCGCAAAATGCAGAAGAAAGGCTTGGCCTTCGATGAGCTTTTTGACGTTCGAGCTGTGCGTATCATCGCCGACCAACTTCAAGACTGTTATGCCGGTCTAGGTGTCGTTCATACCAAATACAAACATCTACCAAGCGAATTTGATGACTACGTGGCGAATCCTAAGCCAAATGGTTACCAGTCGATTCACACGGTTGTTCTTGGCCCTGAAGGCAAGACCATTGAGATTCAGATCCGTACCAAGCAGATGCACGAAGACTCCGAGCTTGGCGTTGCGGCGCACTGGAAGTACAAAGAAGGCGCTTCAAGCGGTCGCAGTGGTTACGACGAGAAAATTACTTGGTTGCGTAAGCTTATCGATTGGCAAGAAGAGATGTCGGATTCTGGCGAGATGCTGGATGAAGTTCGTAGCCAAGTCTTCGATGACCGCGTATACGCGTTTACACCGCGTGGTGACGTGGTCGACTTGCCAATGGGTGCAACTCCGTTGGACTTCGCTTATCACATCCACTCGATGGTTGGTCACCGTTGTATCGGTGCCAAAGTGGCAGGGCGTATCGTACCGTTCACCCATAAGCTATCAATGGGCGACCAAGTAGAGATCATCACCCAGAAAGAGCCGAACCCATCTCGCGATTGGCTGAACCCAACCACAGGTTTCGTTCACTCTGGACGTGCTCGAGCGAAAATCAATGCATGGTTCCGCGCGCAAAGTCGTGAGAAGAACCTAGAAGCGGGTCGTGACATCCTTGAGGTTGAATTAGCGAAGGTTGGTGCAACTCTCAAAGATGCTGACCAATACGCGCTAAGACGCTTTAACGTGAACACACCAGATGAGCTTTATGCCGGTATCGGTAGTGGCGACTTGCGCATTAACCAAGTGGTTAATCACATCAATGCGCTGGTTAATAAGCCAACAGCCGAAGAAGAAGACAAAAAAGCACTAGAGAAATTGCTTGAGTCGGAAAACAAGCCAGCACAACAGAGTCGTCCAAAGAAAGATGCCGTAGTCGTTGAAGGCGTTGATAACCTAATGACGCACCTTGCACGTTGTTGTCAGCCAATCCCAGGCGACACCATCAAAGGCTACATCACTCAAGGTCGTGGTATCTCGGTTCACCGCAGTGACTGTGAACAACTGAGTGAGCTAAGCTTGCATGCGCCAGAACGTATCATTGATACCGTTTGGGGTAACGGCTTTGTCGGTTCTTACATCCTAACGCTGCGTGTTGAAGCGCTAGAGCGTAATGGCTTGCTGAAAGACATCACCTCACTGTTCTCGAACGAGAAGATCAGCGTGACCACGATGAAGAGCCGCATCGACTACAAGCGTCAGCTGTCGGTAATGGATTTCGATTTGGAAGTGACCAATATTGAGATTCTGAGTCGAGTGACGAGCCGAGTCGAGCAGATTAAAGATGTAATGAGCGTCAAGAGATTAGGATGATATTTGGTATCATCCTCGTCATTCCCTACAGTGAGGGACGAACGTGATAGGGAATCTCGCCAAGCGGTTTGAGATCCCCAACTCGCTCATTCTTCACTCTTGGGGATGACGAATAAAGATAAAGGTGAGTGGTTTTGGCTGCTCACCTTTTTTAGTTTTAGAAGACGTTATAAATTTAAAAATCAAAGACAGTAATAGGAAGAAAACGATGAATCACCCGATTGAACAACTTGAACAGATCATGACTAAGCTGCGCGATCCAGAAGGTGGCTGTCCTTGGGATTTAAAACAAAATTTTGAAACAATTGTCCCGCATACTATCGAAGAGACCTACGAAGTGGTGGATGCGATTCACAACAAAGATTGGCCGAACCTACAAGAAGAGTTGGGTGACTTGCTGTTTCAGGTGATCTTCTATAGCCAGTTAGCGAAAGAGCAGGGGCTTTTTGAGTTCTCTGATGTGGTTGACGGCATCAATGAGAAGTTAACACGACGTCACCCGCATGTGTTCTCTGATACCGAGTTTGCCAGTGATGAAGAAATCAATGCTAACTGGGAAGCGGAAAAAGCCAAAGAAAAAGCACAAGCAGGCAAAACTCAAGAAAGTATTCTAGACTCAATACCAAACTCTCTACCTGCGCTTTCGCGTGCTACAAAGATTCAAAAGCAGGTCGCGAAATTTGGCTTTGATTGGGACTCAATTGGCCCCGTCGCGGATAAGGTTTTAGAGGAAGTTGACGAGGTGCTGGAAGAGGCGCTTCAAGTCACACCTAACGAAGATTTGGTTGAAGAAGAGTTAGGTGATTTGCTGTTTGCGACGGTCAATTTGGTGCGACATTTAGGTAAAAATCCAGAAACGGCGCTGAACAAAGCCAATCTGAAGTTTTCGCGTCGCTTTAAAGGGGTGGAACAAAAAGTTCGTCAGCAAGATAAAAATTTGACCGATTTTTCACTACAACAGCTTGATTCCATGTGGGATGAAGTCAAAGTGGCGGAGAAAAGATAACCAAAGCTTTTATCATGAATTGATTTGAAGCAAAAAATAAAAAATAGCAGTGTGATAGATTTCACGTTGTGGCGATAAGGGGCTTCTGGTATATTTTCATCCCGTCCAGAAGTAGTCCATTTCCCTCATTCAACCAATTTCAGGTTAAACATGACGACAAATTACATTTTTGTTACTGGCGGGGTTGTATCCTCTCTAGGTAAAGGTATTGCTGCAGCATCTCTTGCGGCTATTTTAGAAGCTCGTGGTCTTAAAGTGACTATGATGAAGCTTGACCCTTACATCAACGTTGATCCAGGCACTATGAGCCCGACTCAGCACGGTGAAGTGTTCGTTACGGAAGATGGCGCTGAAACAGACCTTGACCTTGGTCACTATGAGCGATTCATTCGCACCAAGATGACTAAGCGTAACAACTTCACTGCAGGTCGTGTTTACTCAGACGTACTCGCTAAAGAGCGTCGCGGTGATTACCTAGGTGCAACAATTCAGGTTATCCCACATATCACAAACTCTATCAAAGAGCGTGTTATTTCTGGCGCAGCTGGCCACGATATCGCGATCGTTGAAGTTGGTGGTACGGTTGGTGATATCGAATCTCTACCATTCATGGAAGCGATTCGTCAGCTAGCAGTAGAACTAGGCCGTGAACGCGCAATGTTCATGCACCTTACTCTAGTGCCATACCTAGCAGCTGCGGGCGAAGTGAAAACTAAGCCAACGCAACACTCTGTAAAAGAGCTACTGTCTATTGGTATTCAGCCAGACATCCTAGTTTGTCGTTCAGACCGCAACATTCCTTCGAACGAGCGTAAGAAAATTGCTCTGTTCTGTAATGTGCAAGAAAATGCAGTTATTTCTATGCGCGATGTTGACTCTATCTACAAGATCCCTCAGCTTATTAAAGCTCAAGGCACTGATGAACTTGTATGTAAGCGTTTCGGCATCACAGCTCCAGAAGCAGATCTGTCTGAATGGGAACAAGTAATTTACGAAGAAGCTAACCCAACGGGTGAAGTGACGATTGGTATGGTTGGTAAGTACATTGAACTACCAGACGCATACAAATCAGTAAATGAAGCGCTAAAACACGCAGGCTTGAAAAACCGCCTAAGCGTTAATATTAAATACGTAGATTCACAAGATGTTGAGTCTCGTGGCGTAGAAGTTTTAGAAGGCCTAGATGCAATCCTAGTTCCTGGTGGTTTTGGTGATCGTGGTGTTGAAGGTAAGATTCTTGCTGCTCAATACGCTCGTGAAAACAAAGTACCGTACTTAGGTATCTGTCTGGGTATGCAAGTAGCGCTTATCGAGTACGCTCGTAACGTTGCTAAAATGGAAGGGGCGCACTCTTCTGAATTCTGTACTGAAACTAAGTACCCAGTTGTTGGTCTTATCACTGAGTGGACTGATGGCGAAGGTAAAGTTGAAGAGCGTACAGAATCATCTGACCTAGGCGGCACGATGCGTCTTGGTTCACAGCTTTGTCACCTAGCGAAAGGTACGAAAGCATACGAATTATACGGTAGCGCGACGATCCATGAACGTCACCGTCACCGTTACGAAGTGAACAACAATCTTCGTCCACAAATCGAAAAAGCGGGCCTAAAAGTATCGGGTCTATCTGCGGACAAGAAACTGGTTGAAGTTATTGAGAACCCGAACCACCCATGGTTCGTTGCGGCTCAATTCCACCCAGAGTTCACTTCAACACCTCGCGATGGTCACCCATTGTTTGCAGGTTTCGTTAAAGCGGCTGGTGAGTTCCAGCGCGGCGAGTTAGAAAAGTAAAAAGGAATACAGGTAGCTGCGTAAGTTGTGCTGCTACCTTTAAATTTGACATTTATATATTCAACGAGAAGGAAACATTCAATGTCTAAGATCGTTAAAGTTCTAGGTCGTGAAATCATCGATTCACGTGGTAACCCAACTGTAGAAGCTGAAGTACACCTAGAAGGCGGTTTCGTAGGTATGGCTGCTGCTCCATCTGGCGCATCTACTGGTTCTCGCGAAGCTCTTGAGCTACGTGACGGCGACAAATCACGTTTCCTAGGTAAAGGTGTTCTTAAAGCTATTGAAGCTGTAAACGGCCCAATCGCTGAAGCTCTAGTTGGTACTGACGCTAAAGCACAAGCTGACGTTGACCAAATCATGCTTGACCTAGACGGTACTGATAACAAGTCTAAGTTCGGCGCGAACGCTATCCTAGCTGTATCTCTAGCTAACGCAAAAGCTGCTGCTGCTGCGAAAGGCATGCCTCTATACGAGCACATCGCTGAGCTAAACGGTACTGCTGGTCAGTTCTCTATGCCTCTACCAATGATGAACATCATCAACGGTGGTGAGCACGCAGATAACAACGTTGACATCCAAGAGTTCATGATCCAACCAGTTGGCGCTAAAACTCTTAAAGAAGGTCTGCGTATCGGCGCTGAAGTATTCCACAACCTAGCTAAAGTTCTTAAGTCTAAAGGCTACAGCACTGCAGTTGGTGATGAAGGTGGTTTCGCTCCTAACCTTAAGTCTAACGCTGAAGCTCTAGAAGTTATCGCAGAAGCTGTTGCAGCTGCTGGTTACGAACTAGGTAAAGACGTTACTCTTGCTATGGACTGTGCAGCATCTGAGTTCTTCGACAAAGAAGCTGGCATCTACAACATGAAGGGCGAAGGTAAAACTTTCACTTCTGAAGAGTTCAACCACTACCTAGCTGAGCTAGCGAACAACTTCCCAATCGTTTCTATCGAAGACGGTCTTGACGAGTCAGATTGGGATGGCTTCAAGCACCAAACTGAACTTCTAGGCAACAAACTTCAAATCGTTGGTGACGATCTGTTCGTTACAAACACTAAGATTCTTGCTGAAGGTATCGAGAAAGGCGTAGCTAACTCTATCCTTATCAAGTTCAACCAAATCGGTTCTCTAACAGAGACTCTAGCTGCTATCAAGATGGCTAAAGACGCTGGCTACACTGCAGTAATCTCTCACCGTTCTGGCGAAACTGAAGATGCAACTATCGCTGATCTAGCGGTAGGTACAGCTGCAGGTCAAATCAAAACTGGTTCTATGAGCCGTTCTGACCGTGTTGCTAAGTACAACCAACTAATCCGTATCGAAGAAGCTCTAGGTTCTAAAGCTCCTTACAACGGTCTTAAAGAAGTTAAAGGTCAATAATTCCTAGTGAATTGTTAATTTAAGCTTTTTAAATGCCTCGCTTATGCGGGGCATTTTTTTGTCTGCAGAAAGGTGGAGTAAAGAATCTCTAGGTTCTAAAGCTCCTCCTTTTTACAACGAAAGCGGTCTTAAAGAAGTTAAAGGTCAATAATTCCTAGCGAATTATTAGCTTAAAGCTTTTTAAAACGCTCTACTTCGGTAGGGCGTTTTTTTGTCTGTAAAAAATGACGGGAAGAAGCTCTAGGTTTTAAAGCTCCTCCTTGTTACATCTAAAGTTCGTTATTCCCTAGACTGACGAAGGAAGGAATCGGGGGGATCTCTTATTTGCGTTTGCCTCGATAGATTCCCAACTCAGTCGTTCCTCCTTCTTGGGAATGACGGGGCACGTGACTTAGGAAAGATACTCTGTCTTCGGTTCTTTCGTCTGCAGTCGTTTGTATCCTTCGTCATTCCCTAGACTGACGAAGGAAGGAATAGGGAATCTCTTATTTGCGTTTACCTCGATAGATTCCCAACTCAGTCGTTCCTCCTTCTTGGGAATAACGGGTGACGTGATTTAGGAAAGACGTTCTGTCTTTGGTTGTTTCGTCTGGAATAGTTTGTTCGTCATTATCGAGATCGATGGAGGAGGGCGTTGAGAATCTTATTACAGGTTTCGAACAACAATAATTCTCCTACTTATTGATTCCCTTACGCCACATATCTCGCACCAATAAGCTCATTATGGTATATATGTGCCTTATTCTAGTTCCTTCTTTTTCAACCGGCGAAAGGTGTTATGCGAATTTTTGCTTTAGTACTGCTCATAGTGTTTGGCTGGCTACAACACACACTGTGGCTCGGTAAAAATGGTATCTCTGATTACTACGGTGTGAACAACGAAATCCAAGTTCAGCAACAAGTAAACGAAAAGCTGCATGTTCGTAATGCCGAGATGTTTGCCGAAATCGACGATCTACGCCAAGGCTTAGACGCGATAGAAGAGCGTGCACGTCATGAACTTGGAATGGTAAAAGAAGGCGAAACGTTTTATCGCATCATTGGTGAGGAATCCCATTAATGTCGACTCAACTTCAAAGCGTGATTGCTGTTGTACCTGCGGCGGGCGTGGGTAGCCGAATGCAGGCCGACCGTCCTAAGCAATATCTTAAGATTAACGGCACAACGATTTTAGAACACACGGTTGAGAAATTATTGTCTCACCCACAAGTCTCTCAAATTGTCGTCGCGATTAGCGATGATGACCCATACTACCCAGAACTTGCCCTTAATCAGAACCCACAAGTGATCAGAGTCCCTGGTGGAAGCGAAAGAGCGGACTCCGTACTCTCTGCTTTAGATTACATAGCTGAGCAACAGCTCGGTGATTGGGTAATGGTCCACGATGCCGCAAGGCCTTGTGTTCAATTGGGTGATATCGATAAGTTGATCTCAGGTGCGATGAACCATGATGTCGGGGCTATTTTGGCCGCGCCCGTTCGTGACACGATGAAGCGAGGTGCCCAAGGGCAGATTGAGCATACCGTTGAACGAGCTGATTTATGGCACGCACTGACGCCGCAAATGTTTAAAGCCGAGCCTCTGTGGAATGCATTGAGTGAGGCGCTTCAACAAGGTGTTTCGATTACCGATGAAGCTTCCGCTTTTGAGTGGAAAGGTTTATCGCCCGCTTTAATCGCTGGGCGTTCAGATAATTTTAAGATTACTCAGCCAGAAGATTTAGCGCTCGCTGAGTTCTATTTAAGTCAGAATAAGGAATAATGATGATTCGTATTGGCCATGGCTTTGATGTACATAAGTTTGGTGGTGAAGGCCCGGTAATTATTGGTGGCGTGAGCGTCCCTTATGAACAAGGTCTTATTGCACACTCAGACGGTGATGTTGCCCTGCATGCGTTATGTGACGCTTTATTAGGTGCGATTGCTGCGGGTGATATCGGTCGTCATTTCCCAGATACTGATGATGAGTGGAAAGGGGCAGACAGCCGTGAGTTATTGAAAGATGTTTATCGTCGAGTAAAAGAGCAAGGCTACGTGATTGGTAATGCCGACATTACTATCATGGCGCAAGCACCAAAAATGGCGCTTCATATAGAATCGATGTGCCAAGCTATTGCACAAGACTTAGAAACCAGCATCAGTAATGTGAATGTAAAAGCCACGACCACAGAGCGTTTAGGTTTTACAGGTCGCAAAGAGGGCATCGCATGTGAAGCGGTGGTCCTAATTACCAAAAGTGCGTAAGCACCAACACGAAAAGAACAGCATGTCAGATATTTTATCTTCATTGGATTATCTAAACGGTAAACCAACTGCAAAAGCAAAACTAAAAGCAAAAGCCGAACACTTTGTCGTTAATGAAGACTTGGGTTTTGAATTTACTGGCGAAGGCGAGCATCTCATGGTTCGCATCCGTAAAACGGGTGAGAACACGAGCTTCGTGGCGAATGAGTTGGCTAAGGCTTGCGGTGTTAAGTCTAAAGACGTGAGCTGGGCGGGTTTGAAAGACCGTCACGCAGTGACAGAGCAGTGGTTGAGCGTTCACCTACCGAAAGGTGAGCCTGACTTTTCAGCGTTCTTAGCACAATACCCAAGCATTGAAATCCTAGCGACAGCACGTCATAACAAAAAGTTACGTCCAGGCGATTTAGTTGGCAACCAATTTGAGTTGACCTTGTCTGAAGTAACGGATTGCGAAGATGTGGTAAAGCGTTTGGAAAAAGTCGCTCAAGTGGGCGTGCCAAACTACTTTGGTGCTCAGCGTTTTGGTAATGAAGGTAACAACCTATCTGAAGCTCGTCGTTGGGGTCGTGATAACGTTCGTACTCGTAACCAGAATAAACGCAGCTTGTACCTTTCTGCTGCGCGCTCGTGGATTTACAACCTAATCCTTTCAGACCGTATTGAGCAAGATGCGTTTGCATCAGCATTGGTTGGCGATATCGTGCTGAAAGACGGCGCTCAACTAACGGTAACGGCTGACAACATTGAAGCTGTAAACCAAGACATCGCGAGCGGTTCTGCTTTGATGACTGTTGCTTTGGCTGGCGATAATGCCTTGCCAACGACTGATGAGTCTCAAGCTCTAGAACAGAAACACCTTGATGCTGAACCAGATCTAATGGCTCTGATTCGTGGTAACCGTATGCGCCATGATCGCCGTGAAGCGTCACTGAAACCAACGGATTTAACTTGGGAAGTGAACGAAGATAATGTCACGCTTAAGTTCTCTCTTGATGCGGGTTGTTTCGCAACAGCGATCGTTCGCGAATTGGTTGAAGAAGTACACGTAGAAAGAAGCTACGAGCAATAACGATTCTGCTTGGAGCTAAGTCACTTGATATTGGAATTTAGTCACTTGGCATTGGAACAAAAAGAAAGGATACAAGATGAAGATTTTACTCAGCAACGATGATGGTGTGCATGCTCAAGGTATTCATGAGCTAGCAAATGAATTACGTGATCTTGCTGAAGTTATCATTGTTGCACCTGACCGTAATCGCTCAGGTGCTTCAAATTCATTAACTTTAGAACAACCTTTGCGCGTTCAAGAAATTGCAGAAAATACCTACTCGGTACAAGGCACGCCGACCGATTGTGTGCATTTTGCGTTAAATGAACTGCTAAAGAACGATATGCCCGATCTGGTTTTAACGGGCATTAATCACGGTGCTAACCTTGGCGACGATGTGCTTTATTCAGGCACAGTCGCAGCCGCAATGGAAGGGCACTTTTTAGGCGTTCAATCGGTGGCGTTTTCACTGGTGGGTAAAAAACATTTTAAGACAGCGGCAGCGATTGCTCGTCGTATCGTCGAACAACATTTAGTAAACCCAATCCCAACCAATCGCCTGTTAAACGTTAATGTTCCTGATCTGGCTTTAGATCAGCTCTCTGGTACTCAAGTAACGCGCCTAGGTGCTCGTCACCATGCTGAAGATATGATTAAGCAAAAGGACCCTCGTGGTCATGATATCTACTGGCTTGGTCCTCCGGGTAAAGAGCAAGATGCTGGCGAAGGTACCGATTTTTACGCGATCGAACATGGCTTTGTATCGGTAACACCGTTACAAGTTGATCTGACGGCGCACGAGTCGTTAGGTGCGATGACAACATGGTTAGGGGAGAAGTAAGTGAGCAATCCACAAGCCGAGCGCTTAGTTACTTTTCTGATTGAAAATGGCATCCGAGATCAAAAGGTTCTTGATGCTATTTACCAACTGCCGAGAGAGAGCTTTTTATCACAAGCGATGTACCATCAAGCTTATGATAATAATGCGCTACCGATCGGACAGGGGCAAACCATCTCGCAACCATACATTGTTGCTAAAATGACAGAGTTACTTGAGTTACAACAAGATAGCCGCGTTTTGGAGATCGGAACAGGTTCTGGCTACCAAACCGCAGTATTGGCTCAGCTTGTTGATCATGTCTATTCGGTTGAAAGAATAAAGTCGCTACAATGGGATGCTAAACGCAGGTTGAAGCAACTCGATTTCTACAATATTTCAACTAAGCATGGTGATGGTTGGCAAGGGTGGTCTTCAAAGGCGCCTTTTGATGCGATTATTGTTACCGCTGCTGCAGAGTCGATTCCTCAAGCGCTTCTGCAACAGTTGAAAGATGGCGGTCGTTTACTGATTCCTGTTGGGGATGATGAACAACAACTGTTGAAGATCGTTCGTCACGGCGATGAATTTTTGTCGAGTGTTATCGAAATGGTGAGATTTGTACCTCTTGTTCCTGGTGAACTAGCTTAATAACAAGACTAATGGTGTAGGTGGATAGAGAGTCGATGCGTTCGAAGTTGTTTAAAGGAAGTACTTTACTGCTTAGCTGTGCCCTTGTTGGGTGTGCAGCGAATTCGCCTGCGCCGGTTTCAAGCCTTAACAAGAAATACTCATCGATTGATCGTGGTAGTTATCGCGGTAGTTACTATGAAGTGAAAAAAGGCGATACGCTTTATTTCATCGCTTATGTGACCAATAAAGATGTGAATGACCTCGTCAGTTACAACAAATTGTCTGCGCCTTATACTATCCACCCAGGGCAGAAGCTTAAGTTGTGGCGTCCTAGCTACAACGCGCCAGCGTATGGTAAATCAACGGTAGCGGCTGCAGCAGTTGCTGCGCCTGTCGCGGCATCGACAACGTCATCTGCGGCAAGTAAACCTAAAACCACATCGCAACCGAGCAAAAACTCTAAACCTGCCCCAGCTCAAACTACCACCAAAGTGGCGAAAAAAGATCCACCAAAGAAGGTTGAACAATCCAAATCAAAGGAGTATGTTGGTTCTAAAGGTAAACAGAATGTTACACCGTCCACCAAACCAACAAGTGATAAAGTATCCAAATGGTTATGGCCAACTAAAGGGAGAGTAATCAAGAATTTCTCTGTAGGCGAACAAGGAAATAAAGGCATAGACATAGCAGGACAGCGAGGTCAGCCAATAGTATCTACTGCAGGGGGAACGGTTGTTTATTCGGGTAATGCACTACGAGGCTACGGCAATCTAGTGATTGTGAAGCACAATGATAATTACTTAAGTGCATACGCGCATAACGACCGACTATTAGTATCTGAAGGGCAAAGTGTGAAACCAGGGCAGAAGATTGCAACAATGGGAAGCTCTGGAGCCAGCAGTGTTAGGCTGCACTTTGAGATTCGTTACCAAGGTAAATCCGTAAATCCAAAACGATATTTACCTTAAATACAGTATGCAAAATTACGTATTGTATGGAGTGACACAGTCATTTAGCGACATATGAAGTTGTAATGTCATGCTAATTTCGCCAGGGGGAGGCGTTATGAGTATAAGCAATGCAGTAACCAAAGAAGAGTTCGATCTTGACCAAGTAACCACGGAACCGGAAGCTCTTGGAAAAGCAAAACGAACAGTCACTAAGAAAACCGAAGCGAAAGAAGAAGTTGAAGTTACGTCTAAAAGCTTAGATGCCACTCAACTGTATCTAGGCGAAATTGGTTTCTCACCACTATTAACCGCAGAAGAAGAAGTGCTTTACGCACGTCGAGCTCTACGCGGTGATGAAGCAGCTCGTAAACGCATGATCGAAAGTAACCTGCGTTTGGTGGTAAAAATTTCTCGTCGTTATAGCAACCGTGGTTTGGCACTTCTCGATCTAATCGAAGAAGGCAACCTAGGCTTGATTCGCGCCGTAGAGAAATTTGACCCAGAGCGTGGCTTCCGTTTTTCAACTTACGCAACATGGTGGATTCGTCAAACCATTGAACGTGCGTTGATGAATCAGACTCGCACTATCCGTTTGCCAATTCATGTTGTGAAAGAGCTGAACATCTACCTACGTACTGCAAGAGAGCTATCACAAAAGCTTGATCACGAACCAACGGCAGAAGAAATTGCTTCTAAGCTAGATAAGCCGGTTGGTGATGTGAGTAAGATGCTTCGTTTAAACGAAAGAGTGAGCTCTGTTGATACGCCAATTGGTGGTGACGGTGAGAAAGCACTGTTGGATATTATTCCAGACATCAACAATTCAGATCCTGAGGTTTCAACTCAAGATAGCGATATCAAGAACTCACTGATATTCTGGCTTGATGAACTGAATCCGAAGCAGAAAGAAGTGCTTGCACGTCGATTTGGACTACTAGGCTATGAACCGTCAACGCTAGAAGAAGTTGGCCGTGAAATCAGCCTGACTCGTGAGCGAGTTCGTCAAATCCAAGTTGAAGGTCTTCGCCGTCTACGTGAGATTCTGATTAAGCAAGGTCTGAACATGGAAAACCTGTTCAACGTTGAAAACGACTAAACGATATTCCATGATATCGAAATAAAAAAACGCTGACCTCATGTCAGCGTTTTTTAGTTTTAGCTTCTGGTTTAGCTTTTTACTTCAGCTAGAAACCACAGCGCTTAGCTATTTAAACTAGAGTGCTTCTTAAGTTAGAGAAGCTTCTTCAAGCGGTAGAGTTCTTCTAATGCTTGGCGAGGTGTTAGATCATCAGGATCAACATTCGCTAGTGCTTGTTCCACTTCACTCGGTTCAGGGATCAGGCTAAGTTGGTTTGCGATATCAACGCCACTTGGTTTCGATGTCGGAGACTCAATACTCAATGCCTCGAGCTGTGTTAGCTTCGCGCGAGCGTTTTTGATCACGGCTTTTGGTACACCCGCCAACCCTGCAACCGCTAGGCCGTAAGACTTACTTGCCGCACCTTCTTGAACCGCGTGCATAAAGGCAATGCTGTCGCCGTGTTCTACTGCGTCTAAGTGGACGTTGGCCAGTGTTGGAAGTTGGTTAGGCAGCTCGGTTAACTCAAAGTAGTGCGTTGCAAACAGAGTCATCGCATTGATCTGATTCGCTAGCCATTCTGCGCTTGCCCACGCCAGTGATAGACCATCGTAAGTACTGGTACCACGGCCAATTTCGTCCATTAGCACAAGGCTATTTGGTGTTGCGTTGTGCAGAATATTAGCGGTCTCTGTCATCTCAACCATGAAGGTTGAACGACCAGAAGCCAGATCATCCGACGCGCCAATACGAGTAAAGATACGGTCGATAGAGCCAATAGTCGCGCTTTCAGCTGGCACATAACAACCGATATGAGCCATCAATGCGATAAGTGCAGTTTGGCGCATGTAAGTCGACTTACCACCCATGTTTGGACCCGTGATGATCAGCATTTTACGCTTATCGTTAAGGTCGATAGGGTTGGCGATGAAAGGTTCGTCCATCACTTGCTCAACCACTGGGTGACGACCCGCTTGGATCTGTACACCGGCTGCTTTTGTCATCGTTGGGCGACAGTAATCCAGCGTATCTGCGCGCTCAGCTAAGTTCTGTAGTACATCAAGTTGCGATACTGAAGAAGCGATGTTTTGTAGTCGTTCTAGATATGGCAGTAGCAAATCAAACAACTCTTCCCACAACTGCTTCTCGATAGCCAGTGCCTTCGATTTAGAGTTAAGCACTTTGTCTTCGTGCTCTTTCAGCTCAGGAATAATGTAACGTTCAGCATTCTTCAGCGTTTGACGACGAACATAATGTGGCGGTACAAGGTGGCTTTGTCCGCGGCTTACTTGAATGAAGAAACCGTGTACGTTGTTGTAACCAACTTTTAGCGTGTCGATACCGTGACGTTCACGCTCTTCTTGTTCAAGCTTATCCAGAAACTCGGTTGCACCCGCAGCAAGGTCACGCCATTCATCTAGCTCGGCGTTGTAGCCTTCTGCAATCACACCGCCGTCGCGGATAACCACGGGCGGGTTCTCTTTGATTGCACGTTCAAGCAGTTCTGAAACCTCATCTAAAGGAGATGCATACTGAGCAAGTTGAGTTAGGTATGGGTGCTTAAGTTGCGTTAGCGTTTCAGCAAGCTCTGGCAAATATTCCATTGCTTGGCGAAGGCGCGCCATATCTCGTGGACGAGCAGAACGAAGTGCAAGACGAGCCAGAATACGCTCGATATCACCAATCTGTTTTAATGTCGGTTGTAGCTCTGTGAATAGAGCCAAATCTTTCATTTCACCAATCGCATCTAGGCGTTGATCAAGTGCAGAGATATTGCGCATTGGTTGATGTAACCAACGCTTCAGCATACGACTACCCATTGCCGTAGCAGTGTGATCAAGTACTTCAGCAAGGGTGTTATCTGTTCCACCGCCAAGGTTTTGCGTGATCTCTAGATTGCGGCGAGTCGCAGCATCGAGGATCACTGAGTGATCTTGCTTATCCATGGTCAGTGAACGGATGTGTGGAAGGGCAGTACGTTGCGTATCTTTTACATATTGAATAAGACAGCCAGCTGCACAAAGGCCAAGTTTGGCACCTTCGACGCCAAAACCAACAAGGTCGCGAGTGCCAAATTGTTGGTTCAGCTGCTGCTTCGCGGTATCTAATTCAAATTCCCAGACTGGGCGACGACGATTACCGTTACGGCTTGCCATTAAATCGACAGGTTCGAAATCTTCAGGGAACAGCAGCTCTCGCGGAGAGGTTCTCTGTAGCTCAGCGGCCATTGCTTCTTCAGTTTCAGGCTCGCAGAGTTGGAATCTACCGGAAGTAATATCGAGCGTCGCATAGCCGAACTTACCGTTGTGGTGATAAATGGCTGCAATCAGGTTATCAATGCGTTCAGAAAGCAATGCTTCGTCGGTTACTGTACCCGGTGTCACGATACGCACGACCGCGCGCTCAACAGGGCCTTTTGAAAGTGCTGGATTACCAATCTGTTCACAAATTGCTACGGACTCACCAAGTTGCACTAACTTTGCAAGGTATCCTTCAACCGCATGGTATGGAACACCTGCCATCGGAATCGGCTCACCATTTGATGAACCACGCTTAGTCAGTGAAATATCGAGGAGTTGAGAAGCTTTTTTAGCGTCATCGTAGAAAAGCTCGTAGAAATCGCCCATGCGGTAGAACAGCAGAATTTCTGGATTTTCTGCTTTTAGTTTTAGGTACTGCTGCATCATGGGAGTATGTTTTTGATCGGCTTTCACAGTTAACTTCTTTCGTTTATTTCTATTGCGGCTTAGGATACGTGAAAGCGTTTCGTGCGAAAAGCGGCTGATGCGAAAAGATGCGAATCCAAATGATATGACAGTAAATAAAGGGAAGTTGATAATGCAGATGACTCAAGCTCTTAGTGAAAAACTCGGATCATTACTGGCAAAACATAAACAAGTGCTAGTGACCGCTGAATCTTGTACTGGCGGCGGTGTAGCAACGGCGGTCACCGATGTGGCAGGTAGCTCTGGATGGTTTGATCGTGCTTTTGTCACATACAGTAATGAAGCTAAGCAAGAGATGATTGGTGTTCAGCTTGAAACCTTGGTTGAGTTCGGTGCGGTAAGTGAACCTGTGGTGATAGAAATGGCCAAGGGTGCGCTACAACATTCAAATGGCACTATTTCTGTGTCGATCAGTGGTATTGCTGGCCCTGGCGGCGGCACAGAAGAGAAGCCTGTTGGTACCGTCTGTTTTGCTTGGAAGGCATTAAACGGTTGGGATAAAGTGGAAACGAATGTATTTACAGGTGATAGATCACAAGTACGCCAACAAGCCACGCACCATGCCCTGCAAGTTATTTATGATTACCTATCAATGGAAGGTAAGTAACATTTGTACAAATTATTTTCATACAGGTATAGACACTGTATGAATCAACAGTATAATGAAAGCCAATTAGTCACCCCTATGTGGGTTAGAAATAGATTCTAGATCGCTTGTTGAGACAACCGATTATGTGGAGATAGAAATGGACGAGAATAAACAAAAAGCGTTAGCCGCAGCCCTTGGTCAGATTGAAAAGCAATTTGGTAAAGGTTCTATCATGCGTCTTGGTGATAACCGCACAATGGACGTAGAAACTATTTCTACTGGTTCTCTATCTCTAGATATCGCACTAGGTGCTGGTGGCCTACCGATGGGACGTATCGTAGAAGTTTACGGTCCAGAATCATCAGGTAAAACAACGTTAACGCTTGAGCTTATTGCTGCAGCACAAAAAGTTGGCAAGACGTGTGCTTTCGTTGATGCGGAACACGCACTAGACCCTATCTACGCTCAAAAGCTTGGTGTTGATATCGATGCGCTTCTTGTTTCTCAACCAGACACTGGTGAGCAAGCACTAGAAATCTGTGATGCACTGGCTCGTTCAGGTGCAATCGATGTACTTGTTATTGACTCAGTAGCAGCACTAACACCAAAAGCAGAAATCGAAGGCGAAATGGGCGATAGCCACATGGGTCTTCAGGCTCGTATGCTTTCTCAAGCGATGCGTAAGCTAACTGGTAACCTAAAGCAGTCTAACTGTATGGCTATCTTCATCAACCAAATCCGTATGAAGATTGGTGTGATGTTTGGTAACCCAGAAACCACAACTGGTGGTAACGCTCTTAAGTTCTACGCATCTGTTCGTCTTGATATCCGCCGTACTGGTGCGATCAAAGATGGTGATGAAGTTGTTGGTAACGAAACGCGTATCAAGGTTGTTAAGAACAAGATTGCTGCACCGTTTAAACAAGCTGAAACTCAAATCCTATACGGCAAAGGCTTCAACCGTGAAGGTGAGCTTATCGATTTAGGTGTTAAGAACAAGCTGGTAGAAAAAGCGGGCGCTTGGTACAGCTACAAGGGCGATAAGATCGGCCAAGGTAAAGCTAACGCTGGTAAATACCTACGTGAGAACCCAGAAGTTGCTCTTGAGATCGACACTAAACTTCGCGAGTTGCTACTAACTCCTGCTGTTCTTGAAGAGAAAGATGTAGAACAGGAAGAAGAAAACGAAGAGCTATAAGCTAACGTTTTATTGAGTGGACGTTTGAAAGGAGCATCCACTTTGAAAAATTTAAAGCCTCGCATTTTTTATGCGGGGCTTTTTTATTGGGGCTTACCTTTGCAGTAAAACGAGTTCAACAGTGGTGTAATGATTGAGTGGTAGATATTTGCGTTATCTAGTTTCTGCTTAAATATGTTTTGGCTTTTTCTATTACTGGTAAAAACAAAGGCGTACATCGAGATAATATTATCCCTGTATGCTGAATTACTGATTCGAATGTAGATGCTTTTCACGTTGCATTGCGACAACTCCAAACTATCTATATAGGCTTTCATTTGTGTCGAAGTTACCTTCTTGGAATCGTCATTGAGGTACAGCGTCGCACTGCCGAATTGATAAGGTTGGTAGCTTTCTTTATTTAAGAAGGGCGCTTGTTCAGTGCTGTAGTGAATAAGGTAATAAGCAACCAAAATGACGCCACACCATAGTGCACATAAATTTATCGCAAATTGACGAGGAGACCTTAGCTTTGCACCTTCATTGTTGGTTGGTCGCTGAGTGTGAGGGTTGTTTTTTTTCACATCTTCAACTGTTATCTCGTTATCTAAAATGTCGTTTTCAGATGTCGCCTCTATTATATTTCGGTCTATTACTGGTGACCTATCCGTTAGCTGCTGTTGAACCTGCTTGCTCTCGGTAACTGAAAGTGAGTATCCCTTTTTACTAATTGTTTTGAGCTCTAGCTCGTCCGTGTCTAAATTTTTGATGACCTTTCGAATATAACTGATGGTATTGGTCAGGGATTGATCGGTGACCAATACCCCTTGCCAGCACTCTTCAAACAACTCGTCTCGAGATATGCACTGACCTTGGCGCTCTAACAGATACAAAAGAACCTTGAATGGCAAAGGACGCATACTGATCGTGGTGTCAGATGATGTATGTGTGATTGTCCTCATTTCACTATTGATAATGATTTGAGCAGTGATATTGCTTTTGTGATTCATGGTCTCGGTATGAGTGGTCGTTTTGGTTTGGCGGGCTGTACTCTAAGCGTAGGAGGCTAGGCTGTAACTGTAAAACGTCATTGGTTATATAAAAATTACATTTCGTTATCTGGTTATATTTTTATTTGGCAATGGTTTGTAGCGAAAGCAAAAGGTGATTGTTAACGTTACGCCGCCTTGAGCTTGGATGATAGCTCGATTACTAATCGTTGTTTAATAGGTAAATAGGATGCCAGAAATCAAACAGAAGAACTCTGAATCAGTGAAGACCCTGTTGCAAGAGTACAAAGAAGTGACCTCTGTTGAGTCTTTTCAATTAGATGTCGTTAAGTCTTTAACCAAGATCTTTACCGACACTGATAAAAGCCTTGAGCAAGGCGACAAAGTGACCTTAATAAAGGTCGCACAACAACATATCGATGAAGAGATCGATTTTTCACTTTCTGTTGGCTTTGATGATGCGGTTCCTATCCTAACTGAGATGAGAAAAGTAATTGAGGCTGTCTAAGCGTTGTTTTGAATGTCTTTAGATAGAGACAACGCAGTGAGCTAGAACAGCAATATTATAATTACATTGAAAGGAAGAAATCATGAACACAGTTACATTTTTAGGCGACAAGATTGCACTAGCAGGTGACTTCCCACAAAAGGGCGAAGTACTGACAACACCTGCGATGACAACAGTATCATTAGCTCCGCTAACGATCTCAGAAAAAACGGCTGAGTTTAAGCTGATTTACTTGCTCCCAAGTGTTGATACGCCGGTATGCTCAAGCAGCACTAAGACTATCTCTGAACTAGCTGAATTGAAATCAGATTCTGTTGATATCTACACAATTTCAACCGACCTTCCATTTGCACTTGCTCGTTTCCAAGAGAAAGAAGAAGTGAAAGGCATTGAACAACTGTCAGTATTTAAGACCCCTGAGCTGTTGAAAGCGTTTGGTACTCAATTTGAAGAGCACGCTTTGTCTGGTTTATCAGCTCGTGCGGTTATCTTGTTAGATGCTAATAACGTTGTAGTGCACAGCGAATTGGTTGCTGAAGTAACTGAAGAGCCAAA
The DNA here is from genome assembly GCF_024347595.1 of Vibrio pomeroyi. Taxonomy (NCBI): domain Bacteria; kingdom Pseudomonadati; phylum Pseudomonadota; class Gammaproteobacteria; order Vibrionales; family Vibrionaceae; genus Vibrio; species Vibrio pomeroyi. The sequence continues at coordinate 3,108,823 of NZ_AP025506.1, read as the reverse complement.
CTACAGCGCTATCATTGAAGCTTTAAAAGCCTAATGGTGTTTGAGACCTTGGTGAATTTTGGGCACCAAGGTTTCATTGTTTTAGGAGCAGCGACAACCCGTTGGTTTCGTTTTCGCAATCTTGGGTAAATTCGGTCTACGCTTATAATTCAGTTGCTTGTCCGTGGACTACAGGGCAAGTGTTTGGGGCTATTAGTCAGATATACGGTGTTATCCATTGAGAAAAGCTAAGTTAGCGATTTTTGTTTGTGTTTCAGTGATAGGGGCGCTTACTCTTGCCATTGTGTTACTTACCCCACCACTCGTTCTGCGAGGGAGTCAGTGGGCTTGCAACCTCAAACAAATGGGCTTTGTCACACCCTCGTATGCGCAATACTCTGAATTGAATGAATTTATGCTTTACTCATTTAGTTCAGATGAAGACTTTTTTGTCAGCGACAGAATTCAAACCTTGAATCAACAAGGCGATGTTGAAACGGCAGAAGTGGTCTTTGTGGGTAAATATACCCTGAACGATAATCAGCTAGAGATGGTGTTTAATGAGGTCAACTTTAGACACAAGCACCCTAATGACATGATCAATCGCAACCAGCAGTTGTATAGAGGGTTCACTATCCAATATGAGATCGAATTGGATGGGGATTTTCTTTACTTGTATTCATCCAACAACAGTGAAGAATTTAACCACATTTGTACCAAGCGCTAACGGCGGTTATTCACCTACTAGTAATGTTTTCCTCTAAGATAAATCCTATCCCGCGTAACTCTATTTCGCTGTATGTTCCCGGTCTCAGCTAGTGAAATATTCTCCATTTTGTCGATTTACAACTAAAATCCTGCCCAAGGGTGTCTTTTCTACAAGAAAACTAGTCGAAGCCTTAACCATGATCTACAATACGGCAAAATTCTAACTCGACTATTTTCAGGAAGAGCTGCATGTACATGAGCACTGATGAGGTTCGCAACGCGTTCCTTAAGTTCTTTGAGAGCAAAGAACACCAAATCGTAGACAGTTCATCGTTAGTTCCACATAACGATCCAACCCTGCTATTTACTAACGCAGGTATGAACCAATTCAAAGATTGCTTCCTAGGCGCCGAAAAGCGTGCCTACACACGAGCAACTACGGCTCAGCGTTGTGTACGTGCGGGTGGTAAACACAATGACCTTGAAAACGTAGGTTTCACGGCTCGTCACCACACATTCTTCGAAATGCTAGGTAACTTTAGCTTTGGTGATTACTTCAAAGAAGAAGCAATTGCGTTTGCTTGGGAATTCCTGACTGAAACTCTTCAACTGCCAAAAGATCGTCTACTGGTAACGGTATACGAGACAGATGATGAAGCATTCGATATCTGGAACAAGAAAGTAGGTGTACCTGCTGACCGTATCGTTCGCATTGGCGACAAAGAAGGCGGTAAACAGTTCGAGTCTGATAACTTCTGGACAATGGGTGACACTGGTCCTTGTGGTCCATGTACTGAAATCTTCTACGATCACGGCGAGCATATCTGGGGCGGCCGTCCTGGCACACCTGAAGAAGATGGTGACCGTTTCATCGAGATCTGGAACAACGTATTCATGCAGTTCAACCGTCACGCTGACGGCACAATGGAACCGCTACCTAAGCCTGCTGTTGATACAGGCATGGGTATTGAGCGTATCTCTGCAATCATGCAGGGCGTGCACTCTAACTACGAAATTGATGTATTCCAAAAGCTAATCAAAGCGACAGCTGAAGTTGTGGGTCATGACGACCTATCTAACCAATCGCTACGCGTTATTGCTGACCACATCCGTTCTTGTTCATTCCTAATCGCTGATGGCGTTATGCCTTCAAACGAAGGTCGTGGCTACGTTCTACGTCGTATTATCCGTCGTGCAGTTCGTCACGGTAACAAGCTTGGCGCACAAGGCGTGTTCTTCCACAAACTTGTGGGTGTACTGGCTGAAGTGATGGGCTCTGCGGCAGATGAACTTAAGAAACAGCAAGAGCTTGTTGAAAAAGTACTTCGCATTGAAGAAGAGAACTTCGGTCGTACTCTAGAGCGCGGCATGGTTATCCTTAATGACGCATTAGATGCACTTGAAGGCAAAGAGCTTGACGGTGAAACAGTCTTCAAACTTTACGATACATACGGCTTCCCTGCTGACCTTACTAACGATGTAGCTCGTGAACGCGACTTTACTATCGATGAAGAAGGCTTTGAGAAGGCGATGGAAGCACAGCGTCAGCGTGCACGTGAAGCTGGACAATTCGGCACGGATTATAACGCGACGATCAAAGTAGACACCAACACTGAGTTCTGTGGGTACACAGGTACTGAAGGTTCTGGTGAAATTTCTGCGCTATTCGTTGACGGCGAAGAAGTATCTTCACTATCAGCGGGCGACAAAGCCATCATCATCCTTGAAGAGACGCCATTCTATGCAGAATCAGGTGGTCAATGTGGTGATGCTGGTAGGCTGAAAACGGCTTCGGGCCTATTCAAAGTACAAGACACTCAGAAGCTAGGTAATGCATTTGCGCACCACGGTGAGCTAGTTGAAGGTGTATTTGCTCAAGGTGACAAAGTAGAAGCAACAGTTGATGCTGAGCGTCGTGCTGCTATCTCGCTAAACCACTCTGCAACGCACTTACTTCACTCTGCACTGCGTGAAGTTCTAGGTGAGCATGTTGCTCAGAAAGGTTCTTTGGTTAAGCCTGATAACCTACGTTTTGACTTCTCTAACCTTGAAGCGGTAACACCGGCACAGATTAAAGAAGTCGAGCGCTTGGTTAACGCACAAGTTCGTAAGAACCACGTGATTGAAACCAACATCATGGACATCGAGTCAGCGAAACAAAAAGGTGCAATGGCACTGTTTGGCGAGAAGTACGATGATGAAGTTCGCGTTCTGTCTATGGGCGATTTCTCTACTGAGCTTTGTGGTGGTATCCACGCAAGCAACACGGGTGATATCGGTCTGTTCAAGATCACTTCTGAAGGTGGTATCGCTGCTGGTATTCGTCGTATCGAAGCGGTAACAGGCGAAGCGGCTCTAGATGCTATAGAAGCTCAAGCTAACGCTTACGAAGAGAAACTGGCTGAGTCAGCTAAGAAAGCGAAATCTCTAGAGAAAGAAATCCAACTGCTTAAAGAAAAGATGGCTGCAGCTGAAGGCGCAAACATCATGGGCAAAGTGGAAGAAATCTCAGGTACTAAAGTACTGGTTGCTGCAATCGAAGGCGCAGACAACAAGAACCTACGTACTATGGTTGATAACGCTAAAAACCAAGTGGGTAGCGGCATCATCCTGATTGCTAACGTAGCAGACGGTAAAGTTGGCCTAATTGCTGGCGTAACCAAAGACCTTATCGGCAAAGTTAAAGCGGGTGACCTAGTTAAGATGGTTGCTGAGCAAGTTGGCGGTAAAGGTGGCGGTCGTCCAGATATGGCTCAAGCGGGTGGTACTGATGTTGAAGCACTACCTGAAGCGCTTAAATCTGTACGCACTTGGCTAGAAGAACGTCTTTAAGCTTAAGTAATTGATACAAAGATGCCCAATCAGATGATTGGGCATCTTTTATTTTGTCTATTGGAAGTGTGTAAATCAGGTTTGATTGAGATTAACCACGAAGTCTAATGGTTACGTTAGACTCCTTGGTTCATTTTTTATTGCTTCGCCATGACGCGGAGTATGTGTTTTTTTGTCATATATAGACATTGGTCTTGGGAAGGTGAGGACGGGTGAAAATGCCTCTTATCGTGCAGAAATTTGGTGGAACGTCGGTGGGTTCAATAGAACGAATCCATCATGTAGCAGAAAAAATCATTGAAGCGAAAAATGAAGGGAACCAGATCGTGGTTGTCGTTTCTGCTATGTCAGGTGAAACAAATCGGTTGGTTAACTTAGCCACACAAGTTGATAGCGTCCCCAACGCTAGAGAACTGGATGTGCTGTTAACGGCTGGAGAGCAAGTTTCCATGGCTTTGTTAGCAATGACGTTACACAAGTTAGGTTATGAAGCGACATCGATGACTGGCTATCAAGCCAAGATACACACCGATTCTAATCATAATAATGCGACGATAGAGCGTATTGATACTGCTCCTATTCAAGCCTTGTTAGACGATAATCAGATTGTGATTGTGGCTGGCTTTCAAGGCATGAATGCGAAAGGCGACATTACCACTCTAGGTCGAGGCGGCTCAGATACCACGGCGGTTGCGTTAGCGGGTGCACTTCAGGCGAAAGAGTGCCAGATCTATACTGATGTTGATGGTGTGTACTCTTGTGACCCGAGGGTTGTAAAACATTCGAAGAAACTTGATACCTTAGACTTTCCGTCGATGGAAGAGATGGCTCGCCGAGGTGCAAAGGTTCTTCATTTACCGTGTGTTCAGTATGCATGGCAACATAATGTGCCATTAAGAGTGCTTTCCAGCTTTGAAGCAGGCGAGGGCACATTGATTGCGGGCAGCCAGTGTTTGAATGATATTGCTGGCATCGCCATTCAAAGAGACATGGTACGTATCGAGTGTTTGAATGAGGATTTACCGTCTTTCATATCGCATTGCCAACTGTTAGGGATCGAAGTCTGTAGTGTGATCGAGGAAACAGAACGGGCAGCACTCATTATTAAACAAGACATAAGTGCCAAATTAAAACTAGTTTTTGACGAGAAAATCCGTAATAGTGAACAGGTTAGTTTGTTAACTGTGGTAGGAAGCCGAACACAAGAAATTGTGGTCAGTTCACATGGATTGTTGTCTGAAGGCGAAATTGATGTACAGCATCACTTATTGCAGCAGCAGTCTTTAACTTTGGTGATATCACCAACGCAAGTCGATATGGCTGCTAACATATTACACAATGCATACATCGTAGCGCGTGAAACACAGGGTTATCCTAAAAAAGAAGTGCATTTTGGTTAAATAAACTCAATCGATAGTTTACGAAAATATAACTTTTGTTGGATAATGCTCTCGTAGCTAGATAAATTTAGAGATTACTCAAGGAGCAAAGAATGCTAATTTTGACTCGCCGCGTTGGCGAAACACTGATGATTGGTGATGAAGTAACAGTTACTGTACTAGGCGTTAAAGGTAACCAAGTACGTATTGGTGTTAACGCACCTAAAGAAGTATCTGTTCACCGTGAAGAGATCTACATGCGCATTCAAGCTGAAAAAGGTAATGGTAACGTTGCATCTGGCAACTACTAATACTTTTGCGTAGAGAAGAGGCTAGCATTGTTGCTAGCCTTTTTTGATCTTGGAGAACAGAAGTGTTCATTGAGATATAGATGGCTTAGATAACTGGCCAGTATTCACTCGGTGAAATGAATGCTCCATAACACTGTGAAATACCGTTGCGGTTGTTCAACGTTGTTTATTTCCATTTTGTTTGGCAAAGCTCAAGATTTGTTTGCTTCTCCTATAGCGTAAAAACGCATCCCGTAGTAAGGTGCAAACAGCGTTAGCACTTGCTGCTGAAGAAATTAGATAATTGTTTTCGGCTGTTTATTCTTGCCAATCTTTCGCCTTAATTTTTAAGGAAAAAAGCGCGACTTGAATCTTATAAGTTCAATTTGCAAGCGCTTTGATTAAATAGCAAACGGTTGAGTGTTTTTGTCCAATTTTTTTCAATAAAGTGTTTGACATATTTTCGGTAAAACGTAATATGTGCCTCCGCAAGACGGTGAGGTGGCCGAGAGGCCGAAGGCGCTCCCCTGCTAAGGGAGTATGTGGTTTGTAGCTGCATCGAGGGTTCGAATCCCTCCCTCACCGCCATTTCTTGCGAGTCTAAAATTAGCAATTTAGACAATGTAAATGTGCGTCCTTAGCTCAGCTGGATAGAGTACCTGGCTACGAACCAGGCGGTCGGAGGTTCGAATCCTCCAGGACGCGCCATTCTCTCTTCTCTTACTTGTAAGTGATGTGAGAATAATGAATTAGGTGAGGTGGCCGAGTGGCCGAAGGCGCTCCCCTGCTAAGGGAGTATGTGGTTTGTAGCTGCATCGAGGGTTCGAATCCCTCCCTCACCGCCATTCATTACAGGCCGATGGCCTTTTTTTTTCTTCGTAGCAAGAAGAATGTGATATATTTCACAACTTCATTCTTAATGAATGAACACCGTGCGTCCTTAGCTCAGCTGGATAGAGTACCTGGCTACGAACCAGGCGGTCGGAGGTTCGAATCCTCCAGGACGCGCCACTATTTAGGGTTTCCTCTCTTTGAGAATGAAAATCCTTGTATTGGCTATAAGTTGATACTAAAACCGTGCGCTCTTAGCTCAGCTGGATAGAGTACCTGGCTACGAACCAGGCGGTCGGAGGTTCGAATCCTCCAGAGCGCGCCACTATTTAGGGTTTAGTTCATATATGAATTTGAATCCTGATATTGATAAATCGTTTATCGAGAATTAATATCAAAAGCGTGCGTCCTTAGCTCAGCTGGATAGAGTACCTGGCTACGAACCAGGCGGTCGGAGGTTCGAATCCTCCAGGACGCGCCACTATTTAGGGCTTCCATCTTATGAGAGTGAAATCCTTGTATTGATTGTGTAATAGCAACTTGATACTAAAACCGTGCGTCCTTAGCTCAGCTGGATAGAGTACCTGGCTACGAACCAGGCGGTCGGAGGTTCGAATCCTCCAGGACGCGCCACTATTTAGGGCTTCTCTCTTACGAGAATAGAAATCCTTGTATTGGCTATAAGTTGATACTAAAACCGTGCGCTCTTAGCTCAGCTGGATAGAGTACCTGGCTACGAACCAGGCGGTCGGAGGTTCGAATCCTCCAGAGCGCGCCACTATTTAGGGCTTCTTTCTTATGAGAATGAAATCCTGGTATTGAAATGTTGTTTACAACGAATTGATACTAAAACCGTGCGTCCTTAGCTCAGCTGGATAGAGTACCTGGCTACGAACCAGGCGGTCGGAGGTTCGAATCCTCCAGGACGCGCCACTATTTAGGGCTTCTTTCTTATGAGAATGAAATCCTTATATTGATACGTTGTTAGTAACAATGAATTGATATTAAAACCGTGCGCTCTTAGCTCAGCTGGATAGAGTACCTGGCTACGAACCAGGCGGTCGGAGGTTCGAATCCTCCAGAGCGCGCCACATTATTAAAAAAAGCCTCGTTTTTACGAGGCTTTTTTTATGCCTGCTATATAAATGTTGATCAAATGTTAAATTTTATTAAAATTTAACTTGTTGTATTTTAAGTACTTCTTGAATGCTTCTTTGTTATTCCACCTTTCTCATATCATTTCTCAGAAAAGCCCCGTTTAAGTCACAGTTTAAATATCTAAAAATGACTCATTTGACAGATTTATGTGATCTGATAGGCGAATAATTAACCTTATGTGTGCGTTATCCGTAACAGAACCTTAAACAAAATTGACAAAGTTTTACCAATCGAGATAATCCATGGGTCGGGATCACTATTCGCTGAAATCCTGTACATATGTCAGGATGACGAAGAAAGGAAGCAACATGACTAATATTGGAAGCCTGCTAGGAGATGCGGCGACTCTAATGATAACGGGAATGTCCGTTGTCTTTATTTTTCTAACTATTCTAGTTTACCTCGTTCGGTTGATGTCAAAACTGGTACCAGAAGAAGTACCTGAGCCGATCGCAGCACCTAAAAAAATTCAAAAATCACAATCAAACCCTTCAGCTGTTAGTCCACAGGTAGTGGCAGCAATTTCGGCCGCGGTTCATCAATACCGTGCGTCTACTGCTAAGTAGCATTTAAAGGATTAAAAAGGAGTTTATGAGCATGTCTAAACCACTAGCTATCACAGATGTGGTACTTCGTGACGCGCACCAGTCACTATTTGCTACTCGTATGCGTATCGAAGATATGCTGCCAATTGCGGCAGAACTGGATAAAGTCGGTTACTGGTCTCTAGAGACTTGGGGCGGCGCGACGTTTGATTCGTGTATTCGTTTTCTTGGAGAGGATCCATGGGAGCGTTTGCGTGAACTGAAAAAAGCGATGCCAAATACACCAATGCAGATGCTACTGCGTGGTCAAAACCTGTTAGGTTACCGTCACTACGCGGATGATGTAGTAGAAAAATTTGTTGAACGTGCCCATAAGAATGGCATGGACGTATTCCGTATTTTTGATGCGATGAATGACGTACGTAACTTTGAAAAAGCGGTGAAAGCAACGATTGATGTTGGCGGCCACGCTCAAGGTACCTTGTCTTACACAACCAGTCCGGTTCATAACTCTGATACTTGGGTTGATCTGGCTAAGCGTCTAGAGGATCTAGGTTGTCATTCACTATGTATCAAAGATATGTCAGGTTTATTAAAGCCTTATGAAGCGGAAGAGTTAATTACACGCATCAAAGCATCGTGTGATGTTCCTCTAGCGCTACATAGCCACGCGACAACGGGTCTATCGACAGCAACAGCGGTTAAAGCCGTTGAGGCGGGTATCGATATTCTAGACACGGCTATCTCTTCAATGAGTTGTACTTACGGCCACACGCCAACTGAAACGGTTGTGGCGATGTTAGAAGGCACTGAGCGCGATACGAACCTTAAACTTGACCAAATTGAACCAATCGCATCTTACTTCCGTGATGTACGTAAAAAGTACGCGAAATGGGAAGGCCAGCTAAAAGGTGTCGATTCTCGCATCTTGATCGCTCAGGTTCCTGGCGGCATGTTGACTAACATGGAAGGTCAGCTGAAAGAACAAGGCGCAGCCGATCGTATGGACGAGGTTCTTGAAGAGATCCCACGCGTACGTAAAGAGCTTGGTTACATTCCTTTGGTAACACCAACTTCTCAAATTGTCGGCACTCAAGCGGTTATTAACGTGCTAACGGGTGAGCGCTATAAGAGCATCACTAAAGAGACTGCTGGTCTACTGAAAGGCGAATACGGCCAAGCACCTGCGGAAGTAGATGCTGAATTGCAAGCAAAAGTTCTGGATGGTGCAGAGCCAATCACTTGTCGCCCTGCTGATTTGCTTAAGTCAGAAATGGATACGCTGACTACGGATCTTTTAGAGAAAGCGAAATCAGAAGGCATTTCTCTAGCTGAAGATACCGTTGATGATGTACTGACTTACGCACTTTTCCCACAAGTGGGTCTTAAGTTCCTTAAGAACCGTCGTAATCCTGAAGCATTTGAACCTGCACCAACGGCAGAAGTTGCGACTCCAGTTGCTGCAGCTCCGGCGCCTGTGTCTGGTGGCATCGAAAGCTACAGCGTGAAGGTTGATGGTCAAGTTTACGATGTCGAGGTTGGCCCACAAGGTGAACTAACATCTGTTGCGCCATCAGCAAAACCTGCTCAAGCGGCTCAGGCTGCACCTGTAGTAGCTTCTGACGCTGAAGCGGTTCCTGCTCCATTGGCGGGTAACATCTTTAAAGTTAACGTTCAGGCGGGTGCTGAGGTTGCTGAAGGCGATGTTCTACTTATCCTAGAAGCGATGAAGATGGAAACGGAAGTTCGTGCTGCTCGTGGTGGTATCGTTCAAGAACTGAATGTTAAAGAAGGCGATGCAGTTACTGTAGGCGCTCCACTACTAAGCTTGGCGTAAGGGAGTACCATGGAAGGATTGATGACCTTATGGTCTGAAACAGGGATTGCGAACTTTGAGTTCGGCCAGATCTGTATGATGTTGGTTGGTTGCTTATTGTTGTTTTTGGCAATTCGTAAAGGATTTGAACCGTTACTTCTACTACCGATTGGTTTTGGTGCTGTATTAGCAAACATTCCAAATGCTGGGTTTACTGATCCAGGTGGTTTGCTTTACTACGTTTACTACATTGGTATTGAAACGGGTATTTTCCCACTGCTTATCTTTATGGGTGTTGGTGCGATGACGGACTTCGGTGCGTTGATTGCGAACCCTAAAACATTGTGGCTAGGGGCAGCGGCTCAGTTTGGTATCTTCGCAACGCTATTTGGTGCGATCTTACTGAACTATGTTCCAGGCATGGAATTCTCGATGGCCGACGCTTCTTCCATTGCGATCATTGGTGGTGCCGATGGCCCAACCGCGATTTTCTTGGCGAGTAAGCTCTCTCCTGATCTTTTAGGTGCAATTGCAGTAGCGGCGTATAGCTACATGGCATTGGTTCCTATTATTCAGCCGCCAATCATGAAGGCGTTAACGTCTCCTGAAGAGCGTAAGATTAAGATGGCTCAACTTCGTCACGTTAGTAAAGCAGAGAAGATCCTCTTCCCGCTTGCTGTACTACTGATGACGATTTTGTTCCTCCCTTCAGCAACACCTCTAGTGGGTATGTTCTGTCTGGGTAACTTGATGCGTGAAGCGGGTGTGGTTGATCGCCTATCGAAAACAGCGCAAAACGAATTGATTAACGTTGTGACTATTTTCCTTGGTCTCGGTGTTGGTTCTAAGCTTCAAGCGGATACTTTCTTGAACTTAGAGACACTGGGTATTCTTGGCTTAGGTGCAGTTGCGTTCAGTATTGGTACTGCGGGTGGTGTATTGATGGCGAAGGTTCTAAACCGCTTCTCGAAAGAGGACATCAATCCATTGATTGGTGCAGCTGGCGTATCAGCGGTTCCAATGGCGGCACGTGTTGTAAACAAGGTCGGTCTTGAGGCAAACCCTCAGAACTTCTTGTTGATGCATGCGATGGGCCCGAACGTAGCAGGTGTACTTGGTAGTGCGGTTGCGGCGGGTATTCTATTAGCGCTAGTCGGTTAATGGATTACTGGTCATGTATCGTTACGTTAATTGGTCGTCAATTTACGAATGAGCGGTTAACTTAGCCTTATTAAATGGTTTATAGTCAAAGGGATGCTTTCGCATCCCTTTCTTTTTATTAATTAGGGTGCTTGCTCACTAGGGCTTTTATCAATCAAGGAAATGTGGAAATGGAAAATAAACAGATTGCGATTACTCAATTCGGCGGCGTCGAAAACCTTAGTATTCAAACCAGTACGATTCCTGAGCCTAAGGCTGGAGAAGTGGTGGTTAAAGTTTCCTTTTCGGGCATTAATCCGATTGATGTGAAAACCCGAGCTGGCCTTGGTTGGGCAGCAGCACAAAACAAAGACAACCTTCCTTGGGTGCTGGGATACGATATTTCGGGCCAAGTTGTCACGCTAGGCGATCAGGCTGAGCGTTTTACTGTTGGTGATAACGTTGCAGGCTTTATTGGTTTTCCACTGCAAGGTGGCGGTTACAGCCAATATGTGTGTGTTCCAGAAGCGGCACTCAGCATGGTTCCGGACTCTGTTACCCTAGAAGCGGCAGCAGCATTACCGCTTGCTAGCCAAACAGCAGCACAAGCGCTTAATAAAGCCGAAGTGAAAGAAGGTGATCGCGTGCTTATCTTAGCGGGCGCGGGCGGCGTTGGTCACCTTGCAGTTCAAATTGCAGTGGCAGCAAAAGCCGAGGTTTACACCACCTGTAGCGAAGCTAACCTCGATTATCTTGCAACGCTTGGCGCTCATGCGATCAACTATAAATTTGCCCCTGCTTCAGAACGAGTTTCTGATGTTGATGTGTTGATTGATTTGGTCGGTGGCGATACCGCGCTTGATGCATTGAAGTGCTTGAAAGACGGTGCGAGAGTAGTGACCGTTCCGACTCTATCTGCAGAACTGATCTGCGAAAAAGCCACACTACTAGGTTTTACTGCATCAGGCATGCTTGTTGAGCCAAAACCTGAGCAGATGGACACCATGCTTTATATGGTGAGTGTTGGATTACTTAAAACAGAAATTCAAGGTATCTACCAATTAGATGAAGCGCAGTCGGCGCACCTACAGGTTGAAACCGGACACACCAGAGGCAAGGTGCTACTTAAAATGCAAGAAGGCTGATAGGCAGTGCTAGAGTTCTTTAATTCCCTTTTTGAAAACATAGCGCTGTGGTTCTCTGACTCGGCGCTTTGGGTACTCTTCATCAGTGGTTTTTTAAGTGCCACGTTATTGCCCGGCGGTTCAGAAGCCAGTCTTGTTGCAGCATTGAGCCTAGATCAATTCTCAACATCGTCGATTATTCTCATAGCGACACTCGGTAACACCTTAGGTGGTCTGACTAATTATTGGATTGGTTTGTGGCTGCCCAATCGAACTCAATCTGAAAAGCATGGTCATAAGGCTATAGCTTGGCTGAGCCGTTATGGTTACTGGACACTGTTATTCAGTTGGTTGCCCGTTATTGGTGACCCTTTGTGTCTCGCGGCGGGTTGGCTGAGAATGAAATTTATCCCTAGCGTTATTTTGATAGCGATTGGCAAAGCCGCTCGCTACAGCTTACTTGCTGCTATCTACTTCGGTTTTTTCTAAGGAGAACCTATGAAAAAGGTTTTACTTGGTACATTTTCTCTTATCGCCATCGCAGGCTGTTCTTACAATGTACCTAGCTCAACATCCTTCTTTTCCTCATTGCCAGAAGGCGTCACTCTAGTCGAAGAGGTTAAACCTTCTAAAGACAAAGTGGTGATCCCTTACACCAAATATCAGCTTGAAAATGGCCTGACAGTTATTCTTTCCCCGGATGATTCTGATCCCCTTGTGCATGTGGATGTGACTTATCACGTAGGTTCTGCTCGAGAAGAGATAGGTAAATCGGGTTTTGCTCACTTCTTCGAACACATGATGTTCCAAGGTTCTGAGAACGTTGGTGACCAGCAGCACTTTAAGATCATTACAGAGGCTGGTGGCTCGCTAAACGGCACCACTAACCGTGATCGTACTAACTACTTTGAAACTGTTCCATCTAACCAACTTGAGAAAATGTTGTGGTTAGAATCAGACCGAATGGGCTTCTTATTGGATGCGGTTTCTCAGAAGAAATTCGAAGTTCAAAGAGGCACGGTTAAAAACGAGCGTGCTCAAAGTTACGAAAACCGCCCTTATGGCTTGATGTGGGAACGCATGGGTGAAGCGCTTTACCCTGAAGGTCACCCTTATTCATGGCAACCAATCGGTTATGTGGAAGATCTAGACCGTGTTGATGTGAATGACCTTAAGGCGTTCTTCCTACGCTGGTACGGCCCAAATAATGCGGTACTGACTATCGGTGGTGATATCGACGTTGATGACACGCTAGAGTGGGTTAACAAGTACTTTGGCCCTATCCCTCAAGGCCCAGAAGTTAAGGCTGCAGAGAAACAACCTGCCGTACTAACAGAAGATAAGTACATCACCCTAGAAGATAATATTCGTCAGCCGATGGTGCTTGTTGGTTGGCCAACAACGTATCGTGGTGAAGAGACACAAGCTTCATTGAATGCACTGTCTAATGTATTGGGTTCAGGCACTAACAGCTACCTGTATCAAAACCTCGTAAAAACACAGAAAGCAGTCAGCGCGGGATCTTTCCATGATTGTGCTGAGCTTGCATGTACCATGTATGTGTATGCGATGGGTAACTCGGGTGAAAAAGGTGATTTGACGGTTCTTAATAAAGAATTGATGGATACCCTAGAGCAGTTCTCTAAAGAGGGCGTTCAGCAAGAACGTCTAGATCAGATCACCGGTATGGCTGAAGCAGATGCGGTTTTTGCACTGCAAAGTGTCAAAGGTAAGGTTTCACAACTCGCATCTAACCAAACCTTCTACGGTCAGCCAGATCGTATTGAATCACAGTTGGATCAAATCCGAGCGGTGACGCCTGAAAGCGTAAGTCAGGCCTACCAAGATTTCATCGAAGGTAAGCACAAGGTGACCTTGAGTGTGGTGCCTAAGAAGCAACTTGATTTAGCGGTTCGTGAAGCGACCTTTACCACCCCAGCTCGCACTTTGCCTGAATACAGCAAGGTGACAGAAGACCAACTGGATTTCAGAAAAGCACCTAATACCTTTGATCGTAGCGTGATGCCAGAAGTGAACTTTGGTGTTGAAGCTACGATGCCTGATTTGTACCGCATGCACTTTGCAAACGGCACGGATTTGATTGGTACCGTGACCAGTGAAACGCCGACCGTACAGTTGCAGATTCAACTTCCAGCCGGTGAGCGTTATGTTCGTAAAGGGCAAGAAGGCCTAGCGAACCTAACGGCTTCGATGATGGAAGAGGGCTCGACAAAGCGAACGGTTGAAGAGTTACAAGCGACGCTAGATAAGCTTGGTAGCAGTGTGAGTATCAGTGCGGGCAGTTACACCACGGATATTTCAGTTTCTACGCTAGAGAAAAACCTGCCTCAAACCTTAGCGATCGTGCAAGAGGTTCTGTTTGAGCCTAAGTTTGACGAGCAAGACTTTGAGCGTGTTAAGAAACAGATGCTAGAAGGCGTTGTATACCAGCACCAACAACCAAGTTGGATGGCGTCTCAAGCAACCCGTGAGGTGCTGTTTGGCGACAGTATTTTTGCTCGAGCGAGCGATGGTACTAAAGCATCTCTATCGAAACTTACTCTAGACGATGTGAAAAAATTCTATGACCAACACTACACACCTGAAGGTGCCAATATTGTTGTTGTGGGAGACATATCGAAGAAAGAGATTGGAAAACAGCTACAATTCTTTGAAGAGTGGCAAGGCGATGCTGCACCATTAACACGCCCACAGATCGTCAAAGAGCTTTCAGGTCAACACCTGTATTTGGTCGACAAACCGGGTGCACCGCAAAGTATTGTTCGCTTGGTGCGTAAAGGCCTGTCGTTTGATGCAACAGGTGAACTGTATTTGAGTCAACTGGCTAACTTTAACCTAGCGGGTAACTTTAATAGCCGTATCAACCAGAATCTACGTGAAGATAAAGCCTACACTTACGGTGCAAGCGGTTACTTTGCGAGTACTCGTGAAACTGGCGCGGTGGTATTCAGTGCTCAGGTAAGAGCGAATGCGACGGTTCCATCGATTCAAGAGTTCATTAATGAGCTGAACGAGTTCAGTCAAAGTGGATTAACTGACGAAGAGGTGAAATTTATGCGCCTCGCCGTCGGTCAACAAGATGCGCTTAAATACGAAACGCCAAGTCAAAAGGCTGGGTTGTTGAGTAATATTGTCGCATTGAGCCTTGATGAAGATTACCTACAACAGCGTAATCAGATAGTTGAAACGGTTTCAAAGGAGACCTTAAATGAGCTATCGAAGAAATGGTTCGACCCGAATGATTATCAAATAATCGTTGTTGGTGACGCGACTTCGCTTCGCCCACAATTAGAAAAGTTAGATATTCCAATAGAAGAGCTTGAAATCATTCGTTAGAGTACACATTAAAGGGGGAGGGAAGAGACTCTACTTTTCTCCTCCAACCTAATTTATGATAGTTCTAATCAGAACAATATAAGATAAGTGAACTGAATTTTGACTGATTTTGCTGCGCGACTAAAGCAAGTTGCAACCAACCCTAAGACCTTCTCTCAATTTGGTCGTGGTGTTGAAAGGGAAACGTTACGCTACACGGAAGATGGCCACCTTGCTACTGGGCCGCACCCTAAAGCTTTAGGATCTGCGTTGATGAACGAATGGGTAACGACCGATTTTTCTGAGTCGCTACTGGAATTTATCACGCCTGTTTCTAATGACGTTCCGACGCTTTTGAATCAGTTGTCTGATATCCATCACTTCACGCAAACCAAGTTAGATGGCGAAAAGCTATGGCCGCTCTCTATGCCTTGTTACGTTGGTAGTGAAGATTACATTCAGCTAGCGCAATACGGTACTTCTAACAACGGTAAGATGAAGACGCTATATCGTGAAGGCCTTAAGCGTCGTTACGGTAGCCTGATGCAGATTATTTCAGGTGTTCACTTCAACTTCTCATTCCCAGAAAGCTTTTGGGATAGCCTGTTTGGAGAGCAAACAGAAGAAGCGCGTTGTGAAGCTAAGTCAGATGCTTACTTTGGCTTGATCCGTAACTACTACCGCTTTGGTTGGTTAATTCCTTATTTCTTCGGTGCTTCACCTGCACTGTGTTCTTCTTTCATCAAAGGAAGAGAAACCAACCTACCTTTCGAAAAGGTTGGTGAGACACTTTATCTGCCAAAAGCAACGGCACTGCGCCTGAGTGACCTTGGTTACACGAACAGTGCGCAAAGTGTATTGAAGATTGGCTTCAACGGCCTAGGTCAGTACCTTGAAGGGCTGAATCAAGCGATTCGTACGCCATCAGAAGAATTCGCCGAGATCGGCACTAAGGTTGATGGTGAATACCGTCAGCTAAACAGCAACGTACTGCAAATTGAGAACGAGCTTTACGCTCCAATCCGTCCTAAGCGTGTCGCGAAAAGTGGTGAGAAGCCATCTGAAGCGTTGGCTCGCGGCGGTGTTGAGTACATCGAGGTTCGTTCTCTAGATGTAAACCCATTTAGCTCAATCGGTATCACCGAGCAGCAAGTTCGCTTCTTGGATCTATTCCTAACGTGGAGTGTACTAACAGACTCTGCTGAGATGGATAACTGCGAACTTGAATGCTGGCGCGATAACTGGAACAAGGTAATCTTAGAAGGTCGTCAGGTTGGCTTAGAGCTGCAAATTGGTTGTCATGGCGAGCGCTTGTCTCTGCAAGATTGGGCGAAGCGTGTATTCAAAGATCTGCGCTCAATTGCCGAAATGATGGACGCAGAACAAGGTGGTCGTGCATATCAAGAAACATGCGATACGCTTGAGGCTTGGATTGATAACCCTGAGCTAACGATTTCTGGCCAGTTGCTAGAAGAGACCAAAAAACTGGGTGGCTTAGGTAAAGTGGGTTGTGCGTTAGGTAAAACGTACGCTCAACAACACAAAGCGCATCAATATAAAGTTTACTCAGCTGAGTTGATGGAAGCGGAAGTTCAACGCTCTGTGATTGCTCAGCAACAAAGTGAAGAAGCAAGCACTCAAGATTTTGATAGCTTCTTAGCGGATTATTTTTCGTATTTAAAAGCATAGCGAGACGTTGGTGGAAAGGAAGCAAGACTTATTAGGTCAGCCGACTCGTGTGAGTGGTAAATGGTTACCTGTAGTGACTGTGGGTGTTGTCTCTAGCCTATTGGTTGGGTGTGCAACGCCACCGCCTAAGCAGCAAGATAATTTGTGTAGCATCTTCAGAGAGCATCCATCTTGGTATGAAGATGCACTTGATATGCAAGAGGAGTGGGGCACGCCGATTAACGTAGCGATGGCTTTTGTGAAACAAGAGAGTAGCTTTCGTCATGATGCTCGCCCACCCAAAGATTACATTCTTGGCTTTATTCCGTGGGGACGCGTAAGCAGTGCCTACGGTTATGCACAAGCTCAAGATCCTGCTTGGGAAGACTTCCAAAAAGCAACCAATAACGGTGGTTCAAGAACCAACTTCGATGATGCATTGATGTTTATTGGTTGGTATACCAGTGAGACACGTCGTCAGTTGGGGGTTTCGCTATGGGACCCTTATAACCAATACCTGGCTTATCATGAAGGCCGTGGTGGTTATAAGCGTAAGTCATACAACAGCAAGCCATCGCTAATTAAGGTGGCTCGCAAAGTCGAACAGCAAGCAAAAGATTATGGATGGCAGCTGAAACAGTGCCGCAAAGAACTAGAAGACAATCGAAGCTGGTTTTTCTAAAGCCAGCCGTCACGGAGAAGAGCAATGCCTTTATTAGATAGTTTCACTGTTGATCACACACGCATGAACGCACCTGCAGTTCGTGTTGCTAAAACAATGCAAACCCCAAAAGGGGATACCATCACTGTGTTTGACCTGCGTTTCACTGCGCCAAACAAAGACATCCTATCTGAGAAAGGTATCCATACTCTTGAGCATCTATATGCTGGTTTCATGCGTAATCAATTGAACGGTTCAGATGTAGAGATCATCGATATTTCACCTATGGGTTGTCGTACTGGTTTCTACATGAGCCTAATTGGTACACCAACAGAGCAGCAAGTGGCTGACGGTTGGTTGGCTGCTATGAAAGATGTACTGAAAGTTGAGAACCAGAATAAGATCCCTGAGCTGAACGAATACCAATGTGGTACAGCGGCAATGCACTCTTTGGATGAAGCGAAAGAGATCGCGAATGCAATCATCGCTGCAGGTATCTCTGTAAACAAGAATGATGAACTGGCACTGCCAGAGTCGATGCTTCAAGAGCTTAAAATCGACTAATCATTGTTAGCTCACCTTGAATACGCTTCACTCTAGATACATTTTGCTCTAGAGACTGAGCGAGCTAGATACTAAAAGGCCCGATTCAATGAATCGGGCCTTTTATTTATGTCTCACGTGAGCTTGTGTGCTCATTTAGCTATTACAGCAAGCCATATTTATCCGTTAACGATCTGTGGGAACACGCGTACCAGTTTGATACGGTTCTCTTCGAGTTCTACGATTTCCATTGGGTGGCTGGCAACCTGAACACTCAGATGACTTTCTGGAATATCTTCTAGGTGTTCCAGTATTAAACCATTCAGTGTTCTTGGACCGTCGGTAGGCAATGCCCACTGCAAGCCTTTGTTGATGTCTCGGATATTGGCGCTGCCTTCAATTAAGAAGCTGCCATCACTTTGTGGCGTGATCTCTTCAGATAAGCTTGGTGCAATTGAAGTGGTAAACTCACCCACGATCTCTTCCAAAATATCTTCCAAGGTAACCAAGCCGTTGATGTCGCCATACTCGTCAACAATCAAACCGATACGCTGTTTATTGCGCTGAAACTTAAGCAGTTGAATGTTAAGTGGTGTCGCTTCAGGAATAAAGTAGATCTCATCTGCCGCACGCAGCAGGGTCTCTTTATTGAATTCGTTTTTTTCCAGCATTAAACGGTAAGCTTCACGCAGCCTAAGCATACCAACCACTTCATCTATCTGGTCACGATAGAGAACCACACGACCATGAGGAGAGTGAGTCAGTTGGCGCACAATTGATTTCCAGTCATCATTGATGTCGATGCCGGTGATTTCATTACGAGGCACCATGATGTCGTTCACGGTCACGTGCTCTAAATCGAGAATCGATACCAACATATCTTGGTGACGCTGGGGGATCAGGCTGCCCGCTTCATTTACCACGGTTCTGAGCTCTTCTGAGCTTAAGTGGTCGGTCGCATCATGACTGGCTTTGACACCTAAGATACGAATGAAGCCGTTGGTAATGAAGTTAACCAAAATCACCAATGGTGACAGTACCTTCATCAGAACCATCAAAAGGATGCTGCTGGCGTAAGAGACACGCTCAGGAAATAGAGAAGCGATAGTCTTTGGGGTTACCTCGGCGAATACGAGGATCACTAGAGTCAGGGTACCAGTAGCGATAGCCACACCGATATCCCCGTAGATGCGCATACCAAGAATAGTAGCGATCGCAGATGCAAGAATGTTGACGAGATTGTTGCCGATGAGAATGAGGCCAATCAATCTGTCTGGGCGGTTCAGAAGTTTTTCTACGCGTTTGGCACCTTTATGACCCGTATTGGCCAAGTGCTTTAAACGGTAGCGGTTCAAGGACATCATGCCCGTTTCGGAACCAGAGAAATAACCAGAAATTACAATGAGACACGCGAGTAGCGCAAATAAGATACCCGTTGATATGTCGTCCAAAACTATTCTTTTCCTATTTGTGTATCTTGATTAATTTATGACCGAACATGGTCGAGATGTCAATTGAATCTAACGGACTCAATATTTTAAAGGCAAGGTGTGTGAGACCTTGCCTTTATTTTACAGACTAGTTCAGGATGATTTCCTGAACGAAGCGGCTACCGAAGTAGGCTAATGTGAGCATGCTGGCGCCCGCAAGTGCGAACCAAGTGACTTTCTGTCCACGCCAACCTTTTTGGTAGTGACCCCATAAAAGGATGGAGTAGATAACCCAAGCGATAAAAGACAATACCGCTTTGTGCGCCTTTCCTTGAGCAAACATATCTTGTACGAAGATAAGGCCAGTCAGCAAAGTACCCGTTAATAAACCATTACCAATCAGAATGATCTTGAAAAGCTGTCTCTCCACCATCATTAAAGGAGGTAGGTTAGGGTTAATCACTAAGGCTTTTTTCTTTTTAAGCTTGTGATCAAGCCACGCGAGTTGCAGGGCGTATAACGCACCGATAGTCAGCGTCGCGTATGAGAACAATGCCAAAGATATGTGCACGAGCAGTTTCGGGTCATTCTCTAGATGTTTGATGAAGGTACTTGGAAGAAACGTTGCGGCCATGAGGTTAAGCGCTGCGAAGCTATAAACAACAGGCAAAATGAACCACAAGCGGGTTCTGAGCATCGCGCCGCTCATCACTATAGAAATGATTAAACTGATTAATGAGGCAACGTTCAAGATACTGAGGTTTTGGCCACTGGCATTAAAGATTAAATCGCCAAGCAACCAAGCATGGAAAGCTAAAGCAAGTAATGCGCTAATAAACACCGTTTTTACACGGATTCCTGTTTGGTGCACGAGACCTGGAATGATCGTGGAAATCGCCATTGTATAAAGAAAGGCTGCTGCGATCGCAATAAGACTGTCCATGGTATCCATTTAAATGATTACTAATTGACGAATTATACCTTGCATCGCTCTTTGGGGCTACGGTGAACCTCACTCAATTCCAAGTGAACAATGTCTCACATCACAAGCGTGGATGATTAACGCTCCACAACGGGTATGACTCTAATCAACGCTAATGTATACTCACAGTAATAGTCGCAGGATTGAGCGAAGAGAAAACTATGTTTGATAATTTAACGGATCGTCTATCCAAAACGCTGAAGAACATCAGCGGTAAAGGTCGTCTGACCGAAGACAATATAAAAGAGACGCTGCGTGAAGTACGTATGGCTCTACTTGAAGCCGACGTAGCACTGCCAGTTGTCCGCGATTTTGTTAAGCGCGTAAAAGAAGGCGCTGTGGGTGTTGAGGTTTCTAAATCTCTAACGCCTGGTCAAGAATTCATTAAGATCGTTCAAGCTGAACTTGAAGCGGTGATGGGTGAGTCTAACGAGGCTCTTAACCTAGCTGCGCAACCGCCAGCTGTTATCTTAATGGCGGGTCTACAAGGTGCGGGTAAAACCACATCGGTAGGTAAGTTATCTAAGCTTCTAACTGAGCGTGACAAGAAAAAAGTTCTGGTTGTATCTGCCGACGTTTACCGTCCAGCGGCGATCAAACAGCTTGAAACGTTAGCAAGCGATGTTGGCGTCGACTTCTTCCCATCTTCAGCTGACCAAAAGCCTCTTGATATTGCAAACGCTGCAATCGACCACGCGAAGAAGAAATTCTACGACGTACTTTTAGTCGATACTGCCGGTCGTTTGGCTATCGATGAAGAGATGATGGGCGAGATCAAAGAGCTTCATACTGCAATTAAACCAGTAGAGACACTGTTCGTTGTTGATGCAATGACAGGTCAAGATGCTGCGAACACTGCGAAAGCCTTTGGTGATGCGCTACCACTAACCGGTGTTATCTTAACGAAAGTCGATGGTGATGCGCGTGGTGGTGCTGCACTGTCTGTTCGTCATATCACAGGTAAACCAATCAAGTTCTTGGGTGTTGGTGAAAAAACTGACGCACTAGAACCGTTCCACCCAGATCGTGTTGCTTCTCGTATCCTTGGTATGGGCGACGTACTGTCTCTTATTGAAGACCTACAGAAAAACGTTGATACCGAGAAAGCAGAGAAGCTAGCTAAGAAATTCAAAGAGAAGAAAGGCTTTGACCTTGAAGACTTCCGTGAACAGCTTGGTCAGATGCAAAACATGGGCGGCATGATGGGTATGATGGATAAGCTTCCAGGCATGTCTCAGCTACCAGACAACGTTAAAGATAAAGTTGATGACAAGATGTTCAAGCAGATGGAAGCGATCATCAACTCTATGACAATGAAAGAGCGTCAACGCCCTGATCTAATCAAAGGCTCGCGCAAAAAGCGTATTGCTGCTGGTTCTGGTACACAGGTACAAGATGTAAACCGCATGCTTAAGCAGTTCACCCAAATGCAGAAGATGATGAAGAAGATGCAGAAAGGTGGCATGAAAGGCATGATGCGCAACATGCAAGGCATGATGGGCGGCGGTGGAGGTATGGGCGGAATGGGTGGTGGCTTTAACCCGTTCGGTCGATAACCTACAAATGTAAGCTTTAGCTACGTTACTTTTCATAGTGTTAGCTGTGTCACAGAAAGTGTACGGCAGCTATGTTGGTGAAAAAATAGCTAAAGCCCTTGCATTGCACCGGAATAAGAGTAAAATTCCGGGGCTTTAATTTGGCACGAGACCCCAAGCTATTACTTAGACTTGGGGTTAATTATTTTATTAAGAAAGCAAAGAGGACGACATGGTAACCATTCGTTTGGCACGTCACGGTGCAAAGAAGCGCCCATTCTATCAAATCGTAGTTGCGGATAGCCGTAACGCTGCAACTGGCCGTTTCATCGAGAAAGTAGGTTTCTTTAACCCTACAGCTCAAGGTCAAGAAGAAGGTCTTCGTCTAGACCTAGATCGTGTTAACCACTGGGTTGGTCAAGGCGCATCTCTATCTGATCGTGTAGCTAAGCTAGTTAAAGACGCTCAAAAAGCGGCTTAATTCTTTTTTAAAGAGAAATAGCTTATGTCGATGAAGGGTAAAGAAACAATGAGCAAGCAAGACGAAAAAATTGTTATGGGCAAGTTTGGTGCTACCTATGGCATTCGTGGCTGGCTTAAAGTTTTTTCCTACACAGACAATGCTGAAAGCATATTTGATTACTCCCCTTGGTACGTTAACCAAAAGGGGAAGTGGGTTGAATTCAAAGTAGAAAGCTGGAAACGTCATAACAAAGGTATGGTGTGTAAGCTGGAAGGTTTTGAGATCCGCGAGGACGCTCATGTACTGACCAACTTTGAAATTGCAGTAGACCCTGCTTCGTTACCAGAATTGTCAGAAGAGGAATTCTACTGGCGTGAATTGTTTGGTATGCAAGTTGTAACCACTAAAGGTTACGATCTAGGTGTTGTTACAGACATGCTAGAAACTGGCTCAAACGATGTTCTAGTAATCAAAGCAAATCTTAAAGATGCTTTCGGACAAAAGGAACGGTTAGTACCGTACCTTGAAGAGCAAGTGATCAAGAAAGTTGATCGCGAAGCTCAACGGATCGAAGTTGACTGGGATCCTGGATTCTAACTTTAAAATCATAGAGCGAGAGAACACATGTGGGTTGGCGTAATTAGCCTATTTCCTGAAATGTTCCGTTCAGTTACTGATTTTGGAGTAACGGGTCAAGCGGTAAAGAAAGGTCTTTTATCTATTGAGACATGGAATCCTCGCGATTTCACTCATGATAAACATCGCACTGTTGATGACAGACCTTACGGTGGTGGTCCTGGCATGTTAATGATGGTTCAGCCTTTGCGCGACGCTATCCAAACTGCCAAGCAAGCATCACCGGGAAAGACGAAGGTTATCTATCTTTCACCTCAAGGTCGTAAACTCGACCAGAAAGGTGTGGAAGAGCTGGCAACAAACGAGAATTTACTTCTTATTTGTGGTCGCTACGAAGGGGTAGATGAGCGCATCATTCAATCTGAAGTTGACGAAGAATGGTCGATTGGAGATTTTGTGATGACGGGTGGCGAGCTGCCAGCCATGACGTTGATTGATTCAGTATCTCGGTTTGTTCCGGGTGTACTTGGAGATTTCGCTTCAGCAGAAGAAGATTCTTTTGCAAATGGCTTGCTAGATTGTCCCCATTATACGCGCCCTGAGGTGCTAGACGATAAAGATGTGCCATCGGTACTCAAGTCTGGAAACCATAAGGACATTCGTCGCTGGCGATTAAAACAATCGTTGGGCCGAACTTGGCTAAGAAGACCAGAACTCCTGGAAAACCTAGCTCTGACTGACGAACAGGAACAATTACTGGCTGAATTCATTAAAGAGCAACGCTCTTAACGAAAAGCAAGCAGTAACCTATTAAATTTAGTATCAGTTTATTCTAGGAATTTATACAAATGAGCAACATCATTAAGGCTCTTGAAGAAGAGCAACTAAAATCAGACCTTCCTAAATTCGCACCAGGTGACACTGTTGTAGTTCAGGTTAAGGTAAAAGAAGGTGACCGTGAGCGTCTACAGGCTTTCGAAGGCGTTGTAATCGCTATTCGTAACCGTGGTCTACACTCTGCATTCACAGTTCGTAAGATCTCGAACGGTGAAGGTGTAGAGCGTGCGTTCCAAACTCACTCTCCAATGGTTGATAGCATCGAAGTTAAACGCCGTGGTGCAGTACGTCGTGCCAAGTTGTACTACCTACGTGAGCGTTCTGGTAAGTCAGCTCGTATTAAAGAGAAACTTGCTAAGAAGTAATTCTTTTTGCATTCTATCGATAAAAGCGGAGCCATTTGGCTCCGCTTTTTTGTGCCTGCTATTTAGAGTTTTGAAAACCAGAATCCCCAACTCGCTCGTTCCTCACTCTTGGGGATGACGGAGTAAACCGAAACTTAAAATAAATCGTCATTCCCTAGACTGATGAAGGAAGGAGTAGGGAATCTCTTTCAGTAAACACCAAACTATCTGCAATAAAAAAGGATTGACGCAAAACGCCAACCCTTCAATCATTTTCCGAATCTCGAATCTCGAATCTCGAATCTCGAATCTCGAATCTCGAATCTTAGTACGGATCTTCCGACCAACCGTCGCTATCTGACATGTCTGGTGCGCCAGCGATGCTGTTCTCTTCGTCTGCCCACTCACCAAAATCAATCATCTGACATTGCTTACTGCAAAACGGGCGATGTGGGCTTTGTTCACCCCATTCAACGTCAGCATTACATTGAGGGCATTTAACGATGGTGATTTTCTTCGACATAGTGATTCTTAATTTGAGGGTGTAATAAGAGTGAGTTTAGGCTCGAGTGAGGACTCAAGCCAAACGATAAAAGGAAATTAATTAGGTGCAGATGGCCAATTCAAATTCGATATCTTGAGTACAAGCTTGCCCTGTTTCAAAGCTCATGAATTTAACTGCAAAACGGTTCTTATGGCCCGAGATCATCGGGTAGGCACCGTATTGCATTGGAATCGAAAGGCGAAGGATATTCGCTTCATCAGCATCGCTCTGGAAGAAGCCTGCACGAGCAATCTGCTCTTTAAAGTGGCCAGTCTCTCTGGTGAGCTTTAACCATAGCGTTAGCGCTTCATACAGAGGCTGTAGGCTATCCATCCATGCCTTGGCATCCCTCATTCTCTTATCGAGAGGAAGGTGCAGCCAATAATGCAGAGCAGGTAAATCAAAGCAGCATGAGCCACCTGGTAGATTAAAGCGTTGGCGAATCGCACTCAGGAACCTGTCTTCCTTAAGTGATTGGCCAAAGCGCTCTGCTTGCATAAGCTCGCGATAGATGTTGCCAATATCGGTGAGCAGAGATGTAAGCATCTCTTGATCGACACCTTCAACATCTAACCAACTTTTGTAGGTTACACGCTGCTTCTCAATGTCTTTTGCGAGTTCGCTCTTGAGCTGGATCTGTTCGAAGATTTCAATCAGATCAAAGATAGAACGGAAAAAGAGTTGATACTGTTGAGCATCGGAAAATGTAGAAGACAAGTGTAGCTGCCTCAAGAGCGATTCAACTCTTAAGTAGATGCGTGTTTTCTCATTTAGAGGATGTTCAAATTTGTGGGTGATCATCGAGCAAACCTTCATTCAACATTGTTCTATTCTGACCCATCTACTGTACTGATTGCCAGATACTTTTGATGTAAATCTGTGATTTGAGGCAAAAGTTCTTGGTTTTTAGTATGGTTTTTAATCACGTCATCTGCAACTGCTAAGCGCTGTTCTCTTGAAGCCTGTGATTTTAAAATTGACGTTACTTGTTCCCTAGAAACATTATCTCGACTCATCGTACGCTCTATTTGTACTTCAGCTGGAACATCAACTATTAACACGCGATCGGCCATGCCTTGCATTTGGTTTTCAACCAAGAGCGGTGCGACTAATAAAGCATAAGGGGAGGTGACTTTAGACAAGTCACTGTCAATTTTATCGCGGATCATAGGGTGGAGAAGATCATTGAGCCACTGTTTTTCTGTTGGGTCAGAGAAGATAACTTCGCGCAACTTGGCTCGGTTTAACGTTCCATCGTCTAGTAATATGTCTTCACCAAAATGATCGGTAATCTGATCGAGGCCTTCACTGCCTAGTGCGACGACTTCACGTGCCACGATATCAGCATCGACAATATCAATGCCAAAATGTTCGTTGAACAGGTTAGCGACGGTCGTTTTACCACTGGCGATACCGCCACTTAATCCGATAATGATTGCCATGGTTACATTCCTAGTACAGAAGTTAAATACCAACCCATGATGTCGTTACCCCACATCAAGCTAACCCAACCTGCGATGGCAAGATAAGGCCCAAATGGGAAGGCTTTATCTATGCCTTGCTGTTTCAAGCGCAGCTGAATCAAACCGAAAACCAATCCAACAAGTGACGATAAAAGGATGATCATTGGTAGATTCTGCCAACCAAGCCATGCACCAAGTGCCGCCAGTAACTTGAAGTCGCCGTAACCCATGCCTTCTTTGCCTGTCAGCAGCTTAAACAACCAGTAAACCGACCATAAAGCTAGGTAGCCTGCCATTGCGCCAACTACAGAATCTTGAAGCGATACTGGGCTGATATTAAACAGAGCTAACGCAATACCAGACCAAACCAAAGGTAAGGTGATTTGATCAGGCAGTAGCATGGTATCGAGATCGATAAAGGTCGCTGTAATCAGTGCAAAGGTGAAAAAGATCAGCGCAATAGAGTAGAAACCAAAACCAAAGTGGCTTGCGACTACGGTACAAAGGATTGCGGTAAGCAACTCGACCAAAGGGTAGCGTGCACTGATTGGATTCGCGCAACTGTGGCATTTGCCCTTTAAGAACAACCAGCTTAGCACTGGAATATTGTCGATGATTCTTAATTGGGTTTCGCATTTCGGACAAGTCGAACGTGGAATGCTCAGGTTAAATTTCCCTTCAGGTGCTGGAATTTTGTATTGAGAGAAATATTCTGAGCACTCTTTTTGCCATTCACGTTCCATCATAATCGGTAAGCGGTGTATGACGACGTTGAGGAAGCTGCCAATAAGAAGGCTAAAAATGAAAGCTAATACGGGGAATAGCCAAGGATAGTAGTGAAATACTTCCATAGTGTCCTTTACCACTTGATCTATATGAGTAGAAGTTTGCTACTCATGGGTGTTTAGTTGCTTTTGGCTATCCTAACACACTCATAAGATTAAAGATCGGTAAGTACATCGCAACCACAAGCCCGCCAACAACCGTCCCCAAAAATACGATGATCAATGGCTCTAAGATCTTGCCCAGATTATCGACGGTGTTGTCGACTTCAAACTCGTAAATTGAGGCCACTTTATTAAGCATATCGTCAAGGTTGCCTGACTCCTCTCCAATCATCACCATCTGCAACACCATCTCGGGGAAGGCATTAGTATTACGCATCGCGATATACATTGGCATGCCAGCTGCAGTCTCACGGTGAACCTCAATAATTGCCGATTCATAATGCAAATTGCCTGCGGTTTTGGCGGTGGTTTTAAGGCTCATGAGAATCGGAATACCAGAACTAAAACTGGTGGATAGAGTTCGACTGAATTTCGCAATAGAGGCTTTGGCCATCACACCACCAAGCACCGGAAATCGTAACCCTAAGCGGCTGGCTGACAAGCGAATCGAGTAAGAGCGCTGGCACAATTGATGGACTAATAGCGCCAGCAAACCGATTCCTACAGCCGTATAAAAACTGTAAGCCTGCATCCAATGAGAAAGATGAAGAACTTGTTGGGTAAACCAAGGGAGATCTGCGCCAAAACCTGAAAACATAGATTCAAATTCGGGGATCACCATGGTCAGCATTAGGTAAGAGACAGTCAGTGCAACAATGACCACCATCGCTGGGTAAATAAGTGCTTTGATGACCTTAGATTTTAACTGTTCACTCTTTTCTCTATAGGTTGCCAATCGTTCAAATACTTGCGCTAGGTTTCCAGAGAGTTCTCCTGTGGCAACTAAGTCGGTATACAGATCATCAAAGTGACGGCTTGCGGTTCGCATCGCTTTTGATATCGGAGTACCTGCTTCTACACCTTTACAGATATGCGAGAGGATGGACTTCATTTCAGCTTTGCGATGGTTGTCTGATACTAACTTGATAGCCTGCACGATAGGCACACCAGTAGCTAACATAGTCGCAAGTTGTCGAGTTAAAATAGTGATGTCTTTGGGTTTTACGCGATGTGTTAAACGAGTCAGTGCAGAGATGCTTTTCTTTTTGATTTTCTTAATTTGAATGTGCTGATCTTTGAGCTTTTCTCGCACCTCTAATTCGGTAAGCGCTAAGGTCTGCCCCGACACTTTCTTTCCCGAGCTATTAATGCCTTTCCAATGGTAGCTTTTTAGTTGTGATTGCTTGGACTTACTGCTCATTGGTGCTCCATTGAATTATATGTACAGAACACGTTGTAGCTCTTGATAGCTGGTGGTGCCTTCAAGCAGTTTGTCTAAACCAGACTCTTGCAGTGTTCTCATGCCTTCTCGGCGAGCGAGATCTTCAATCGCTAACGCATTAGGTTTGTTAATTAGGCTGTTTTTAAGTTTGTCGGTGAATGGCATTACTTCGTAGATACCAACGCGACCGGAGTATCCTTGATTGCACTCATTACAACCTTGAGTGTTGGCTTTGTAGATGATTTGGCTATTTGGGATAGAGTGACGCAGGTAAATATCTGGTGAATCGTCTTCAGCTTTACAATGGTTACATAAGCGTCTCGCAAGACGTTGAGCAATAATCAAGCTCAATGACGAAGCAAGGTTAAAAGGCTCAATACCCATGTGAGCGAGTCGAGTCACGGTTTCTGCTGCAGAGTTGGTGTGCAACGTAGATAGCACCAAGTGACCGGTTTGCGATGCTTTGATCGCGATCTCAGCGGTTTCTAAATCGCGGATCTCACCGACCATCACCACATCAGGATCTTGTCGTAAAAACGATCTCAATGCTTCCGCGAACCCAAAGCCGATCTTTGGCGTGACTTGCACTTGATTGATGCCACACAGGTTAATTTCGACGGGGTCTTCGGCTGTGGAAATATTACGTTCAGTGGTATTCAGTACTCGAAGCCCAGTATAAAGAGACACGGTTTTGCCACTGCCGGTTGGTCCTGTCATTAGGATCATTCCCTGCGGGCGCTTCAAGGCATTAAGGTAGAGTGCTTTTTGATCTTCACTATAGCCAAGCTTGTCGATATCGAGATTGGCAGAACTGCTATCAAGCAGTCGCAGTACTATCTTCTCTCCCCATAAGGTCGGCAGTGTTGATACTCGCATATCTATCGCGAGTTCATTATTCAAACGGAGCTTAATGCGCCCATCTTGCGGCAAGCGCCGTTCGGCAATATCAAGTTTGGCGAGAATCTTTAAACGAGCAGATAAACGGCGACTTAAATGGGAAGCGGGTTGCTGTATTTCAACCAGAATACCATCACAACGCAGTCGTACACGATAGTGCTCTTCGTAAGGTTCAAAGTGGATATCCGATGCACCTTTGCGCACCGCATCAACCAGTATCTGATTGATAAATCGGCTAACGGGGGAGTCGTCTTGGCTGAGGTCTTCAATCGAAGTCATCTCATCGTCGGAGACTTCAACAAGGTTGGCAAGTTCGTCTTGGGTGATCTCTTTACGCTTAGAGTCTTGCCCTGAAATAGAGCGGCCATACAACTTTCGTATTGCGCCTTCTAATTCAGAATAGTTAGCGACAACAAGTTCTATCTGCAATCCAGTCGCGAACCGGAAATCATCTTCTGCTTGTAAATCGGTCGGGTCAGCTGACGCTAATGTGAGAGTCGAACTAGACACTGAAATCGGGATAGCGTGATACTTGGTGATCAGCTCGCGAAGCCCTAATTGGTCACACAAGACTTCATAGTCAACATTGGCAAGCTGTATTAACGGCAAACCGAAGATGGCCTGAATGTTATGTGCGAGACTCTCGCTAGTGAAGAAATCAAGAACGAGTAAAGCTTCAGGTGTAGATACACCTGAAGCATGTATGTGTTCCGCAACGGCTTGTTCTTGAGTCAGGCTAAGTAAATCAGCCTGACGTAGAACGGTTGGGAGGTTGGTTAGCATTTATTTAAGGTCTACAGCTTTTTGGTAACAAATCGCTTGATACTGCTTGAGCGCCGGAAGCTACACATGACCATGAACCATTGCTATCTCTGTCTAGTTGAAACTCACTAGCAATTAAAAGGGAGCTAACGTCTGAAGATGAAAAGGTAAAATCAATACTGCCAGCAGATGATTGCGCTGGTGCAAAGGCAATTGTTCCTTGTGGAATGTTAGCCGGGACCCCCAAAGCTGCTGATTGAGCTGCAGAAGGGAAAGCTCCATATTCGACAGCATAAGCTTCAACATTTGTTTTTACACCTGTCATGGTTGCGAGAGCTGCCGCAACTTCAGCCTTAGCTACGTATTTTTGATATTGAGGAATCGCAATAGCTGAAAGTACCCCTATCACGGCCACCACTATCATCAATTCAATCAGCGTAAAGCCTTTTTGGTTCGTTCTTTTGTTCTTGTTATTCATTGTCTAATTCCATTCTTTAGTTTGTTTCAGCGCAAGCACTGGTTGGTAGAGAGAATAGAAGTCGAGGTGGGGAAGTGGAATGGTGTTCAGGTGTGGTCGCGAGTGGTTTTGTATTTATTAGTGTGGTGTTTCATATAGCGCGCAAATTTATGCGATCAACTTAAATAACTGCTTGAAATACTGACAATTAAGGCAATAAAAAAGGCACTGTCATTAACAGTGCCTTCAGCGATAACTTATTTATTATTCAGTAAATTACGCTTTGAATCTCATTGATAGATCCATTGCTTTTAGGTGCTTAGTTAGTGCACCAACAGAGATGTAATCAACACCTGTTTCAGCAAATTCTGCAATCGTATCTAGCGTCACGTTGCCAGAGTTCTCTAGTGCAGCACGCCCCGCGTTGATTTTAACCGCTTCACGCATCATGTCTGTGGTGAAGTTGTCTAGCATGATGATGTCTGCACCCGCGTTGATTGCTTGCTCTAGCTCTTCTAGGCTCTCTGTTTCCACTTCAACAGGCTTACCTGGGTTAAGCTCTTTTGCTGTTGAGATAGCTTTCTCAATGCCACCACAAGCGATGATGTGGTTTTCTTTAATTAAGTAGGCATCGAAAACACCGATACGGTGATTGAAGCCACCACCACAAGCGACTGCGTATTTTAGTGCGCTGCGCAGGCCAGGAATCGTTTTACGAGTATCTAATAGGCGACACTCTGTGTGTTTGATTTTGTCTGCGTAGATAGCTGTCGCCGTCGCACAACCAGATAGAGTTTGAATGAAGTTCATTGCGTTACGCTCGCCCGTTAGTAGCGCACGTGCTGGGCCAGTTAGCGTGCAAAGCGTTTGATTTGGTTCGACCTTATCGCCATCTTCTACATTCCACTCGATCGTTACTTCACCGCCCAATTGCTTAAACACTTCATCAGCCCAAGCTTTACCACAGAACACACCGTGCTCACGAGTAATGATGGTTGCGCTGTTGATTGCGTCTGCTGGGATTAGACTTGCTGTGATGTCAGCCGCTGGATCTAACGTACCACCTAGATCTTCTTTGATAGTCTCGGCTACTGCACGAGTGATCTCTAAAGGCAGTTGCTCTTTTAAGTAGTCAAGGCGTTGGTGGCTGTTATGTGTGTTTTTCATCGCAAATCTAATCTTGAAAGGGAGTGGGAATGGAATGATACTCTTGCTTAACTTCAAATTAAAGAGGCTAGCGCGACTGCTCTATGGGCAAGGTCACATCTTATTGTGCTAGCAGAAAAGAAAGTGAGACCAAGATGACGATCAGCTCCGACGGATGGTACGACAACGCTCGGCATGTTCCTTCCCCGTATTTTGACGCTCGGCCGAGTGTCGATGATATCTCTCTGCTGGTGGTCCATAATATTAGCCTGCCACCGGGGCAATTTGGTGGGCCTTATATCGAGCAGTTCTTTACGGGTAAGCTAAACGCCGCTGAGCATCCCTTTTTTAAGGTGATTCATCAAATGGGTGTGTCTGCACACTGCTTGATTCGTCGCGATGGCGAAGTGGTGCAGTTCGTTTCTTTCCTTGATCGAGCTTGGCATGCCGGTCAGTCGAGTTTTGCAGGGCGTGAAAGGTGCAATGATTATTCAATCGGTATTGAACTGGAAGGCAGTGACTTTGTTACTTACACCGAGCAGCAATATCAAGCGCTGACTCAGTTAACGGAATCACTGATATCAAGCTTTCCTCAGATCACCAATGAACGCATCACTGGCCATCAATATATTGCACCTCTGCGCAAAACTGACCCAGGTTTGGTTTTCGATTGGCAGAAGTTTAAAGGTGAGCTGAACTTCTAGGCTTTCATTCTCTTTATGGCTCTGTTGATTACAGAGCCATAGATAGTCAACGCTGAGCATAATCACTTGTGAATTTTTGTTGTTGCGATGTAAAGAAAGTGGTTGAAGGAAGGGCATCAATAAATCGAGAGTGTGACGAGCTTATCAAACACTCATATATTAAAAATTATGAACAGAATTTCCCTCCCAAATGTGCGCTTGGTTCGATTTTTAACCGAGTTAGGCTAATCTTTCTGAAACAATTCATTTTTATCCTGAAAATTTCTAGCACGAATCCTCCCCAAAAGTATTACCCCTGTAAATGGTAAGACCAATTTGGTTGCTGTTTTAAATTTCATTTGTTAAATCACGGTTAATTCATGCTGCATTCTATGATGCAGGTCAATTTTACGCTGGACAGTGGCGTTTTAATTATGTTAATTTCTGCCCAACTTAAAATTGGTATTACCAATTGTCAGCGAAGAAAAAGAAGAACAACAAACTATGGCTTATCAAAGGATTCGTCAGCCAAAACTCTCCGATGTTATCGAACAAGAGTTAGAAAGGTTGATAGTGGAAGGAACACTGGCTCCAGGGCAGCAGCTGCCGCCTGAGCGCGAACTGGCGAAACAGTTCGATGTGTCTCGTCCTTCAATCCGAGAAGCGATACAACGTTTAGAAGCAAAACGCCTGCTTACTCGCCGTCAAGGCGGAGGTACGTTTGTTAGCGAAAATATCTGGAAAAGCTTTTCAGATCCTTTGCTTAATTTGTTGTCCTCCCATTCTGAAACCCAACTAGACTTGTTGGAATCGCGTCATGCGATGGAAGGGATTTCGGCTTACTTTGCGGCATTGCGTGGCACTGATGAAGACTTTGCTCGAATTCAAGCATGCCAAGATAAAATTCACGGCGCGCAAGATAAGGGTGATATTGAAGCCGAATCTGCAGCGGTGATGGCTTTTCTTATTGCTTTAACAGAGGCAGCGCACAATGTGGTGTTATTACACATTGTTCGTAGTTTGGCTCCGTTACTCGAACAAAACGTCTTAGAGAATTTAAAGCTGTTGCATCGTCGTAAAGACGTTGTGGAGAAAGTGAGTATACATCGAGCTAACATTGTAGATGCGATTGTTTCAGGGCAGCCAGAACAGGCACGTGAAATGTCACACTCTCATTTAGCTTACATCGAAGAAACATTGCTGGATTTGACGAAGGAAGAGTCGCGCCGCGAACGTTCTCTACGTCGAATTCAACAGGGTAAATAGCCGTAATACTTCGGCTTTTTACGTGTTTAGTAGAATCCAACTAACAAAAAGGATAGATCGCCATGTCTGACATGAAGCATGACGTTGATGCTCTGGAAACTCAAGATTGGTTAGAAGCTCTTGAGTCAGTAGTACGTGAAGAAGGTGTAGAACGTGCACAGTTTTTACTAGAACAAGTTCTAGATAAAGCGCGTTTAGATGGTGTTGATATGGCTACAGGCATCAACACAAACTACATCAACACAATTCCAGCAGCACAAGAGCCAGCTTACCCTGGTGACGTAACTCTTGAGCGTCGTATTCGTTCGATTATTCGCTGGAACGCAATCATGATCGTATTGCGTGCTTCTAAGAAAGACCTAGACCTTGGTGGTCACATGGCTTCTTACCAGTCAGCAGCAGCGTTCTACGAAGTATGTTTCAACCACTTCTTCCGTGCTCCAAACGAGACTGACGGTGGCGATCTAGTTTACTACCAAGGTCACATCTCTCCAGGTATCTACTCTCGTGCATTCGTTGAAGGTCGTCTAACTGAAGAGCAGCTAGATAACTTCCGTCAAGAAGTTGATGGTAAAGGTATTCCTTCTTACCCGCACCCTAAACTGATGCCTGAGTTCTGGCAGTTCCCTACAGTATCTATGGGTCTAGGTCCGATCTCTGCGATCTACCAAGCTCGTTTCCTTAAGTACCTAGAAGGCCGTGGTCTTAAAGATACTTCTGCTCAACGTGTATACGCTTTCCTAGGCGACGGTGAGATGGATGAGCCAGAATCACGTGGTGCTATTTCTTTCGCTGCGCGTGAGAAGCTAGACAACCTATGCTTCCTAATCAACTGTAACCTACAGCGTCTAGACGGCCCTGTAATGGGTAACGGTAGCATCATCCAAGAACTTGAAGGCCTATTCAAAGGTGCAGGTTGGAACGTTGTTAAAGTTATCTGGGGTAGCAATTGGGATTCTCTACTAGCTAAAGACACTACTGGTAAGCTTCTTCAACTAATGAACGAAACTATCGATGGTGACTACCAGACATTCAAATCTAAAGATGGCGCATACGTACGTGAGCACTTCTTTGGTAAGTACCCAGAAACAGCTGCACTAGTTGCAGACATGACTGATGACCAAATCTTCGAACTGAAGCGTGGTGGTCACGATTCTTCTAAACTGTTCGCTGCATTCAACAATGCAAAAGAGACAGGTGGCAAGCCAACAGTAATCCTAGCTAAGACAGTTAAAGGTTACGGCATGGGTGAAGCTGCAGAAGGTAAGAACATCGCTCACGGTGTTAAGAAGATGGACATGACTCACGTACAATACCTACGTGACCGTCTAGGCCTACAAGACATCCTTTCTGATGAGAAAGTGTCTGAGCTTCCTTACCTGACTCTTGAAGAAGGTTCTGCTGAGTACGAATACCTGCATGCTCGTCGTAAAGCCCTACAAGGTTACACGCCAGCACGTCTGCCAAAATTCACTCAAGAATTCAAAGTTCCTGAGCTAGACGCATTCGCACCTCTACTAGGTGAACAGAAGCGTGATATCTCTACAACTATGGCTTATGTACGTACGCTAAACATCCTTCTTAAAGATAAGAACATTGGTAAGAACATCGTTCCTATCATCTGTGATGAAGCTCGTACATTTGGTATGGAAGGTCTATTCCGTCAGGTTGGTATCTACAACCCACACGGTCAAGAATACACACCTGAAGATAAAGGCATCGTTTCTTACTACAAAGAAGCAACGTCTGGTCAAGTACTTCAAGAAGGCATCAACGAGCTAGGTTCTATGGCTTCATGGGTTGCAGCTGCAACTTCATACAGCACGAACGACCTACCAATGATCCCGTTCTACATCTACTACTCAATGTTCGGTTTCCAACGTATTGGCGACATGGCATGGCTAGCAGGTGACCAACAAGCTCGTGGCTTCCTACTAGGTGCTACAGCTGGTCGTACAACACTGAACGGTGAAGGTCTACAGCACGAAGATGGTCACTCGCACATCCAAGCGAACACGATCCCTAACTGTATATCTTATGACCCAACGTTCGCTTACGAGCTAGCAGTAATCATGCAAGACGGTATCCGTCGCATGTACGGTCCTGAGCAAGAGAACGTTTACTACTACCTAACAGTAATGAACGAGAACTACGCAATGCCAGCAATGCCAGAAGGCGCTGAAGAAGGCATCCGTAAAGGTATCTACAAGCTTGAATCTCACGCTGGTGCTAAGGGCAAAGTTCAACTAATGAGCTCTGGTACTATCATGAACGAAGCGCGTAAAGCCGCTGAAATTCTAAGCGAAGAGTACGGCGTAGCATCTGACGTATTCTCAGTAACGTCGTTCAACGAACTAACTCGTGACGGCCAAGCGGTAGAGCGTGACAACATGCTTCACCCAGAAGCTGAAGAGAAAGTACCGTACATCACAACTGTTCTTGGTAAAGAACCTGCAATCGCAGTGACTGACTACATGAAGAACTACGCTGAGCAAGTACGTGCGTACATGCCAACTGAGTCATACAAAGTACTTGGTACAGATGGTTTCGGCCGCTCTGACAGCCGTGCAAACCTACGTCGTCACTTCGAAGTTAACGCTGGCTACATTGTAGTTGCAGCTCTAACTGAACTGGCTAAACGTGGTGACATCGAGAAATCAGTAGTTGTTGAAGCAATTGCTAAGTTCGATATCGACACTGAAAAAACTAACCCGCAATACGCATAAGACTGGCATTAAGGTAGGTAAATACAATGACAATCGAAATTAATGTACCAGACATCGGTGCTGACGAGGTTGAAGTAACTGAGATTCTTGTAAACGTTGGCGACAAGGTTGAAGAAGAGCAGTCACTGATCACTGTTGAAGGCGACAAAGCTTCAATGGAAGTTCCAGCGTCTCAAGCGGGTATCGTTAAAGAAATCAAAGTAGCAGAAGGCGATTCTGTTTCTACTGGTTCTCTTATCATGATCTTTGAAGCGGAAGGTGCTGCAGCAGCACCGGCTGCTCCAGCAGTTGAAGCGGCGGCACCAGTTGCTGCAGCTCCTGCAGCGGCGGCTGAGCTTAAAGAAGTTCACGTACCAGATATCGGCGGTGATGAAGTTGAAGTAACTGAAATCATGGTTGCTATCGGTGATGCAGTAGAAGAAGAGCAATCTCTTCTTACTGTTGAAGGCGACAAGGCTTCAATGGAAGTTCCTGCACCATTCGCTGGTATCGTTAAAGAAATCAAGATCGCTTCTGGTGATTCAGTTTCTACTGGTTCTCTAGTAATGGTATTCGAAGTAGCTGGTTCAGCACCTGCAGCAGCTCCGGCTCCTGCGGCGGCAGCACCAGTTGCAGCGGCTCCAGCAGCGTCTGCTGAGAAAGAAGTAAACGTTCCTGATATCGGCGGTGACGAAGTAGAAGTTACTGAAATCATGGTAGCGGTTGGCGATACAGTAGAAGAAGAGCAATCTCTAATTACTGTTGAAGGCGACAAAGCTTCAATGGAAGTTCCTGCACCATTCGCTGGTACAGTAAAAGAAATCAAGATTGCAGCTGGCGACAAAGTGTCAACTGGCTCTCTAATCATGACTTTCGTAGTTGAAGGCGCAGCGCCTGCTCCTGTTGCAGCACCTGCACAAGCAGCAGCTCCAGCGGCGGCACCTGCTCCTAAAGCAGAAGCACCTGCAGCGGCTCCAGCAGCAGCTGGCGACTTCCAAGATAACGGTGACTACGCGCACGCTTCTCCAGTTGTTCGTCGTCTTGCTCGCGAATTTGGCGTTAATCTTTCTAAGGTTAAAGGTACTGGTCGTAAGAGCCGTATCCTTAAAGAAGACGTTCAGTCTTACGTTAAAGATGCACTTAAGCGTCTAGAATCTGGTGCTGCGGCATCTGGCAAAGGCGGCGACGGTTCTGCTCTTGGTCTACTACCATGGCCAAAAGTTGACTTCAGCAAGTTCGGCGAAACTGAAGTTCAGAAACTTTCTAAGATCAAGAAGATCTCTGGTGCAAACCTACACCGTAACTGGGTAATGATCCCTCACGTTACACAGTGGGATAACGCAGACATCACTGAGCTAGAAGCATTCCGTAAAGAACAGAACGCAATCGAAGCGAAGAAAGATACTGGCATGAAGATCACTCCACTTGTGTTCATCATGAAAGCTGTTGCTAAAGCGCTAGAAGCATTCCCAGCGTTTAACTCTTCTCTTTCTGAAGATGGCGAAAGCATCATTCTTAAGAAGTACGTAAACGTGGGTATCGCTGTTGATACACCAAACGGTCTAGTTGTTCCTGTATTCAAAGACGTGAACAAGAAAGGCATTTACGAGCTATCTGAAGAGCTAATGGCTGTTTCTAAGAAAGCACGTTCTGGTAAGCTAACAGCGGCAGACATGCAAGGCGGTTGTTTCACAATCTCTAGCCTTGGTGGTATTGGCGGTACTGCATTTACTCCAATCGTAAATGCGCCAGAAGTAGGTATCCTAGGTGTATCTAAGTCTGAAATTAAGCCAGTTTGGAACGGTAAAGAGTTCCAACCACGCCTACAGCTTCCACTGTCTCTATCATACGACCACCGTGTGATCGATGGTGCAGAAGGTGCACGCTTCATTACTTTCCTAAACAGCGCACTATCTGACATTCGTCGTCTAGTACTGTAATTGAGAAAGTAATTATTAAGGTGGCTTTCGGGTCACCTTAATTCTTTATATAAAGACTATTTTTAGAGAACAGTTTCCCGCATTTCTCATAAAGCAGAAGGGAATTGTTGTCTAGCTCACAGGCTAACTTAAAGCTACTTTCACACTGTTAACATCTCTGTAAAATGTTTCCTGTTTGAAAGCCCAATAATTTAAGAACATCTACTCAGCCTGTTAGGGATAATGACTACAAGAGGTCACAATGAGCAAAGAAATTAAAGCCCAAGTTGTTGTACTTGGTTCAGGTCCTGCTGGTTACTCAGCTGCATTCCGTTGTGCGGATTTAGGTCTAGAAACAGTACTAGTTGAACGTTACAGCACTCTTGGTGGTGTATGTCTAAACGTTGGTTGTATTCCATCAAAAGCACTTCTTCACGTTTCTAAAGTAATCGAAGAAGCTAAAGCGATGGCAGAGCACGGCGTTGTATTCGGCGAGCCACAAACGGACATCAGCAAGATCCGTATCTGGAAAGAAAAAGTAGTAGACCAACTAACTGGCGGTCTTGGCGGTATGGCTAAGATGCGTAACGTAACTGTTGTTAACGGTTTCGGTAAGTTCACAGGTCCTAACAGCATTCTTGTTGAAGGCGAAGGCGAAGCAACAACTGTTAACTTCGACAACGCAATCATCGCTGCGGGTTCTCGTCCAATCAAGCTTCCTTTCATCCCACATGAAGACCCACGTATTTGGGATTCTACGGATGCACTTGAGCTAAACGAAGTTCCTGAAAAACTGCTTATCATGGGCGGTGGTATCATCGGTCTTGAAATGGGTACGGTTTACCACTCTCTAGGTTCTAAAGTAGACGTAGTTGAGATGTTCGACCAAGTTATCCCTGCTGCGGATAAAGACATCGTTAAAGTCTTCACTAAGCGCATTAAGAACAAGTTCAAGCTAATGCTTGAAACTAAAGTTACAGCTGTTGAAGCGAAAGAAGACGGTATCTACGTTTCAATGGAAGGCAAAAAAGCACCAGCTGAAGCTGAGCGCTACGATGCTGTTCTTGTTGCTATCGGTCGTGTTCCAAACGGTGCACTTATCGACGCTGAAAAAGCAGGTATCGAAGTTGATGAGCGCGGTTTCATCAACGTTGATAAGCAAATGCGTACAAACGTTCCTCACATCCACGCGATCGGTGACGTTGTTGGCCAACCAATGCTTGCTCACAAAGGTGTGCATGAAGGTCACGTAGCTGCTGAAGTTATCTCTGGTAAGAAGCACTACTTCGACCCTAAAGTAATCCCATCAATTGCGTACACTGAGCCAGAAGTTGCTTGGGTAGGTAAGACTGAGAAAGAAGCGAAAGCGGAAGGCCTGAACTACGAAGTTGCGACTTTCCCTTGGGCTGCTTCTGGTCGTGCAATCGCTTCTGACTGTGCAGACGGTATGACTAAGATGATCTTCGATAAAGATACTCATCGCGTAATCGGTGGTGCTGTTGTTGGTACTAACGGTGGTGAGCTTCTTGGTGAAATCGGTCTAGCAATCGAAATGGGTTGTGACGCAGAAGATATCGCTCTTACTATCCACGCTCACCCAACTCTACACGAGTCTGTTGGTCTAGCTGCGGAAGTATTCGAAGGTTCAATCACTGATCTTCCAAACAAAAAAGCAGTGAAAAAGAAGAAGTAATTCTTTCTTAGCCACTCGTTAATGTTATTAAAAGCCGCTGATTCGTCAGCGGCTTTTTTATGTCCGAAGAAAAGCGGGTCGTCATGTCTGTATGAGATCCCCAACTCGCTCGTCCCTCGCTCTTGAGGATGACGAAGTGAGGAGTGAAAGTTTATGCTTTGACGATATCTCTAGCGTAAAGGTGAGAACTGTCGCTCTATATTCCCGTCATTCCTTAGACTGACGGAGGATGAAATAGAGAGTGTCTGATTAATTTCTTCGCTTCTCGTTTATGATGAGGGATGCAGTAAGGTACATGGTTCTTTATTCCCGTCATTCCCTAGACTGACGAAGGAGGGAATAGGGAATCTCTGGCTTTAGTGTCTAAGTAATTTTTCCGCCTCTCGTTCATGGTGACGATGAAGTAAAGCGCAGTGGTTGGCTATGTCCGTCATTCCCTAGACTGACGGAGGAGGGAATAGGGAATCTCTGGCTTTAGTGTCTAATTAATTTTTCCGCCTCTCGTTCATGGTGACGATGAAGTAAAGTGCAGTGGCTGTTTATATCCGTCATTCCCTGGACTGACGAAGGAAGGAATAGGGAATCTAATTCTGGCTTTCTATCGGCAATAAAAAAGGGCTGGCGTAAAAGCCAACCCCTTAGTTTTGTTCGAATCTCGAATCTATTTATAGATGCACAGCATATTTAGGTAGCTATCCGTTAAGCTTGAAAGCTCTTCTGGCGTTTCTACACGTTTCGCTTGAATGAATAGCGAGTAGCAGATGCCGTGGAATAGGTTCGCTAGATGCTTAGGATCGTGATCGTCGCAAACTTCGCCGCGTTCAATCGCTTTGCTAAACATGTTCTGTACTAACATTTGGTTAGTGCGGTTAGTGGTTACGAATAGAGGCCATACTTCATCACGAGTTGATGCGCTCCATTCGAACCATACGTTCAACCAATGGCTATCTTGAGCCACTAACGTCACCATTTCAGTCGCAATATTATGTAGGTTTTCTTTTGCGTGAATATCTAAGTCGATATTGTCTGAAAGGAAGTTAGAGAATTGGCGTACGACGTGATTCAGTACTTCATCAACCAGATCTTCACGGGTTGGGAAGTAGTTAAATACGGTTGCTACAGACACCTGAGCAATATCTGCAATGTCTGCGTGTCCACCACGGCCAATGCCACGGCGAGAGAACACTTCAAGTGCGATTTCCATCAATTGAAGTTTTCTTTTTAGGGGTGAAAGCCTAGTTCTAGGTCTCTTAGAGATTGAGTCCATTTTGTTTTCCTTGCCAACGAATTTCTTATATTAATGATTTTATTATTATTTAAGCCAAGATGAGTGTAATGGTGCATATGCGAATGGTCAATCCTTTGAGCTTATTTAATAGACAGTTACATCAAACTTGATACATAAAGCGTGATCAGTATTGATGTGAAAGGAAGCGAGTATCGGACAAGGCATCAACGCGTATTATCGTTGATAATCTGACAGTAAATTTGAACCATAAGGTGGTGTGGGTATTTGAGCAGTGCTAGACTTACGCACAAATTGAGCGGCGCCGATGGCAGAACTGTCTACACTTGTCGCAATCACCAAATAAAATGAGAGCAGTATGAAGCATACAGTTGAAGTCATGATCTCTGAGCAAGAAGTTCAGGATCGAGTGAACGAACTAGGCAAACAGATCACGGAACACTACAAGGGTAGTGAAGATCTAGTTTTAGTTGGCTTATTACGTGGATCTTTTGTCTTTATGGCGGATCTTGCTCGTGCTATCGATTTAACTCACCAAGTTGATTTCATGACTGCATCTAGCTACGGCAACGGCATGGAAAGCTCACGTGATGTTCGTATTTTGAAAGACCTGGATGATGATATCCAAGGCAAAGACGTTCTGCTTGTTGAAGACATTATCGATACAGGTAACACACTGACTAAAGTGAAAGAGATTCTGAGCCTACGTGGTCCTAAATCTATCGAAATCTGTACGCTACTAGACAAGCCTTCTCGTCGTGAAGTGACGGTAGATACTAAGTGGATTGGCTTTGAAATCCCTGACGAATTCGTTGTTGGTGTTGGTATCGACTACGCACAAAAATATCGTCACCTGCCGTACATCGGTAAAGTTGTACCTCAAGAGTAATTATTACGCTTGTCGAATAGAAGTCATTAAAAAGCCCGCATCAAGCGGGCTTTTTTGTATTTATAGCGGAATGGTCTAGCCTTGCTGGCTAAGAAGAGGCGTCGTTAAGATTTTATTCAATGCCTCTAAATGACTGTTCTCTAGGGTATCGTTACTTGAGCAACGTACGCCAAGGTCTTGTAACTTGCCATCGCCAATGCCGTAAACCACACCGTGGATTTCAACCTCTTGGCCTCGCTCCCATGCGTTTTGCATAATGGTTGAGTTACCTAGGTTATAAACCTGCTCTGCGACGTTAATCTCGCATAGCTTGTCACCCCATTGCTCACGAGGAAGCCCTTCGATCTGCTTACGGTATTTTAGGTAATTGTCGCGGATGTGAAGTAACCAGTTATTGATTAGGCCAAGTTTAGGATTATCAATTGCCGCGTTAACACCGCCACAACCGTAGTGGCCACAAACAATAATGTGTTTAACTTTGAGTACATCGACCGCGTACTGCACAACAGACAGGCAGTTTAGGTCGGTATGAACCACTTGGTTAGCAACGTTTCGATGAACAAACAGTTCGCCAGAATACAAACCAGTGAGACGCTCGGCCGGTACACGGCTATCAGAGCAGCCGATCCATAGGAAACCAGGGTTTTGACCCTCTTCAAGCGTTGTAAAATACTCTGGTCGCTCTGAACGAATTTCTTCAGACCATTTAGAGTTGTTTTCAAAAAGCTGTTTAATCTCTGGCATTTTGCGTCTTACATCCCTTAATTAAGAATCACAACTATACACAATGTTACAAATTCAATCTCGTAAAAACTGTGTCAATTAGTACTCATCTGACGTGTTCTAGTCGTTAAAATCATGAACTTAGCTTAGAAGCTATGATCCGGTTATAAGACATGAATAATGTGATTGAATTAACACTTTCTGAACACTTGATACATTTGTTAAAGTGATAAGGTTTGTCATTTCATCATCAGGAAGGTGTGTTTTGTTTGTAAGTCGTTTTACGGATATCAATCTCAAAGGGGATATGTTTGGCGGTGTGACTACAGCCATCATCTCACTGCCTTTAGCGTTGGCATTTGGTGTTGCTTCTGGGGCTGGTGCTGAAGCAGGCCTTTGGGGCGCGATTATGGTCGGCCTATTTGCCGCTTTATTTGGCGGTTCAAGCAGCCTGATATCTGAGCCAACCGGCCCGATGACAGTGATTATGACAGCGGTAATGACGAGCATGGTCGCTAAATATCCTGAAACCGGAATGGCAATGACCTTCACCGTCGTGATGATGGCGGGGGCGTTTCAAATACTACTTGGCACGTTAAAGCTCGGAAAATACGTTACTTTGATGCCATA
This sequence comes from Vibrio pomeroyi, assembly GCF_024347595.1. Lineage (NCBI taxonomy): Bacteria > Pseudomonadati > Pseudomonadota > Gammaproteobacteria > Vibrionales > Vibrionaceae > Vibrio > Vibrio pomeroyi. The sequence continues at coordinate 3,065,454 of NZ_AP025506.1, read as the reverse complement.
TAGCGTGATCTCCGGTTTTATGTCGGGTATTGGCGTTATTCTGATTATCCTTCAACTATCGCCACTGCTCGGGCACGCCGCCCCCTCTGGTGGAGTGATGGGCACACTCTCCGCGCTTCCTGATACGCTAGCAAACCTGAAAGTGAGCGAACTGTTTTTGGGTGCTTTGACGCTCGGTATTCTCTTTGGCTTCCCAGCTAAGTACCGTAAGTATGTGCCCGCACAACTGGTCGCGTTAGTGGCTGTAACTCTGCTGTCTGTTATCTTCTTCGATACCGATTCTATTCGCCGCATTGGTGAAATCCCTGCCGGGCTACCTTCTCTTGTTATTCCTACCATTAGCGCTGAGCAGTTTACTACCATGGTTATTGATGCCTTAGTGCTTGGTACGTTGGGTTGTATTGATACACTTTTGACTGCGGTTATTGGTGATTCACTGACTCGTAAAGAGCATGACTCTGATAAAGAGCTTCGAGGGCAGGGCATCGCAAATATGCTTTCTGGTCTCTTCGGTGCACTACCTGGTGCGGGCGCGACTATGGGTACCGTAACCAATATTCAGGTTGGCGCACGCTCTCCACTGTCTGGTGTAATTCGTGCCTTAGTATTAGCACTAGTCGTTTTGGTCGCTGGTGGCTTAACCGAACCTATTCCGATGGCGGTGTTGGCGGGTATTGCCATGTACGTGGGTTTCAACATCCTTGATTGGAGTTTCATTCAACGCGCCCATAAGGTCAGTTATGCGGGCATGGGCGTGATGTATGGCGTAATGCTGCTAACCGTGTTCGTTGACCTGATTATTGCTGTTGGGCTTGGTGTCTTTATCTCGAATATTCTTATTATTGAAAGATTGAGTCGAGAGCAAGCGAGGCAAGTTAAGGCGATCAGTGATGGTGATGATGAAGATGATATCCCACTCACTGATAGTGAACGTCAGCTGCTCGATAGCGCGAATGGTAAAGTTCTGCTCTTCTATCTTTCAGGGCCAATGATCTTCAGTGTTTCTAAAGCGATTTCGCGTCAGCACTCGAGTATCTCTGACTATGAAGCAATGATTCTAGATTTAACGGACGTTCCGATGATTGATGTGACGGTAGGTCTAGCGCTGGAGAATGCCATCAAGGATGCCCTAGATGCGCAGTGTGAGGTGTACTTGTTGTGTCCAAACGAGAATACGCGTCAGCAGCTTGAGAAATTTCATGTGATTGACTTGGTTCCTGAATCCAATACTTACCGATTCCGTTATGAAGCGCTGACGGCTGCAACCAGTTATGTTGAGAGAGACGAGCACCAATTTGAGTCAGTTTAAGCCTCAGCGATGAACTTATTTGGCTAATCGGTTCTTCATTTAATTCTGATAAAAATGCCGTTAAGCGAATGACTTGGCGGCATTTTTTGTTTATCAAACATGTTTGTTCTCTTTAGTTCGCTGAGATCTTCCACTGTTTTAAAAAGAAAGCACGAATCGACATTTGTATTCATCGTCAATCAACGATAAACTTGTTCGCTAAATGGCCGAGTAAACAAATCTTGGGTTAGCTTTCCGCTAGTTCGTTTTACGTTTCACTCTCTTCCTCATGCTCGGTCATCAACATCTATCTATAGCAAATGGCAGTCTATCTCTATGTATGCATTAGAAATTGAGCAATTAAGAAAAACTTATGCTGGGGGCTTTGAGGCTCTTAAAGGCATTAGTTTACAAGTAGAAAAAGGCGATTTTTACGCACTACTTGGTCCAAACGGTGCGGGTAAGTCGACCACCATCGGTGTAATCTCTTCACTGGTTAACAAGACTTCAGGCAAGGTTAAAGTGTTCGGCTACGACATTGATACTGATCTGGAGTTGGCGAAACAAAACCTAGGTTTAGTGCCTCAAGAGTTTAACTTTAACCCGTTTGAAACCGTTGAGCAGATCGTTTTGCAACAGGCTGGTTACTACGGTGTGCCGAAAGCACTGGCAAAAGAGCGAGCGAAAAAGTACTTATCTCAACTCGATTTATGGGAAAAACGTGGCGAACGTGCGCGTAACTTGTCTGGTGGTATGAAACGTCGTTTGATGATCGCTCGTGCACTGATGCATGAGCCACAGCTGCTGATTCTTGATGAGCCAACTGCAGGTGTCGATATTGAACTGCGTCGCTCTATGTGGGAATTCCTGAAAGAGATCAACGAGAAGCAGGGCATTACCATTATCTTGACCACGCACTACCTAGAAGAAGCGGAAATGCTGTGTCGTAATATCGGTATCATCAATCGTGGTGAGCTGATTGAGAACACCACCATGAAAGCGTTGCTAGGTAAGTTGAGTGCCGAGACCTTTATTTTGGATCTTGAAGAGGGCGCGACTGAACCTAAGCTAGAAGGCGTGAATAGCCAAGTGATGGTAAACGGCTCACTAGAAATTGAGATCGACAAGAACCTCGGCTTGAATACCATCTTCGCTCAGTTGAGTGATCAGCAGGTGAAAGTCCTCTCTATGCGTAACAAAGCAAACCGTCTAGAAGAGCTATTCGTGAGTATTGTCCGTGAGGGGAGTAAATAATATGTACAGCCTATATTGGACAGCTTTCTGTAGTTTATTAACTAAAGAGATCAATCGCTTTACGCGTATCTGGGTGCAAACTCTAGTGCCGCCAGCGATTACCATGACACTTTACTTCATCATTTTCGGTAACCTGATTGGTGCGCGTATTGGTGAAATGAACGGCTTTAGCTACATGGAATACATTGTTCCTGGTTTGATCATGATGTCGGTGATCACCAACTCATATTCAAATGTGGCGTCGTCGTTCTTTAGTGCTAAGTTCCAAAAGAACATTGAAGAGTTACTTGTAGCACCTGTTCCTAACTACGTGATTATCGCTGGCTTTGTGATGGGTGGTGTCGTGCGTGGTTTGTTAGTCGGCACTATCGTAACCTTCGTATCACTGTTCTTTGTTGACCTACAAGTCGATCATTGGGGCGTGATCATTGCGACGGTATTCCTAACTTCAGTCGTATTCTCTCTGGGTGGTCTGATAAATGCAGTCTTTGCTCGCACGTTTGATGATATCTCGATTATCCCTACCTTTATTTTAACGCCACTGACTTATCTTGGCGGTGTGTTCTACTCGATCAGTTTATTGCCTGAGTTTTGGCAAGGTATATCGAAGCTGAACCCTATCGTGTACATGGTAAACGCGTTCAGATATGGCTTCTTGGGTGTGTCTGATGTGGGTATTGTGACGTCATTTGGTGTGCTAGGTGTGTTTATCGTGGTTCTGTATGGCATCGCACATTACCTAGTGACGAAAGGTATCGGTTTACGCAGTTAATACCAATCGTAGTCAATAACTGGTTATCCTGAATAACAGACAAAGAAAAAGGTCGATATTACATCGACCTTTTTTGTTTTTTTCGTTTGTGCTTTTGCTTTGCGTTAGAAGCTGGTTTACGCAAAGAGAAGAACGCGATTACTCAGCGGTTTCTTCTTTCACTTCTTCTTTCGTTTCCGTTACCAAATCAAGAACTTGGTTGTCGATAAGACGAGTCTTACCTAGGAAAGCCGACATAAGAATCACTGCTTGAGTTGATTCTGAAGTGATAGCTTGTAGAGTCTTAGCATCACAAATGAAGATCTCATCTGGTTGCAGATCGGCTGCGCGAAGCTGGTCAGTTGCATCTTCAATCACTGATGCGTAATCATCGCGACCGCCACGAATTGCACTACTGATCCAACGCATGGTGCGCGCTAGAACAGGTGCGCGTTGGCGCTCATCAATGGTGAGATTGCTATTGCGAGAGCTCATTGCCAAACCGTCCATTTCACGAACCGTCGCGACACCCACAACTTCAATGTCTAACGCTAAGTCAGTCGTCATCTGGCGAATCACAGCAAGTTGCTGGAAATCTTTCTCGCCGAAGCATGCAAAATCTGGCTGAACGATGTTGAACAGTTTAGTGACAATCGTTGAGACACCGCGGAAGTGACCCGGACGAGAAGCACCTTCAAGCATGTGAGAGATTCCCGGGACTTCAACAAACGTCTGCTTGTCTAGTCCTTCCGGGTACATAACCTCTGGCGTTGGTGTAAATACCAGTTCAACACCTTCGCCTGTTAGTTTGCTTAAGTCAGCTTCTAACGTACGAGGATAGTTGTTTAGATCGTCGGCACGGTCAAACTGCATTGGGTTAACAAAGATGCTTACCACAACAATGTCAGCCAGCTCACGCGCTTTCTTTACCAGAGTTAGGTGGCCTTCATGCAGGTTTCCCATTGTCGGAACAAAAGCAACCGTACGTCCATCACGCTTAAACTGTTTAATCTGCTCACGAAGAGCCGCTATTTCAGCAAAAGTTTGCATACTTACTCCTAAGCGATTGTATGAGCTTCATCAGGGAAGCGCGCGCTCTCTACTTCTTCTTTGTATAGAGCTACAGCCTTACGCATATCACCTGTTTCAGCTAGGAAATTCTTAGAGAATTTCGGCATGTAATTCGCAGAAATACCGAACATGTCATGCATAACAAGGATCTGACCATCGGTAACGTTACCTGCGCCGATACCAATAACAGGTACGTCACAAGCTTCTGTAATTCGTTTTGCTAATGAAGCTGGTACACATTCAAGTAGAACGATTTGTGCGCCTGCGTTTTGCAATGCTAGAGCATCAGCAACCATTTTATCGGCTTGCTCGTCATCACGGCCTTGAACCTTGTAACCACCAAAGATGTTCACAGACTGAGGCGTTAAACCCAAGTGTGCACATACTGGTACAGCACGCTCTGTTAGCATCTTCACAGTATCAACCAACCAACTTCCGCCTTCGATTTTTACCATGTTCGCGCCAGCACGCATTAAGGTTGCAGCGCTCTCACAAGCTTGCTCTGGAGTCGCGTAGCTCATGAAAGGCATGTCAGCCATAAGAAGGCAGTTAGGGCTACCAGCACGCACTGAGCGCGTATGGTAAGCAATCTCTTCAACGGTAACTGGTAGAGTGTCGTTATGGCCTTGTAGAACCATACCTAGTGAATCACCGACAAGCAGCACTGGCATTTCTTGGCTTTCGAATAATTGAGCAAAGCTCGCATCGTAAGCTGTCGAAGTCGCGAATTTACGGCCTTCAGTTTTGCATTTGATAAGGTCGTTAATGGTTACTTTTTTCATTGGTTTTCCTTAATGCGTTTGGCTATTGCTGCCAAACATTGAGCCCGTTCTTATCTACTATTTTGAGTAGTTCTGTCAGCTCAGTCCCATCAGGGAGTTGTAAACTTGGTGCGATTTCAGCAAGCGGGTAGAGTACAAACTCTCGTTCTTTCATTCCGTAATGAGGAACGATTAAGCGCTCTGAATCGATCACCTCATTGCCGTATAACACAATGTCGAGATCCAAGGTTCTTGGCCCCCAACGCTCGTCTTTACGGACGCGCCCTTGCTCTAGCTCGATTTTTTGAGTGCAATCAAGCAGTTCAATTGGCGTTAATTCGGTTTGGATTGCCACTACCGCGTTGATGTAGTCCGGTTGATTTTGTGGCCCCATTGGAGTGCTACTATATAGCTGTGAGGTCGCAACAAACGTTGATCGCGGTAGGTTTTTTAGCGTTTCGATAGCCAAATTTGCTTGGCTAACTGGGTCGGCAAGGTTGCTGCCGACCGCAATGTAAGCAGTGATCATTCTGATTGCTTACTCTTTTTGTTTCGGTAAGTCTTACGGCGACGATTGCCCGACTTCGCTGGTGCTGCTACGTCATTAGCCATAGCTTGGCGCATATTGCGACCGGCAGTTTGGTAGCGCTCCCACCATTTCGCTAGATCTCTGGTTTCGCCACCTTCAATCTCACCACGCATTTCTAGGAAATCGTAGCCTGCACGGAACTTGTTTAGTTCCATTAGGCGAACGGCACGTTTACCGTTGCGGCGAGGTAGTCGTAATTGTAGCTGCCAAACTTCACGAATGGTTGCTGTGTGACGACGAGGGATAGCAATAGATTTAACTTGCTGGTCAAGGATGATGTTGCTCGCTTCCATGATCGCATCGTAGTGCGCCATGCCTTGCTCTGCGACTAGCTTGTCTGCCAATTTGTTCATTGGGTACCAAAGAATCGCAGCAAACATAAACGCAGGGTTTACTCGTTTACCATCTTCGATGCGAAGGTCGGTAGAGTCGAGTACCAAGTCAAGCATCTGTTCTGTGTGAGAGTCGTATTCTTCAGTGAAGAACTCAGCGATTGCTGGGAACATCTGTTGGAACAGGTTGTATTCACGCATCAGATGATAGGTTTCTAAACCGTGGCCTGATTGAAGCAATTTAAGAGACTCTTCGTAAAGACGCGCTGCCGGAATATCTTTTAGAAGGTGTGCCAGCTCCTCAATCGGGTCAGCTGTGTCTTCTTCAATATCGAAGTCCAGTTTAGCGGCGAAGCGCATTGCACGCAGCATACGTACTGGGTCTTCGCGGTAGCGTGTTTCTGGATCGCCGATTAGGCGGATCAGCTTGTCTTCTAAATCTTCTACACCACCGGCGTAATCGTGGATGCTGTAGTCTGCAATGTTGTAGTACATCGCGTTGATTGTGAAATCGCGGCGCTCTGCATCTTCATCAACACTGCCGTATACGTTATCGCGTAGCAGCATGCCTTCTTTAGATTGTGCAGACACGTTTTTCGATGGCTCTTGATGGTGACCACGGAAAGTAGCTACTTCGATGATGTCACGACCAAACATGATGTGCGCCAAGCGGAAACGGCGACCGATAAGGCGACAGTTTCTGAAAAGGTTCTTGATTTGCTCTGGCGTTGCGTTGGTCGCAATATCAAAATCTTTTGGCTGAGAGCCTAATAGGATGTCGCGTACACCACCACCGACTAAAAACGCGTCAAAACCCGCACCATTCAGGCGATATAACACTTTTAGTGCGTTGTCGCTGATCTGCTTGCGTGAAATATTGTGCTCTTGACGAGTATAAATATTCAGAGCTAATTCGTGGAATCCGCGTTGTTCGCTTGGGGTATTGTCGTTTGTATTCATTAGTTTAGAACAAAGTAGGTATCGCCAACTTTGTTTTTCTCTTAGTCCAAAGTGGTAGTGCAGAGTTTAATTGCGGCTAATAATAGCTTAGCGCGAGCCATTTGAGAACATCGTCTGCTTAACCACTGTGGTAGGTTATGGCATTTTTATGTGTCGTTTTTGCTATTTGCCGTGAATTTCGAGCTAATTACAGTGCTCTTTTTGTAAACTATCAGGTAACTGACTGACGTTCCATTGTTGGCAGCCCCACAATAAAATCTCATCGATTGAAGCCTCACAAATAGCCTCAGGAATAGTGAAACCTAAGAAATGCATGGCATTAAGTAGCGTTGGTTTTGGGTTGTCGAGATCGATAGCTGTGGCGTGGTTCTGTTTTGACAGTTTATTCCCCAAGCCATCGGTTGCCAATGGTAAGTGCAGGTAACTGACGGTTTTTTGCTTGAGTGTCTTATACAAACTGATTTGTCGACCTGTTGGTTCGATTAGGTCTGCGCCTCTAACAACTTCAGTCACCCCTTGGTCGATATCATCAAGGACAACCGCCAAGTTATAAGCAAACAGTCCATCTCGGCGTTTGATAATGAAGTCTTCTTCCGCTAATGCCTTAGGTATCTGGATTGTGCCGTGACGAACATCGTCAAACGACTCGACAGGATAATCCATGCACAAGCGTACCGCTTGCTCACCTGAATCAATCAGACCTGCGTGTCGACAGTGGCTATTATAGAAACCACCCAAGGCTTTTATCTGTTTACGAGTGCATTGGCAGTAGTAGGCTTGTTTATCAGCGACCCATTGATCAATTTGAGCTTGATACATGTCGTGACGTTGGCTTTGATAGATGACTTCGCCATCCCAAAAGAGATGGTAAGCCTCAAGCGTCTTAAGAATCAGATCTGCAGCTCCGGCCATTTCTCTTGGTGGGTCTAGGTCTTCCATACGCACCAACCATTTTCCTTGGTTAGATTTTGCTTGGAAGTAGCTACCAAGAGCAGCAACAAGTGAGCCAAAATGAAGAGGACCTGACGGTGATGGTGCAAAGCGCCCGATATAATTCATGTGTGAATAACCTAATCTGGATGGTACCGCAGTAGCCGATTCTTAAGACGTTTAACTGTCGTAGTATTGCTTCTAACTCACGCTTTAACGCTGAGTTCACCAACAAAAAAGGGAGCCAAAGCTCCCTTTCTTTATATCTGCAAGAATTAACCTTGCATCTGTTTCTCTTTGATCTCTGCAAGTGTTTTACAGTCAATACAAAGGTCAGCAGTTGGACGAGCTTCAAGGCGACGAATGCCAATCTCGATACCGCAAGAATCACAGAAGCCGAAATCGTCTTCTTCGATCTTGTCTAGTGTCTTTTCAATTTTCTTGATTAGACGACGCTCACGGTCACGGTTGCGTAGCTCTAGGCTGAATTCTTCTTCTTGAGAAGCACGGTCAACTGGGTCTGGGAAATTCGCTGCTTCGTCCTGCATGTGGTGAACAGTACGATCAACTTCTTCCCTGAGCTGGTTGCGCCAAGCTGCTAAAATTTTTGTAAAATGTTCCGTTTGCTCAGGTGACATGTATTCTTCACCTGGCTTTTCTTGGTACGGTTCAACACCTGCGATGGCTAGGATGCCTAGCGCTTTTTTCTTAGATTCTGGCATACAGCATCTCCTATTTACACCTAGTCAACTGCAAAGCAGCTAATTTTAAGGCGGGTATCTATAGCAGAAAGAACGAATGGTGGCAAATACTCTTATTCAAACTTGCAATCAATGTGATTTGTTCAACACCTTTGTTCAGTTATTGATAAATTCAACAGATTGTTTTAGTTGTATTTGAGTACTGCTGAGCTCTGCTTTATAGCAAAGCACTTCAACTCCAGCGTCTTGTGCTTGTTTTAGTAATAACGAATATTTGGCGTCTATATGGTGTGCCGCAGACACTTTTTCAATACCTGAATGCAAAACAGTGAATAAAAGTACCGCTCTATTTCCAGATTCGACCATTTCTGTGAGTTCACGCAGATGTTTTTGGCCTCTGGTGGTGACCGCATCAGGGAAAAAACCTTGTCCTTCGGTTGACGCTTGTTGCTCGTCGAGCAAAGTGACGCTTTTTACTTCGATATAACAAGGCGGCTTTTCGTTATCTTCAAGCAGAATGTCAATTCGACTATTCTCGCTACCATACTTCACTTCGGTTCGTAACGCGTTATAACCTAAGAGTTCAACTATAGTCCCATTTTCAATTGCTTCCACCGCTAGCTGGTTTGCTCGCGCAGTATTTACACAAATACGGTGACCTTTGTCTGTTTCTGAGATCTCCCAACTGTTTGGGTACTTTCTTTTTGCATTATCGGATGTTGAGTACCAAACGGTGTTGCCTGGAGTCGCACATCCTGTCATTGCGCCAGTGTTAGCACAGTGAATAGTACGCTCGCTGCCGTCAGGAAGTTTGATGTCAGTGAGGAAACGTTTATAGCGTTTGATAAGAGTCGCTGACTCTAATGGCGGATTGAAGTGCATATTACTTATTTAGACGGGTAGGTTTTTATGTACAATGTTGCCAACATTACACCACAAGGTTCTCCCATTGCCACAACTGCCCATAGAAGCTGTGATGCCAGATCTGCTCGCTGGCGTAGAAACACACACTCAACTTATTCTAAAGGCCGCTCCCGGTGCAGGTAAGTCAACATTCTTCCCTTTACAGCTGGTTAAGACTAATGCCGTTCAAGGCAAAATTATCATGCTTGAGCCTAGGCGTTTGGCGGCAAGAAATATTGCGACTTACTTGGCGAGCCAATTGGGAGAGAAGGTCGGGGAGAGTATAGGTTTTAGAGTTCGTGGTGAATCTAAAACCAGCAGCACAACTCGCTTGGAGATCGTTACCGAAGGGATCATGACAAGAATGATCCAAACCGACCCTGAATTGACAGGGGTGGATATGGTGATCTTCGATGAGTTTCACGAACGCAGCATTCATGCCGATACCGCTTTGGCTTTTAGCTTAGAGATCCAAGAGGCGCTACGTGATGATTTGAAAGTGGTTGTGATGTCGGCAACGTTAGATCAACAAGCGTTGCAATCTTTATTGCCGAATGCCAAATATGTTGAATCTCAAGGTCGTACTTTCCCGGTCGACTTTCGCTATCAGCCTCTCAGTACTAATGAATATTTAGCCCCTAAAATGGCGAATGTGATTCGTTCTTTGATGGAGAAGGAATCCGGTTCGTTGTTAGCATTCTTGCCTGGCGTTTCTGCAATTAAGCAGGTGGAGTCTCAATTAGAACAACTCTCTAGCGATATCGATGTGTGCCCTTTGTATGGTCAACTCAGTTTTCCTCAACAGCAGAAAGCGATAGCACCATCTGAGAAAGGACGACGCAAAGTGGTATTGGCTACCAATATTGCTGAAACCTCTTTGACCATTGAGGGTATTCGGTTAGTGGTGGATTCTGGTCTTGAACGTGTGGCGAAGTTTGATTTGAAAACCGGTATCACTAAGCTTGAGCAAGTGAAAATCTCGCAGTCTTCCGCTGAGCAGCGTGCAGGCCGTGCAGGGCGAATTGAAGAAGGTCTGTGTGTTCGCTTGTACAGCGAAACGCAATTAATGCAGCAACCCGCTGTACCTGAACCTGAAATTTTACATTCAGATCTCTCTTCGCTGGTGGCTGAGCTGACGCAATGGGGTGCAGCAAATGCAGATGAGTTGCAATGGCTAGATGTTCCGCCACAAGCTTCAGTTGAGCAAGCCAAACAACTGCTGCAAAGCCTTGAGCTATTAGACAGCAATGGTCAATTTACGGCGCTAGGTAAACAGGCTCAACGTTTAGGCCTTGAGCCACGTATCGCCAGCATGCTGATAAAAGCGCAACAGAACAGCCCGGCATTGCTGAATGCTGCGATTGTCGCCGCCGCTTTACTTGAAGAACCTGAACGCAACGTCACCGATATTCAGCATTCATTGCACCGACTTAAGCAAAGAAAACATTCGAAAAACAGCGTGGTGATGCAGCGAGCGAAAAGTCTCGCCAGCAAACTCAATCATCACGTAGATTTGTCACAACTTGATGAATCATTGTTACCATTAGTGCTTTGTTTTGCATTCCCTGACCGAATAGCTCAAGCGAGAAGCGCAACCAGTAGTGCTTTCCTGCTTGCGAATGGTCACGGCGCTGAGGTGCGTGATGATGATCCATTGGCGAACAACGATTACATCGTGGTGATTGATTTGATGCGCAGCACAGGACGAGCCAGTCAGATTTTCTTGGCAACCGCCGTTGATATTGCGCAGTTAGAAGAAGCGTTTCCAAAACTCTTTGCCTGTTCAGATTATGCGGATTGGGATGAAAAACGTGGCCGCTTAGTTGCCGAGCAGCGAGTCTCTTTGGGCAAACTGATTATCAGTACCAAAGCCTTACCTGAGCCGAGTGCGGATCAGGCAAGCCAAGCGCTACTCAATTATATCGCTCGATGCGGGCTTGATCATTTACATTGGACGCCAGCCGCGAAGCAGCTTGTTGAGCGTGTACGATGCGCTCAGCTTTGGATGCCAGAATATGATTGGCCTGCGATGGATAATGCTAGCTTGATTGAACATCTAGATACTTGGTTATTGCCGTATTTGAATGGCATAAAGTCAGCAAAAGGGTTGTCGGGTGTTTCCATTGAACAGGCACTGTCGGCGTACCTTGGTTGGCCGTTGAATCAAGAAATAGACCAATGGTTACCAACGCATTACGTGATGCCTACAGGCAGTAAAAAAGCGATTCGATACCAATATCAATCGGAGCCTGTGATCTCGGTGCGAATGCAAGAAGTCTTTGGTGAACAAGACTCACCATTGATAGCGCAAGGTCGTAAAAAAGTCGTGCTTGAGTTACTTTCTCCAGCGCAGCGACCATTGCAAATCACTCAGGATTTAGCTGGCTTTTGGGCTGGCGCATATAAAGAAGTACAAAAAGAGATGAAAGGCCGTTACCCAAAACACCCTTGGCCCGATGATCCTGCTAACCATGTAGCAACCACTAAAACCAAACGACAGTTGAACCGATGATGACCAAAATGTTAACGCCCAAAAAGGCACCACCTAAAAAAGCGCCAGCAAAGAAGTCACCAGCGACCAAAGCCAAGCCTCGAAAACCGAGAGCAGCCGCGAAGAAGACCAAACCAAGAGCCAAGAAAACGGGCAACCGAGGTTGGTTGAAGATCCTTTGGGGCATAGCTTGGAAAGCGGGCTTAGCCTTGGCCGCGTTGTTGTTGTTCGTCGGTATCTATCTAGATTCGGTGGTCAAGCAGCGCTTTGAAGGTCAATTGTTTGATTTGCCTACCGTTGTTTATGCTCGCGTGTTGGATCTGTCTCCGGGTACGGCGGTGAGTTTGACACAGGTTAAGAATGAACTGGATGTACTTAATTATCGTAAGGTGAATTCTCCTCGTCATCCGGGTGAGTACTCTTCTTCTTCAACCAAGATTGAGATGATTCGTCGTCCGTTCGAGTTCGTTGACGGGCCGGAAGCTGACCGTCATGTGATGTTGCACTTCAATGGCAATGAATTAACTCGAATCCAGTCGCTAGAGAAAAAAGGCGACATGGGTTATCTACGTGTTGAACCGAAAATGCTGGGCATGCTTGAGAAAAGCAACGATGAGCAGCGACTGTTCTTAAAACGTAACCAATTCCCAGAAGTGATGGTTGATGCGCTACTGGCGACCGAAGACCGAAACTTCTACCAACACGATGGGGTTTCGCCATTGGCTATTGCTCGTGCGATGGTGGTGAATGTTAAAGCCGGACGCACGGTACAAGGTGGTAGTACGCTGACTCAGCAGTTGGCGAAAAACTTGTTCCTATCTAGTGAAAGAACACTGTGGCGTAAGGTTCGTGAGGCCTACATTGCACTGATCTTGGATCATCGTTATAGCAAAGATCGCATCCTAGAAGCTTACTTGAACGAGGTTTACCTAGGTCAGAATGGCGGTCAAGCCATCCACGGCTTCGGCTTGGCTTCGCGTTTGTACTTCGGTCAACCGATCCAAGAGCTGCGCATCGATCAGCTAGCATTGCTAGTCGGTATGGTGAAAGGGCCGTCGTATTACAATCCTGTTCGCTATCCTGAACGCGCTAAGACTCGACGAGATCTGGTTCTTCGCTTATTGATGCAACAAGATATTTTGACTCCAAGACAATATGAAGAGGCTGCAAGCCGTGACTTGGATATTCAAGATAATCCGCGCATTGCTAGCCGACAGCCTGCTTACTTCCAACAGGTTAACATCGAGCTGAAAAAGTACGTTGGAGACCGATTTGAAGCCAAGAAAGGGATACGAGTATTTACCTCTCTTGATCCTGTGTCTCAAGATAAGCTAGAGAAGTCGATTGCGCGTAAGGTACCAGACTTATCCAAAACTGCACGTGACAAGCTTGAAGCGGCCGCGATTGCTGTTGATAGAAATACTGGTGAAATCCGTGCGATGGTAGGGGGCAAGCGTACGGGCTACGATGGTTTTAACCGTGCCTTGAATGCAAGTCGCCCAATTGGTTCATTAGTCAAACCTGCAATCTACCTGACGGCATTGGAGCAGCCACAAAAGTACACGCTTGCAACGACTTTGATGGATACACCACTCAGCTTGAAAGGCAGTAAAGGCAGCGTCTGGAGCCCGAGAAACTTCGATCGTAAGTTCCGCGGAGAGGTGCCTTTGTATGTGGCACTTTCGAAATCTTATAACGTGCCAACGGTTCGATTGGGAATGCAGTTAGGTATTGATAGTGTCTCGGATACAATTGGAAAGCTGGGTGTCGATAAAAATGAGATTCGCCCAGTGCCATCGATGTTCTTGGGTTCATTCTCACTGACACCATTCCAAGTTGCACAGATGTACCAGACAATCACCAACTCAGGCCGTATCGCACCGCTGTCTGCGCTTCGCTCAGTGGTTGATAATGATGGTGAGGTTCTATATCAATCAATCCCTCGCGTATCGCAAAGTGTTGATCAGCAAGCAGCTTGGCTAACAACCTATGCGATGAAGCGTGGTGTGTCGGAAGGAACGGGGCGTTTCCTACAAGGTCAGTTTGCATGGGCAGGGTTAGCCGGTAAAACGGGCACCAGTAACGACAGTCGCGATAGTTGGTTTGTTGGGGTTGATGGTCGTGAAGTGACGACGATTTGGCTCGGGCGTGATGACAATAAACCGACTAAACTGACAGGTTCTAGTGGTGCGCTGCGTGTCTATGCCGATTACCTGAAGCAAAGAACACCGGAACAGTTATTGCTGCCTTGGCCGACAGGGATTGCGACCGCCAGCTTTACTCGAACTCCCGAAGGTGCTTTGGAGTTTGACTGTGATGGTACCGTTAAATTGCCTGTTTGGGATGAAAGCGGGAACATTAAAAAGGGCTGTGAAAGTCAACCAAAACAGTGGCTAAAGAAGCTTTTTCAGTGGTAAAGTCGTAACAGAAAACAATGACAAGGATAGTTTAAAGAATGATTTCTCGTTGGTTAGTGAGCAGCTTAGGTGTTGTAGGTACAGTGATCAGTTTTCAACTGTTTGCAGCAACTGCGACGAAGGTTGATTCATCAGAACACGTTGAACTTGCACAAGCTCATAAAAGGCCAACCGTCGCTGTCGTTCTTGCTGGTGGGGGAGCGAAAGGTGCTGCCCACATCGGTGTGCTTAAAGCCTTAGAAGAGATGCAGATCCCAGTCGATTACATCACTGGTACCAGTATGGGCGCCTACGTTGGTGGTCTTTATGCGACAGGGATGAGCGCTGACGAGATTGAAAGTTTTATTTACACGGTTGATTGGAATCGTGGTTATCGCGACCGCGTTAACCGTAGTGATCGCCGTGTGCGTGACAAAGAGTATGAAGATCGCTATCAATTGAACACCGACCTCGGTTTAGGCTGGGGTGAAATCAAAGCGAGAAAAGGTGTGGTTCAAGGTCAGAATATGTTGCGTATCCTGCGCGAGACCACCGGAAATCTGTCTTCATTCGACTCTTTTGATAACCTTGCTATCCCATACCGTTCTGTAGCTACTGATATTATTGAACTCGAAGAAGTGGTTATTGACCATGGTCACCTCGTTGATGCCATGATGGCGAGTATGTCAGTACCCGGAGCGCTTCCACCTTATGAAGTCGATGGGCGAATGCTAGTCGATGGTGGTGTTACCAATAACATGCCTGTGGATGTTGCTCGAGCGATGGGTGCAGACATCGTTATTGCTGTTGATATCAGTACAAACTATAAGAGCAAAGAAGACTTCACTAATTTTCTTGCTGCCGCAGACCAACTCTCTAATTACCTGGTTCAACGCAGTACCCAAGAGCAAGCCGCTACGTTAACAGACCATGATTTCTTCCTACGCCCTGATGTTGGGGAAATGGAAACCACAGAGTTCGACAAAATGCCGACGGCTTATCATGCTGGGTATGAAGCGACTAGGCAGTACACAGAGCAGCTTTCTAAGTTGTCGCTCTCGAATGTAGACTACCAACACTATATTGATGACAAGCAGAAAGCTCGAAGACAGCTGAAGCACGGTGATAAAACCAAGATCGACAAGGTGGTGATCAATAACAACACCCACTATTCAGACAAGCTGATTGAAAATCGCTTAAACCTCGATGCCGGTGAGGTTCTGAAAACCAGTGAAATCGAATCTAAAGTACAAGACCTCTATGCATTAGATAGATTTGAACTCGTGACTTATGAATTTGAAACGGTTGATGGTGAAGAGCAACTTCATGTGGATGTGAATGAGAAGTCGTGGGGCCCTAACTACCTCAACTTCCGATTCTTTCTTGAAGACGATTTCTCTACCACAAGCCAGTACTCGATCGGTCTCTCGGCTAACTTCACCGATATTAACTCACACGGTGCGGAGTTAAGAACCAATATCGAGATGGGTACCGACAAGCGAATTGAGGCGGAACTCTTTTCGCCTTTCTTCTCTAGTCAAAAGTTATTTACTTCAGCTTCGATTGTCTACAGCAAGCAAAATCGAAATTTGCCAGTGGATATTGATGAGATTGCAGAACCCACTCTGGATGTAACTCAAGACTATTTCCCTATGACATACAGCGAATACATTGGTGAAATCGCGTTGGGCTATCAACCCACTTTGTGGCAAGAGCTTAAATTTGGTGCTCGCTATACCGATGGTGATGTAGAAGTGGCTTCGCTGCCTTCTCTTGGTAACGGTGGTTACACACGTATTGGCGGTTTCATCAGTTATCGATTGGATACTTTAGATAACTTTAGCTTGCCTACCGAAGGTTATTTTGTCGACTTGGAATATCTGGTCTCTCATGACGACTTTCAGAATGATACTAATATCAATGACACTGAACTCACCTCTGAGAGTGATACGGTTTATGAGTTTTCAGCGAATTTCATGGCTGCACAAAGTTATGAAAGACATACTTTAGTCGGAAAGGTCGATTATGGCATTGTGGAGAGTAAGAACTCGATTTTTCCTATCGACCCTAAAGAGCTAGGTGGTTTCCTTAACCTATCGGGTATCCCAAGAAATAGCTTAATCGGTCAGAACTTGGCGTACACCAGTCTGATCTATCGATATAAGTGGTTTGAAAATGACTTCGGTCTCTTTGAATCACCGTTCTACGTGGGCGCATCCATTGAACATGGTGGTGTCTGGTCGAACAATGATTTAAGGCTTGATGAAGCGCCAATGTACACCGCTGGATCTGTGTTCGCGGGTGTGGATTCGCCAATTGGGCCAATCATATTAGCTTATGGACGAACTGAAGATAACTTCGACTCGGTTTACTTGATTGTAGGAACCTCTTACAAATAATCATGCGCAGAGTCGTCATTTAAGTGCGTAAATAGGCAAAAATAGTGGGACTTTCGTCTTAACTTGCTATGTTGGTCAAAATGATAAGATTTTAATTTAACGTTAAATTTGCTATTCTACCGCCCACAGTTTGGCCTCTATGACGCCGCTCATCAATACAAATTGAATGACAAAAATGGCAATGGAGAGCCAAGTTTCCAAGGATGTTCGCTTCTTTATTTTACTAACAATTATGAAGGTAAGAAGTGAACCGCAATGAGAGGAAAAAAGTCGTGCTTGAAGCCTACCGTAAACACGTCGAAGAACGTGCTGCCGAGGGAGTTGTTCCAAAACCACTAGATGCTGAGCAGGTTGCTGGCCTAGTTGAACTTCTGAAGAATCCACCTCAAGGTGAAGAAGAGATCATTCTTGACCTACTAGAAAACCGCATTCCACCAGGTGTAGATGAAGCTGCTTATGTAAAAGCAGGTTTCCTTACGGCTATCACAAAGGGTGAAGTATCATCTCCGCTAGTAAGCAAAGCAAAAGCTGCAGAATTGCTTGGTACTATGCAAGGTGGTTACAACATCGAATCTCTAGTATCTCTGCTTGATGATGCTGAGCTTGCTCCTATCGCTGTTAAAGCGCTGTCTCACACTCTCCTAATGTTCGATGCATTCTACGACGTAGAAGAGAAAGCGAAAGCTGGCAATGCTGCTGCACAACAAGTACTTCAATCTTGGGCTGATGCTGAATGGTTTACAGCGAAAGATAAAGTAGCAGAAAAAATCACAGTAAAAGTATTCAAAGTCACTGGTGAAACGAACACCGATGACCTATCTCCAGCGCCAGATGCATGGTCACGTCCTGATATCCCAGTACACGCAAAAGCGATGCTGAAAATGGAGCGTGAAGGCATTACCCCTGATGATCAGGGTAACGTTGGTCCAATTACTCAAATTGAAGAACTACAAAAAGATGGCATTCCGCTGGCTTACGTTGGTGATGTTGTTGGTACAGGTTCTTCTCGTAAATCTGCGACAAACTCAGTGCTTTGGTTCATGGGTGAAGATATCCCATTCGTACCAAACAAACGCACTGGTGGTGTTTGTCTAGGTGGTAAAATTGCTCCAATCTTCTACAACACAATGGAAGATTCAGGCGCACTACCTATCGAACTGAACGTACAAGACATGAACATGGGCGATATCATTGATATCTACCCGTACGAAGGTGTTGTTCACAAAAACGGTTCTGTAATTTCAAACTTCGAACTCAGCAAAGTTCTTCTAGATGAAGTTCGTGCTGGTGGCCGTATTCCACTGATCATTGGTCGTGGCCTAACAGGTCGTGCTCGTGATTCTTTAGGTCTAGCTGAAACGGATATGTTTGCTAAACCAATTGATCCTTCTGCTTCTGATAAAGGCTACACGCTTGCTCAGAAGATGGTAGGTAAAGCATGTGGTATTGAAGGCGTTCGCGCTGGTCAATACTGTGAGCCGAAGATGACAACCGTAGGTTCTCAAGATACTACGGGTCCTATGACGCGTGATGAACTTAAAGACCTTGCGTGTCTTGGCTTCTCTGCGGATCTAGTGATGCAGTCTTTCTGTCACACATCGGCATATCCGAAACCAGTTGACGTAAACACGCATCACACGCTACCTGATTTCATCATGAACCGTGCGGGTGTTTCACTGCGTCCGGGTGATGGTGTTATCCACTCATGGCTCAACCGTATGTTGCTTCCTGATACTGTTGGTACAGGTGGTGACTCGCATACTCGTTTCCCATTAGGTATTTCGTTCCCTGCGGGTTCTGGTCTAGTCGCATTCGCGGCAGCAACGGGTGTTATGCCACTTGATATGCCTGAATCTATCTTGGTTCGTTTTAAAGGTGAAATGCAGCCAGGTATCACGCTACGTGACCTAGTACACGCGATTCCTCTATACGGTATCAAGCAAGGTCTACTGACCGTAGAGAAAGCAGGTAAGATCAACGAATTCTCTGGTCGTGTACTAGAAATTGAAGGTGTTGAGCACCTATCTGTTGAGCAAGCATTCGAACTTTCTGATGCATCTGCTGAGCGTTCTGCTGCAGGTTGTACGGTTAAGCTTTCTGAAGAGTCTATCTCTGAGTACTTGAACTCGAACATCGTGATGCTTAAGTGGATGATCGCTGAAGGTTACGGTGATGTTCGTACTATCGAACGTCGTATTACAGCTATGGAAGAGTGGCTAGCTAACCCTGAGTTACTGTCTGCTGATTCAGATGCTGAATACGCTCACGTTATCGAGATCGACCTTGCTGACATCGATCAACCAATCCTATGTGCTCCAAACGATCCAGATGATGCTCGTCTTCTTTCTGACGTTCAAGGCACTGAGATTCAAGAAGTGTTCATCGGTTCTTGTATGACGAACATAGGTCACTTCCGTGCTGCAGGTAAGATGCTTGAAGAGTTCAATGGCTCTCTAAACACTCGCCTATGGGTTGCTCCGCCAACTAAGATGGATAAAGACCAGCTGACAGAAGAAGGCTACTACGGCATCTTCGGCCGTGCTGGGGTTCGTATCGAAACTCCGGGTTGTTCACTGTGTATGGGTAACCAAGCACGTGTTGCAGATAAGTCGACAGTAATGTCTACGTCTACTCGTAACTTCCCGAACCGTTTGGGTACTGGTGCGAATGTTTACCTAGCTTCTGCTGAACTTTCTGCAGTTGGTGCGATTCTTGGTCGTATCCCAACGAAAGAAGAGTACCTTGAGTACGCAGAGAAGATTAACGCAACGGCTGCAGATACATACCGCTACCTGAACTTCCATAAAATGGGTCAGTACACGGAAAAAGCAGATACGGTTATTTTCCAAGAGCCAGCATAACCGCTGACTGATTGAGTAACTTGCTGAACGCCTTCTATTCGTAGAAGGCGTTTTTTTATGTCTGCATGTTCGGTGACGAGCGACTC
This sequence comes from Vibrio pomeroyi, assembly GCF_024347595.1. Lineage (NCBI taxonomy): Bacteria > Pseudomonadati > Pseudomonadota > Gammaproteobacteria > Vibrionales > Vibrionaceae > Vibrio > Vibrio pomeroyi. The sequence goes on along the minus strand of NZ_AP025506.1, from coordinate 3,045,681 downwards.
GATCTCTTGATAACTTCGCTATATACTCTCGCCTCATTTTTAACCCTATCTGTCATTAGTGCGCGGAGCCTTTATGGAATTTGAATTTACAAGAAACACTTTAATGGGCGAGTACTATGTAAAGTGCAGCATGGGGCACGAGATCGTTGGCCGCTGGCTACAAGAAGAGATCGGTAAAGATAAGCAGAAGCTAGAAAATATAATGGCGCTTATTGAGCAATCTCGACAGGATCTGAGCAATGAAGTGACCTTGCTTGGTAAAGAGATCAGTTTAGCGATCAATGAAGACGAAGTGACGATTCAAGAAAACGTACTTGGCCACGAGCAAGAGATGGAAGAGGGCAGTGAGTTCGACTTTTATAACTGCGAGAGCCAAGCAAGCTGTGGCATCGATGACTTCGAGCTACTGATTGAGCGTTGGATGGAGTTTCTAGGTTACTAGTCTTTGATTTTCTAAGCTCGATATTCTGTTTCTATTTTTAGCTTTGAAGACCTTGTTGCCCAAAACTGGAGCAACAATAGTGCAACGCATTAAGATAGTGAAAAGGCCGCACCATATTGGTGCGGCCTTTTTTGTTATTGCGGCTTTATTATTTTTATATTCTTTAAAATCAATAGGTTAACTTTTTGGCACGCTACTTGGATTGTAATAAGAGAATTAACGGATTAAGTGAAGAATTTAAGGAACGAATATGAAACTAATAAATGCCATTGTTAAGCCATTCAAATTAGATGATGTACGTGAAGCACTCTCTGATGTGGGTATTGAAGGTATGACGGTCTCTGAAGTGAAAGGCTTTGGTCGTCAGAAAGGACACACTGAATTGTACCGTGGTGCGGAATACCAAGTAGATTTCCTACCAAAGGTAAAACTAGAGATAGCTACTCAAGCTGAAAATGTTGACCGAGTTGTTGAAGCGATTAGCCAAGCGGCACACACCGGAAAAATCGGCGATGGCAAAATTTTTGTGTATGACCTAAGCCAAGCCGTACGAATTCGTACTGGTGAAATGGATGCTGAAGCACTTTAAAGAATTACAAGGACTGGAGACTTTAATATGGAACTTACAACAACAGTAACGGAACTACGTTACGCACTAGACACTTTTTTCTTCCTCATTTCAGGTGCGTTAGTAATGTGGATGGCAGCAGGCTTCGCGATGTTAGAAGCTGGCCTAGTTCGTTCAAAGAACACCACAGAAATTTTAACTAAGAACATTTGTTTGTACGCGATTGCTTGTACTGCTTTCTTAGTTGTTGGTTACAACATTATGTATGTAGATAACGGTGAAGGCGGTTGGTTGCCATCATTCGGAACTCTGATTGGTACTCAAGGTGAAGGTGCAGACCACTCTTTAGAATCAGACTTCTTCTTCCAGGTAGTATTCGTTGCAACAGCAATGTCTGTGGTATCTGGTGCGGTTGCTGAGCGTATGAAGCTTTGGTCATTCCTAATCTTCTCAGTAGTACTAACAGCGTTCATTTACCCTGTTGAAGGTTACTGGACTTGGGGCGGTGGTTTCCTATCAGAAGCAGGTTTCAGTGACTTTGCTGGCTCAGGTATTGTACACATGGCTGGTGCAGCTGCTGCATTAGCAGGTGTTCTACTACTAGGTGCTCGTAAAGGTAAATACGGTAAGAACGGTGAAATTTTCCCAATCCCTGGTTCAAACATGCCGCTTGCAACACTAGGTACATTTATCCTTTGGTTCGGTTGGTTTGGTTTCAACGGCGGTTCTCAACTAATGGTTTCAGACTTCGAGAACGCGACAGCAGTTGGTCAAATCTTCCTTAACACCAACGCAGCAGCAGCTGCGGGTGCAATCGCAGCACTACTAGTATGTAAAACAACTTGGGGTAAAGCAGACCTAACAATGATTCTCAACGGCGCATTAGCTGGCCTAGTAGCAATCACTGCTGACCCTCTATCACCATCACCTCTATTCGCGGTAGCAATTGGTTCGGTATCTGGCGCATTGGTTGTATTCAGCATCATCGCTCTAGACAAAGCTAAGATTGATGATCCAGTCGGTGCTATCTCAGTACACGGTGTGTGTGGTTTCTTCGGTCTAATGGCTGTGCCACTAAGCAACGCTGATGCAACGTTTGGTGCTCAACTACTAGGTGCTGCAGTAATCTTTGCTTGGGTATTTGGTGCGAGCCTAGCGGTATGGGCTGTGCTTAAAGCAACAATCGGTATCCGTGTCAGTGAAGACGAAGAGCTGGAAGGTATGGACATGCACGATTGTGGTGTAGGTGCTTACCCTGAGTTTGTATCTGTAAAATAACGTCGCTATTGGGTTGTTAAGGCTATAGGTAACGTACCCAAATAAAACGAAATTAAGTTTAAACGAACAAACCCCACACCTGAATGGTTGTGGGGTTTTCTGTTTGTATGGACGAGCTATAAGACCTTTATAAAGTCGAAATTCGGTATAGCAATCTTGAAGTAATGACAATGTTTACAGAAATAAATTGTTACAAAAGTGGGAGGGTGAAGGGGCAGACCAGGCTATTTTTTTGTCAGACGTCATTGTAATTATGTTACTGATGAATATAATAACGCAACTGATATACATTATCATTTCGATATAAAGGATTTTACAATGAAGAAACTGCTAACACTTTCAGCTCTAGCGTGCGGTGTAATTGCCCCGACAGCAATGGCTGCGGAAGAAGTAAACGTATACTCTTACCGTCAACCTTTCCTTGTTGAGCCAATGTTTAACGAGTTCACAAAAGAGACTGGCATTAAAGTAAACGTTAAGTTTGCTAAAAAAGGTTTAGCAGAGAAGTTAGCTCAAGAGGGTGAATACAGCCCAGCTGACGTTGTCTTAACTGTAGATATCAGCCGTCTATCTGAACTAACTAAACAAGGCCTAGTTCAATCTGTAGAGAGCGATGTACTTGAAAAGAACATCCCTGCTCAATACCAAGATACAGATAACGAGTGGTTCGCACTAACAACTCGTACACGTAGCGTTTATTCGTCACGTGACCGTGTTGGTCGTCTAGGTGAAGAGTTCACTTACGAAGATCTAACTAAGCCTGAATTTAAAGGTAAAATCTGTACTCGTAGCGGTAAGCACCCATACAATGTTTCTCTAGTGTCTTCGATGATTGCTCACAAAGGTGAAGCTGAAACGAAAGAATGGCTAGAAGGCGTAAAAGCAAACCTAGCACGTAAGCCTCAAGGCAACGACCGCGCGCAAGTTAAAGCGATTAAAGAAGGTCTATGTGATGTTGCTCTTGGTAACAGCTACTACCTAGGTAAGATGGTTAACGATAAAGAGCAAAAAGCTTGGGCTGACTCTGTTTACATTAACTTCCCTAACCAAGAGACGACAGGTACTCACGTAAACATCTCTGGTATGGCAATGGCTAAATACTCTCCAAATGAAGAGAATGCCGTTAAGCTGATGGAATTCCTGTCTGGTAACACAGCGCAAAGCATGTACGCAGAAGTGAACTACGAATACCCAGTGAAAGCAGACGTTAAACCTTCTGAGCTTGTTGCTTCATGGGGCGAGTTCAAAGCGGATACTATTTCTCTAGATGAAATTGCAAACCACCACGCGGCTGCAATCAAGCTATTAGATGAAGTTAAGTTCGATCTATAATTTATTACGGTAGGCTTCGGCCAAAGTAAAATGACAACCTCAAGTCGCCATTTTGGCTGCTTGGGGTTGTTTGTTATTGGAAAATCACTTTTTGATACAAAGCACCCCGTTGATCCCTTGAGTTATTAGCATCTCACCTTGAAGTCATTAGAGTATATGGGTATAAATAACCCCACCATTAAAAGGATATGAGATGTATTTGCAAATGCATTTGTGTTTCATTAAGCCTCGTTGTAGTTAGGCGATGAAAGAAAAAAATTATTTATGGAACACCAGTAGTGGCATTATTGCGGTATTACTGGTTTTACCAATCTTAGCGATTTTTACGACGGCTGTTGGAGAAACAGATGAGCTATTTTCTCATCTGATGTCCACAGTGATGCCTACCTATGCCTACAATACGGTGGTTTTAGTCATAGGAACCATGTTTCTGTCTTTAGTTTTTGGTATTCCGTCTGCTTGGGTTATGGCAATGTGCCGTGTTCCGGGAGAGCGCGTTTTACAGTGGGCACTCGTCCTGCCATTAGCAATGCCAGGCTATATTGTTGGGTATATCTTTACCGATTGGTTTGATTTTGCCGGTCCTGTTCAGGTTCTATTGCGAGACCTTACTGGGTGGGGACCTGGTGAGTATTGGTTTCCGGATATTAGAACCTTATCCGGCGCTATTATTGTTCTGTCACTCGTTCTCTATCCTTATGTTTATTTGTTGTGCCGCGCGGCATTTATGGAACAAAACGTATCCTTATTGCAATCCGCTCGTTTGCTAAAATGCTCACCTTGGGAAAGTTTCCGTCGTATCTCCTTACCACTTGTTCGTCCATCAATGGCGGTCGGTTTATCGCTTGTTGCAATGGAAACCATCGGTGATTTTGGCACGGTGAGCTACTTTGCGGTAAATACCTTAACGACCGCGGTGTATGACACGTGGCTTGGCTACTCTAGCTTGACCGCTGCCGCTAAGATCTCAGCCATTATGCTGATTATCGTGATACTGCTGTTGAGCTCTGAACGTTACAGTCGTCGTAAGCAGAAGCTGTTTCAAAACCAATTTAGTAGCCGAGAAGATTTCCGTTACAACTTAGTCGGTTGGAAGAAGTGGCTAGCACTGTTTTGGTGCTGGGGATTAGTTTGCGTTGCATTCTTGTTTCCGCTTGGTCAGCTGATTATTTATGCCTACAAATATTTTGCTCAAAGCTGGACCCCTGAATTCAGAGAGTATGCCGTTAACAGCCTTTATGTGTCGGTGGTTGCTGCGATTATTGGCGTGGTTATCGCGATGGTTGTTAACTTCAATCAACGCGTTAGTCCGAACAAGAAAAATCAGGCTTATATGCGTCTCGCTTCGATGGGCTATGCCGTTCCAGGTACGGTGTTAGCTATTGGTGTGATGGTACCTGTTCTGTTCATGGATCATTTAGTCAATGACATTGCGAAAGTGATGGAGTGGGGGCGACCTGGTTTGATCTTCTCTGGTTCCATGTTCGCGCTAATCTTTGCGATGGTGGTGCGCTTTTCGGCAGTCGCAATCGGCAGTATTGAAAGTAGCTTGAGTAAAGTATCCCCTTCATTGGATATGGCTTCTAAAACCATGGGTTGTAATACCAATCAGATGTTACGCCGTGTTCATTTACCTTTGATTAAACGTGGTGCATTGATCGCTGGTTTACTGGTGTTTATCGAATCAATGAAAGAGTTGAATGCGGCATTGCTGCTGCGTCCTTTCAACTTCGAAACATTAGCGACTTATGTTTATAACTATGCCTCAGATGAGCACCTAGAATTGGCGGCGATGCCTGCTGTATTATTGGTGTTGGTGGGTTTAATTCCTTTGATCATCGTAAACCGTTCCTTGGAGCAGAAAAACTAATGAGTTGTGCATTATCAATTAAAGATCTGACTTGTAAGTATGAGTCGCAAACCATTTTGGAAGCGCTCTCGTTAGAAGTCGAGCATGGTGAAATTGTTTGTTTGCTTGGTGCAAGTGGATGCGGAAAAACCACCTTACTTAAGGCGATTGCGGGCTTACTCCCATTGAGTAGTGGTGTGATGAGTTTGAACTGTCAAACCATTGATGATGGTGCTAATTGGTTACCGCCAGAGCAACGTAATATCGGTATGATTTTCCAAGATTACGCGCTGTTCCCACATCTGACGGTAAATCAGAACGTGGCATTTGGTCTGCGCGATATGTCTGAGCAAGAGAAGAAAGCAAAGGTTCAAGAGATGCTTGAGCTCGTTCATCTTGATCAATACGGCGACCGTTACCCGCATCAATTGTCTGGTGGTCAGCAACAACGTGTCGCGATTGCGCGCTCTTTGGCTTATAAGCCAGACCTATTGTTGTTGGATGAACCTTTCTCGAACATTGATACTCAAGTGCGTCATGAGCTGATCTCTCAGATTCGTAAGATCTTTAAGAAGCAAGGCGTGACGGCAATCTTTGTGACCCACAGCCGCGAAGAGGCGTTCGCTTTTGCAGATAAAATGGCCGTAATGAACCATGGTGTGATTGAACAATATGGCTCAGCATCTGAGTTGTACTTCCACCCATCAAGCAAGTTTGTGGCTGATTTCTTAGGTGGTGGCAGCTACCTGAACGCACAACGTGTTTCAGACAACGAGTTTGAAACCAGCTTAGGTCTGATTGAAGCGAAAGCACAAACAGAGATTGAGTTAGGTACGGATTGCGCGTTGTTGTTAAGACCTCAGCACATTGTAGCGAGTCATGATGTCGACAGTAATCTGTCTGTATTAGAGCAGCAATTCATGGGCGACCATTGTCGCTATGTGATTGAAGCCAATGGTCAGAAGTTATTAGCGACCTCATCGGAAGCGCTTGAAGTCGGTATGCCAGTCACTGTGAAAGTAGATACCAAAGGTGTGCTGGCGTTCTAACTCAGCTTAGTCGCTAGCTAGCCCAGTAAATCCGACTCTGCTAAGCAATAGCAGTTAGCCATAAAAAAGGTTCATCGCGGCTTTCCGGGGAAAGCCGCTTTTATCTTCAAGAAGAAGTAGTCTGTATCTCGATACCCATACCCCATTCGCTTGATTAACTTTATTTTGTTGTTTATCCCTTCCAATGTGCAGGTGTTGAGCGGATAACTTGCCGATCCAATAATACCGTGAAGATAAGGCCTCAGTTTTCGTGCGAACTCTTTCAATGGCTTAATTCCACTTTCTTGCACTTGTGCCCACCATACCTCCCAGAGCCCCTTAGCATGTGCTTCTGATTCACAATACCAAAGCTCTTTGAGTTGTGAACCGAGTATATAAGTGGTCATTAAGTCCTTATTGATATTCAATATTTCGGTAAGGTAACTATCTTGCCGTGGATTTAAGTTGCTTCTATTTTTCAACAATACCCAGCGTGAACGCTTGACCCATTGCCTCGTTTTTTTATCTTGCTTGAGTTTGTTGGCTTGGTCGACTCTGACTCTATCCATCACCTCACGACCGAACTTAGCAACAACATGGAATAAGTCGTAAACGATTTTTGCGTTCGGGCAGTGCGCTTGTACATCAACGAAGGCAAAAGCCGTATTCATGTCCATTGCGACCGCTTCGATATTGTTGCCATGCTTGCCTAACTGCTCGAAGAACGGTCGTATGTCCTTGCGGCTACGGCCTAACCCTATCCAAATGACTTGGTGAGTCTTAGCATCAGCGATGACTGTGGCATATCGGTGCCCTTTAAAGATGGCGAACTCGTCCATGACGAGTTGCGTTAACTCCTCCCATTTCACCGAAGGTACAACTTGGCGAAGTCGACGTTTATCTATCTCTTTAATGGTGTGCCAATGAACGCTCGTTAACTGGGAGATATGCTTAATTGGAAGAAGAGGCAGCAATTGTTCTATATAGCTTTTTAGGCGTTTCGTTATACGAGCATAAGGCTCCAACCAAGATAAAGACTCTGTTTTTATGCCGCAGTCACGACACTTAATCCTTCGAGTTTGAACGGAAAGTTCAACAGGAACACTGAACAACATGGCCTCTTTCACATGACGCCATTGATACTCATGGATAGCCTCGGCTTCAAGACCGCAAAGGCATTTAGCCTCAGAGTTAGGTTTAAGAGTCAGTGTAATAAGTGATGCTGTCTGGTGAGACTTTACTATTTTAAAGCCTTCCCAGAATGAAGATAGGAAAGTATGATTCGGCATGAAAACGGTAGTTTGTGTATGATTTTTGTTTGGCGACTAAACCATATCACTTACTACCGTTTTTGTTTTTAGTTCCCGCTAATCCGCGATGAACCATAAAAAAGCCCAGCACTTTAATCTAAAGTACTGGGCAAGAGTTCTTCATCTATAGGTTTTAACAAGGCAGTAATTTGTTAAGTCCCATTTAAAACTGCTGCACTCTATAAGCCTATAGAGAGAGGAAGTCTTTCACTTTTTGAAGAACACGTTCTGCAGTGTCTTTATCTTCCATTTCTGCGAAGATTCGTAGTAATGGCTCTGTTCCTGAGAAACGAGCAATTACCCAGCCGCCATTCTTGAAGTACACCTTAGCACCATCTTCATAGCTGACTTTTTCAATTTCATATTCAAATTCAGGCAGTTGCTTCTCTACGTAGATCTTGGTGTAGAGCGCTTCTTTTTCTGAAGGCTTGAATTTGCAATCGCCTTCCGCGGTGTAGGCGTAGCCATACTTAGAGTAGATCTCATCAAGCAGTTCAGACAATTTCTTACCTGTCACACTGATCATCTCAACCAATAGGCTTGATGCGAATACGCCATCCTTACCCTTGATGTGACCACGAATTGTTAAACCACCAGAGCTTTCACCACCGATGAGAGAGTCATCGGCTTCCATTTGCGAGCTGATATGTTTAAAGCCTACCGGAACCTCAAAGCTCTTTTCGCCATGATCCGCCGCGACTTTATCGAGTAGGTGTGTGGTTGCGATATTACGAACCACTGAGCCTTTCCAGCCCTTGTATTCCAACAAGTAGTAGTAAAGCAGCAGTAGCACTTCGTTAGGGTGGATGAAGTGACCTTTCTCATCGATGATACCCAAACGGTCGGCATCGCCATCGGTACCAATACCAATGTCATAACCTTCTGCTGCAACTAAGTGCTTCAAGCGATACAGTGTTGCTGCGCTTGGAGAAGGCATTAGGCCACCGAAGTCTGGGTTCTTGCCATCGTTGATCACGTCGACATCACAACGACCGTTGATAAGAACCGTTTGCAGAGCGTTTTTCGCCACACCAAACATTGGGTCGATCAGCACGCGTAGATTCGCTTTCTTAATCGATTCAATATCGATGGCATTAATGATGGAATCAACAAAGGCGTTCATCGGGTTGATGATTTCGATCTCTTTGTCATTCAACGCTTGCTCGAAATCGACACGAATAACATCTTCGTTGGTTAAGGTTGCGATTTGCTGTTCGATCTTCTCTGTGATGATCTCATCAGCATCACGGCCACCTTCAATGAAGATCTTAATGCCGTTGTAGTCCGCTGGGTTGTGAGAAGCGGTAATACATGCCGAGTAGGTGCAGCCCATCTCTTTTGCTTGGAACATTACAATAGGAGTTGGGACGAACTTATCGATGAAGCTCACTCTGATGTTGTTAGCCGCTAATACTTCAGCAAACCAACATGCGGCTTTATCGGAAAGGAAGCGACGGTCATAGCCGATCACGAATCCGTTCTTGGCTGCATTTTCGTTGTTGATGATGTTTGCGAGAGCTTGTGCCACAAGACGAACGTTCTCTCTGGTGAACTCTTCACCAATGAAAGCGCGCCAGCCACCTGTACCAAATTTAATCATTAGAAAATCCTTTTAGTCTCATTGTCTCAAGCCTGTAAAGACTTGAGACAAGAGCTGTTCGTTAAATTGAGTGACTAGCCTAGAACAACGACAACATCGTTCACGCTGCCTTCTGCTTGTACTGGAATTGCACCTTCAACTGGCTCACCGTTGATAGTGATAGAAGCAACGCCTTTGCTTACTGCATTCGGGTTCTGTACCGTGATGTTGTAAGTTGCACCGCGCCATTGACGAGTAACTTCGAATTCTGGCCAATCCGTCGGGATACAAGGATCGACAGTTAAGCCTTCGAAGCCTGTTCGAACACCAAGAATGAAGTTGGTTACCGCAAAGTAAGCCCAACCAGAAGTACCGGTTAACCATGGGTGGTTTGCACGGCCGTGGTCTTGGTGGTCTTTACCCATGATGAACTGCACGTACGAGTATGGTTCTGCGTAACGCGTTTCAATCATGTCATTTTGGTTGTATGGGTTGAGTGCATCGTAGAATTTCATCGCACGGTCGCCACGGCCAAGTTTCGCTTCTGCTACCCAAGCCCATGGGTTCGGGTGAGAGAAGATAGCGCCATTCTCTTTTACGCCTTGGTAAACGCGAGTTACGAAGCCGATGTCATCGTTTGGTGTAGCGAATGATGGAGAGTTCAGGTGTAGGCCGTATTCAGAGAATAGGTTCTCATCAACAGCGTCCATCGCTTTCTCACCGCGCTCCTGAGAAACCGCACCAGACAGAACTGCTAGTGTGTTTGACTCAAGGTGAACTCGACCTTCAGTTTGTTGAGCTGTACCGATCTTGTCGCCATTTTTCGTTAGACCACGGATGTACCAACCGCCTTCGTCATCCCAAAGGTGTGTTTCACACGCTTCACGAACGTTCGCTGCCATTTCTGTGTATTTCGCAACGTCAGCGTCGTTATTGCGGAACTTAGCAAGGTCTAAGAATTCTTGTAGTGCCCAGAAGTGAAGGAATGAAACCATTGAAGATTCACCGCCACCTAGGTTCAAACAGTCATTCCAGTCAGCACGTAGACCTTTACAGATACCGGTTTGACCTACGTATTCAGCAGAGAAGTTCAGTGCCGCTTTCATGTGTTCGTAAACAGTCGCTTCGCCACCGTCTGCGTATGGAATTACTTCGTCAAAGAAGTCGTGCTCACCGGTTTCCATCACGTATTTGATGATGGTTGGGACGATCCACAAGTGATCATCCGAACAAGTATCTTCAATGCCGTGGATCTTGTCGTCATCTGAAGGAGTCGGAACAACCGTTGGTGATTTCGATGGCTCAACGTCTGCTTTCTCTGGATCAAACCAGTCTGGATCGAATAGGTGTAGACCGTAGCCCGCTTTCACTTGGCCGCGTAGCAGGTCGATAATACGTTTCTTAGTCATTTGTGGGTTGGCATGAGGTACTGAGATCGCATCTTGCGCAGTATCACGGTAACCAAGACCTGTACGGCCGCCAACTTCAATGAATGATGCAAAGCGCGACCAAACCACACAAGTTTCTGCTTGGTATAGTGTCCACGTGTTGATCATTGTGTCTAAGCCTTCGTTTGGAGACTTAACTTGGAATTTGTTGCAACGCTCGTCCCAGTGATCTTTTATGCCTTGGAGTGCTGCGTCTACGTTTGCTGTGTCTTGGTATTTTTCACGTAGGCGTTCACCATTGCCTTTGCCGATACCTAGTACATAGGCAAAGCGAACTTCTTCACCCGGTTGAATGGTAAATTGCTTGTGTAGAGAACCACAGTGGTTGTAACAGGTTTGAGCGCTGTTAGAACATTTACCATTTTCAACTGCTATTGGGTTAGCTTCATCACGGTACATGCCAAGGAAGTTGTCACGTTGGCCATCGTAGCTATCTGGTGAGAAGGTTGACGCTAGGTAGTAGAAGCCTTCAAAGTCGTTAGTGTTGTAGTACAGGTCGTATTCCAACACACCTTCTTGGTAAGACGTACCTGCAGAGTACAAAGACATCTGGTGGTTCTGGTTATCAGATTGGATGTGGCTGAACGAGAACTCAACAAATGAGAATGTGCTGATAGTACGTGGCTTATCCGTGTTGTTCTTTAGGACAACATCCCAAACTTCTGCATCTTCGCCTTTAGGTACGAATAGTGTTTTGGTCGCGGTAATACCGCTGTATTCACATTTGAACTTTGAGTATGACAAGCCATGACGAACTTCGTAATTCGCTTCATCTAGGCTCTTTGCCACAGGCTGCCAAGAGATAGACCAGTAATCACCCGTCTCATCATCACGTAGGTAAACATAGTGTCCAGGACGGTCAAAGGTACCGTTCGGACGGAATTTAGTAACACGGTTGTATTCCGGAGAATTGTAGAACGAGTAACCGCCCGCATTGTGCGAAATCACGGTACAAAACTTTTCAGTACCTAGGTAGTTGGTCCAAGGTGCTGGTACATCAGGGCGAGTGATGACGTATTCGCGATTGTCGTTATCGAAATAGCCGTATTTCATTGTCATTTCCTTTTTAACAAACTGCATCTATGCAGCTAATTTTTAAATAGTAATGCTGAGTTTTATTAGACTGAGCACCTTAATTTGAGTCAGCAATCACTCGATGTGAGTGTGCTGTGGTTTTGTTTTATTCAGCTTTCCAAGGGTTGCGATAATCGACATTGAGCCTGTCGAGTAGTGGCAAGTGACCCTTTAGGCGAGATAGGTAATCTAGCCAGTTTCGGTTGTTTTTATGTGTCCAACATCCTTCAGCTAAAGCGCTAATTCTTGGAAATACCATGTAATCCATACGCTTTTGGTTGGTGACGATCTCACACCATAAAGCACACTGAATTCCGCGGATCCGCTTACGAATTGGGTCGATGTCGGATATCTCAGCAAGCGCTTCGTAGGTATAAGCTTGTTCTAATGGGATAACGGAAGCCCAATCTACGCCCGGCTCTTCCGGTGCATAATCTTGGGTCATGTCGAGATAGGTAAATTGTGCAGGTTGCAGTACCACATCAAAGCCTTGGCGAGCACAGTTCACAGCCGCTTCTTCGCTGAGCCACGAGTAGATGATGGTCTCTTTGCTCACCTTGTCGCCGTGCTGAGCTTCTTCCCAGCCCACCATACGTTTGCCAAGTTGCTTAAGTTTGTTCTCGGCATAGCGGAATAGGTGACCTTGTAAGTCTTTGCTGTCTTGGTACTGGTGCTCTTTCATCAGTGCTTGAGCGGCAGGGCTGTTAGTCCACACACCCGGTGGTACTTCGTCTGCGCCCATGTGAATCAATTCGCTAGGGAATAGCTTTGCAACTTCTTCAATAACCGCATCTAGGAACTGGTAAGTACCCGGCAAGCCTGGGTTTAGCACGTTGTCGTTGTAGTGCTGGATACTCTTGTATTGAGTGGTGTCAGCTTGCTCTACCAACATATTAGGCAGTGATTTGATCGCGGCGCGACAGTGTCCCGGGATATCGATCTCAGGGATAACCGTGATACTACGTTGTTCTGCGTATTCAATAACTTCGCGAATCTGTTGTTGTGTGTAGAAGCCGCCGTAGTTTTCAGCAATATGGGTATATTGCGGTTCCAATGCATGGTCAGGACCACGCCAAGCACCGATTTCAGTAAGTTGAGGTAGGCTCTTTATCTCGATTCTCCAACCTTCATCATCAGTTAGGTGCCAATGAAAAACGTTGAACTTGTAGTGCGCCAATTGGTTGATTAAGCGCTTCACTTGCTCCACTGAATGGAAGTGACGCGCGCAGTCCAGCATCATGCCACGGTATTTAAAGCGTGGTTGGTCGGCGATTTTGCAACATGGCACAGAGAAGCTTTCTGCACCCTGTTGTTGAACCAATTGAATCAGACTTGCTACAGCGTGTGTGAAACCAGATTGGCTGCCTGATTCAACAATTATTTGTTGTTCAGTAATGCGGAGTTTGTATTCGGCTTCGTCTAAAGTCGGATTACTACGAAATAGAAGGTCATCGCCTTCTCCCGTTGGAAGCTGATTCGAAATCGACAGTTCAAAGGTAGAAAGTAATTCTTGTTTCAGCCAAGTGACGGCTTTATCTGCAAGGTGAGACTGAACCTCAATCTTGCATTCGCTGTTTAGGGCGAAGCTACCTTGCTTAAGTTCGATCTGGTTCGGCTGAGGAATCAATGCCACCTCAGCAGCGTTCACTTCAGGTATCTGATTGCGTTCACGGTATGGTGACGCCAGAACAATGGGTGATATCGCAACTGGCAGTGCTGAGGTTTCGCCTTGGTGATGCGTTTGGATAAAGGCATCGTTTAGACCGTCAGAATAAAAACGGAATGGGGCGCTTTGAATACTGAATTCAAGGTAGTAATGGTTGTTCGCTTTTAACACTGACGAACTTGGTTTGAACGAACAAAAGCTGCCAACTTGAGTCAGTTCACCCTGCGACAGACTCTCTTGAAGGATGAATCGGTCAAACGCAAAATGCAGTGACCAATCTGTTACGTCAAGGTCACTTAAGTTATGTACCGTAAGGCCAAATCGGCAGTTATTTTTTTGTTCAGAAAGAACAGCTAAGTCGATGCGATAATTCATATAACTTCCCTGCTAAGCCTGTTGATACAAATTGTGTTGTGGTTTACCTGCAAACATCAATGCGCCTTCGATAGCGTCAAATTGAGGTTCAACGATCCATTGTTGTACTGGAGGTGATAGCCAGTTGAGAATGCGCTCTGCGATACTGCCCATTAGGCACACCTTGTCCGCACCTTTACGATGCAGTGCTAGTACAAACATTTCGATATCAGCGGCGGTTTGCTTGAGCATCTCGATAGCGAGCTCATCGCCTTCGTTAGCCAGTTGAAAAATCACTGGCGAGAATTGACCGTAGTCCTTTGGAATAGCGCCTTTTGACCATTCGACGATGGCATCAACATCATTGCCAAAGTGGTTCATCACGTGTTGAGTCAGTGGTGTCTTGTTGCGAATACCATCTTCAGCAAGCAGAACTTGTTGAATCAAGCGAAGGCCCATAACCGCGCCACCACCTTGGTCGGAAATTGGGAATTCACGACCGCCAACCACGTGCTGAACACCATCTTGTAGGTAGATGCCGCATGAACCAGTTCCACCAATCATGATGGCGCCGTTTTGGCCATTGTGAGCGCCAATACAAGCACCATAGGCGTCAGTGTTGAGCGTCATACTTGCGAAAGGGTGTGGTTGAGCCATGAAATCGAACCATGCCGACTTTTGCTCAGCGCCAGCTAATGCAAGGCCGATATGCATATTGGAAAAATGATTTGAGTCGAGTTGCCCTTGCTGCGCGGCTTGAGTAATCGCATCAACAATTGAGCTCATCGCAACATCAACACCCAAAAGGATGTTAGCGCTGCCACTTTTCGCTTCACCAATGAGTGTGCCTTGGTCATCGCGAATACGAGCACGACAAGACGTGCCGCCACCATCAATACCTACGTAGTAAAGAGTCATGATTATTGCTCCTTACGCTGTGTTAGGAAATTGAATTGCGCAGCGGTTGCCAATAGGAACCAAGCGCCGTGAGGGATCCATTGCTCGCCCCAGCGCCAGTTTTGGAGCATGTCATCTTTTTGTGCTGGTGGATTGAACGCAATGTCTTGGTCATCTTCAAAGCCAGCGGTGATGCCGTTACAAATACCGCCTTTCGCATTGAAAAACCCAAGTTGCGGTAAGTAGTCAGGGTTGTTATGACCATGACCATCAAGCATGCACATGTGGTATGGATTGAGACCTAAAATCCAATCTAGGCTGTTCTGTGAAAGTTGGATTAAACGCTTTTGTAGTTCGCTGTCTTGAATGTGTGGTTGAACTAAGTACGCCATGGTTGCGATTGAGCCAAGACGAGCGTTTTCGCCTTGCCACCAGTAGCCAGTCTCGTTCTTCTGAGCGACGAAGAAAGCATGGCGCTTATCACCATCAACATTTTTAACGTATTGTCGTGGGTAGCCAAATGGGTTGGTTACTTTATCGGTGATGTTGATTTCGAACTGACATGCTTGTTCAACAACTGTGCGAGCCTGTTCTTTCAGCTCAGTATCGGTTTCATTGTCGATGTATTCACACAGAGCAATCACTGGAAGGCCAGCTTCAGCTGCATGAAAGTATGGTCGAGTGCCATCAGCGTTTGCTGACCAGAAGTGCTCAAATGAGTCATCTGACTGTTGGCGAGAGATTAAACGAGTCGCCCAAGTTCTTGCTTCTGATAGGTATTGTTCGTCTTGTGTTACTCGGTACAGCTCATTGGCTGCGAGTAGGGCGCAATACTCATCAATGATGTTCTCTTCACCATCGTTTAGGTACTGCAGGTTGTACTCTTTGAGATGCCAGTAACCTTTGGTTGCGGTATCAAGATAGGTTTGGCTAGAGTAGCTGCCTGAAACCTCAAGCTCAGAAGCTGCGGC